>CADCSY010000014.1 GCA_902805555.1 uncultured Acidimicrobiales bacterium | reverse complement strand
CGACCTCATCGCCTCGGGGCACGTGCAGGTCGACGAGGCGCCCGTGGGCAAGAGCGACCGCGTGCACGCCGGGGCCATGCTCGACGTCGACATCCCGGTCGAGGCCGACCCGCTGGAGGTCAGGGCCGAGGTCGTCGAGGGCATCACGATCCTCCACGACGACGACTCGATCGTGGTGATCGACAAGCCGGTCGGGGTCGCCGTACACCCCTCGCCGGGGTGGTCGGGGCCCACCGTGGTCGGCCACCTCGCCGGCGCGGGCTACCGGATCTCCACCAGCGGGGCACCCGAGCGGCAGGGCATCGTGCAGCGGCTCGACGTCGGTACCTCCGGCGTCATGGTCATCACCAAGTCCGAGCGCGCCTACTCGGTGCTCAAGAACGCCTTCCGCCACCGCACCGTCGAGAAGACCTACCAGGCGCTGGTGCAGGGCCACCCGGACCCGCTCGAGGGCACGATCGACGCGCCCATCGGCCGGCACCCGCGCCACGACTACAAGTTCGCCGTGATGGCCGACGGCCGCCACAGCGTCACCCACTACCTCACCCTGGAGGCGCACCGGTTCGCCAGCCTGCTCGAGGTGCACCTCGAGACCGGCCGCACCCACCAGATCCGCGTGCACATGGCCGCGCTCAAGCACCCGTGCGTGGCCGACCTCACCTACGGCGCCGACCCCACGCTCGCTGCTCGCGTCGGCCTCGAGCGGCAGTGGCTGCACGCGATCAGGCTGGGCTTCGAGCACCCCGAGACCGGCGAGCACGTCGAGTACGAGTCGTCCCTCCCGGCCGACCTGGCGCACGCGCTCGAGGTCATCCGGGACTCCGACTGACGGGAGCCGCATGAGCGAGCCTGACCTGACCATCCGGCGCGGCGAGCGCGCCGACCTGCCCGCGGTGGCGGAGCTGTACCTCGCGGTCCGCCAGGCCGCCGTACCGCACATGCCGCCCCTCGCCCACGACGACGACCACGTCCGCGCCTGGGTCGACGGCTGGGACCTGCGCCAGCGCGAGGTGTGGCTCGCCGTGCACGGCGGGCGGCTCGTCGGCTTCGCCGACCTCGGCCCGCGCTGGCTCAACTCCCTCTACGTCGACCCCGCCGCCCAGCGCAGCTCGGTGGGCAGCGCCCTGCTCGACGTGGTGAAGTCGCGGCTCGACGGCGGCTTCGCGCTGTGGGTCTTCGAGTCCAACGCCCCGGCTCGCGCGTTCTACCAGCGCCACGGGCTGGTCGAGCTCGAGCGCACCGACGGCTGGGGCAACGAGGAGCGCTCGCCCGACATCAAGATGGCCTGGCCCGGTGCCGACGCCGTGGGCTTCTTCCGGCGGATGATCGACGAGGTCGACGACCAGCTGGCCGACCTGCTGGCCCGCCGGGTCGCCCTGACCCGTGCCGTGCAGCCGCACAAGACCAGTCCCCGCCGGGACGCCGACCGCGAGCGCCGGATCGCCGAGCGGATGGCGCGGACCGCCCCCGAGCTGGGCGCGACGCGCATCGGCCGGATCATGGACGTGGTGATCACCGAGTCGCTGGAGGCCGCCGGCCACTGAGGCCGTCCCGGGGGCGGCGCACCCGCCTGGATTGGCCACGAACTGCATGCTCGGGCCGCCGAAACCTGTCGTTTGGGACAAATCGGCAGGTCCGCGGGCCGGCCGACCGGTCCCCGGCCCCCGACGCGCCTGGATTGGTCACGAACTGCACGCTCGGCCCCCGGAAACCTGTCGTTTGGGACCAAACGGCAGCCACGGGACCGGCCACGCCCCGACCCGCCGAGGATGTCGGTGTGCCGTGCCAGAGTGCTCCT
>CADCSY010000013.1 GCA_902805555.1 uncultured Acidimicrobiales bacterium | reverse complement strand
CGGTCCGGCTCGGGCGGGGGGGGGGCGACCCCCGCTCTGCCGCCTTGTGACGGTGTGCTCGGGGTGGCGGACGGGCTTGGGTCCCGCGAGCCGGCGTCCGACGAGCTCCACCGGTCTGAGGTCGGCGGGCGGGAGGGCCGGCGGTCCCGACGCCGGCTAGAACCAGCGGCGGCGGCGCCTGCGGGTGGGCATCGGGGAGACGAGGCAGCCGCCAGGAAGGGGGGTGAGCTCCAACCTCCCACCGGGCGCGAACAGCTCCTCGGGGTCACCCATGAGGAGGTCCTCCAGGGTGGGGAGCTCGTCGAGCTCCCGCCGGCGGGGCGTGGGCGGCACGGGTGGCGGAGCCACCGGCGCCCGGCGCACGGTGCTCGGGATGCGGGTCCGCACCGCCGCACGCACGGGCTCGCCTGCCGGGACCACGGCCCCGCAGGTGGCGCAGGTCCTCCCGCCCTGGTTCACGCCCTCGCACACGCGGCACCGCCACACGCCGCTCACGGGTCGGTCCGGTCCGTCAGCTTGTGCAGGAGCTTGCCGACGAGGCGCCCGGTCGGCGCCGGCGTCCCGGACGGCCGGCGGTGCGCCGTCCGCAGGCCCTTGCCCCGCAGCACGCTCGGCGGACCGGCGGGTGCGGCCGGCGCGCCGTCCGAGGGGGGTCGCAGCGCCATGAGGGTGGCGTGGACCTCCCCGATCGGGGGGCGGGCCGCCGGGTCGCTGCTCAGCATCCGGTCGATGAGGTCGGCGAGCTCGGGGACGACGCCGGCACGGGGGATGCGCAGGGTCGCCCCGCTCCTCGCTGCGACCGACGGCTCGTGGAACGCCGGGTCGAACGGAGGCGGCGCCCCCGTGAGGTACTCGGTGTAGATCAGCCCGAGGGCGAACACGTCCGACGCCACCCCGAGCTCGGCGGGGGTCACACCGGCGTCCTGGATGTAGCCCAGCAGCTCCGGCGAGTAGTAGTTGATCGTCCCGACGATCTCCTCCTGCGGCGGGGGGCTGCCGGCGATGTAGGAGCTGTCGAAGTCGATCAGCTTCGTGGTGTAGCCGACCTCGGTCCGCTTGATCATGATGTTGCTCGGCTTGAGGTCGCTGTGCACGATGCGGAGGTCGTGGAGGATCTTGAGGCTGTGGGCCACGGTCTTCAGCAGCACGAGCTGCGTGCGGAGGTCGAGCGACGCCACGTCCGCCGCCGTGAGCCCGACGGCGTCGACCTTCTCCGTGACCTTGTAGTACTTGGCGCCCCACCGGAAGAAGTCGAGGGTGACGATGAGGTTCCCCCCGTAGGCCGAGAGGGGGGCGAGGGCCTTCTGGATCCCCTGGTGGTGGGCCTCGAAGGTCGCGCACCTGGCCCGCTTCTTCGCCTTGGTCTTCTCGCTCCCCGGCGCGGCGTCGTCCGGGTAGGTGGGGCTGAGGAACTCCTTGATGAAGTACTGCCTGCCGCCCCGCTCGGCGAAGGTCCACTTGCTCAGGCCCGCCCCGACGACCTTGAAGTCCTCGAGGATCGTGTAGCCGTTGAGGACGTCGCCCGCCCTCACGATGCCGCCGACCCGTCGGTCGGGGCGCCGCCCGGCGCCTCCTCGCTCGGCGGTGCCGCGTCGCCCTCGGCGGCCGCCGACCGGCCGGCCGCGTCCGACGTCGCACCTCCGGTGGGAGGTCCCTCCTCCGAGGCCCCGGCCTCCGGCGCAGGGGCGTGGGCGGGGGCGGGGGGCGACCCGGCTTCGGCCGGCGCCGGCTCGGCCAGGTCCTCCGGCGCACCTGCCCCGGCCGGACCCGCTGCACCGCCGGGGACCGCATCGGACACGGCGCGAGGCCCCTCGGGCACCGTCTCGTCGTCGGACTGGTGCAGGTAGCGCTCGTAACCCGGCTTGTAGGCCTGCCACACCTCGGCGGTCGTCTCCGCCTCCCGCCGGCGCAGGGCCTCGAGCGCCGCCTCGGCGTCGCGCACGGCGTCGACGGCCGCGTCGAGCGGCGCCAGGGCTTCGGTCTCCAGGGTCGTGAGGCGGGGCCCGAGGAGCGCCTTGAGCTCGCGGAGGTCGGCGCCGACGCCGAGGGCAGCCATGGCGGCGTCGTCCCCGGTGACCGCGGTGATGTCGGCCTGCAGCCCGGCCGACCAGGTGTCGGCGCTGCGAGCGTCGCGGAGGTGCGCCAGCACGAGGTGCTCGAAGTGCATCGGCGAGCGCACGTAGCCGAAGCAGCCGTCGGTGGCGCACACCACGAGGAAGGGCGCCTCCAGCTCGACCCTCCGGTAGCGCACCTCGAAGTCGGTGTCGGCCGAGACGGCGTTGCTGACGACGGAGTCGTGGCGCAGGTTGGACATCGCGTCGCCGGGGTCGCGCAGGTCGTCGGTCGTCAGCTGGTGTGCTCCGTCGGCGTCGAACACGTAGGCCCGGGAGTCTCCCGCCCAGAGGACGTGGCCCGCCCAGCGGTCACCGCCGGGCTGCAGGCGCTGGAGCGCCACGAGGGCCATGGTGGTCGGCAACGCCCGCAGGAGGCGGGAGCGCAGCCCGCTCTTCGGCGCCTTGAGCTCTTCCAGGCGCTCGAGGAGGGCGGCCCTCATCGAGCGCCTGAGGTCCTCGGCTGCGGCCCGACCGTCGAGGTACCAGTCCGGCTCGAGGAGCTCGACCATCCGCCGCTCGACGACGTCCCTGGCCACACGTGACGCCAGGTAGGCACCGGTGCGAGGGCCGTCGGGCGTCTCGTACACGGTGCCGCCCGCGCCGCCCATCCCGTCGAACACCGCCAGCAGCGCCAGGTCGCGCCCGATGCGCAGGATCGGGTCGCTGTCCTCGCCCTGATCCGGGATCTTCCCGAGGTTGAAGCCGAACGAGACGGTGGGCCCCGGGGCCGACGCTGCGGCGCGCGGGAGCGCGGTGCCGGGCTCGCTCACACCGAGTTGCCGATGGAGTCGATGATGGTCCCGTAGTCGACGTCGGAGAGCCCGCCGCCGGCCTGGGAGGGGTGGTGCACGACGTTCTCCCACACGCCCGACACGTCGCTCCAGCCGGGGCCGTCAGGGGCGAAGAGGATGAGCCGCTTCGAGCTCGACCCCATCGGGCCCTGCTCGTTCTCCCAGAGGTCGGTCAGCGCGCTGAAGTCGGCGGGGACCCGGGCCGTGAGGTCGGCGGGGACCAGGCTCGGGTTCAGGGCCTTGGCCGGCTGGTCGGTCCACACCACGATCACCTGGCGGCGACGGTCCCCCGAGGAGGTCCAGTCCGAGTTCACGGCGAGGGCGACGGCCTCGAGGCCCGACTCGGGCGCATCGCCCCCACCCTCGGCGATGAGGCCGTTGACGAACTCGGAGAACCCGCCCTGCTGCGCCGGGAGCTCGTAGAACGGTGACTCCTGCATGGCCGACGCTCCGTCGGCCTCGAAGTCTCGGAAGGCCAGCACCCGGACCCGCAGCTGGTCGACGTTCTTGCCCTTGGCGGTCAGGTTCGCCTGCACGTCGTCGTAGAAGCGCAGGGCGTTGGCCTTCACCTTGTCGATGATCGGCGTCATGCTGCCGGTCACGTCGATGCAGAACACGATGTCCACTGCGTAGGTCAGCCCACGGGGCGCCGCCATGCTCGTCTGGGGGGCACCGGAGGGCGGCGGGGGCGCCGGGACGGCCTCGGCTGCGGGCGGCACCTCGGAGACGACGACGGGCGGCTCGACCGCGACGGGCTCCGACACCTCGACCGGCTCCGACACCTCGACGGGCTCCGACACCTCGACGGCGGGGGCGGGCGTGGCCCCCTCGGCACCAGGGTCGGACCCCGACCCGGCGGGGGCTGCGGGGGGCACGGCCGCCGGGGGGGCGGCCTCGGCCGGCGACGGCGGGGTGGTGGGGTCCTCGGGCATGCATCCTCCAGGGTTCAGCTGTGGGCGCGGCGCAGCCCCAGCCCACCGGTCGTACCCCAGCCGGCTGCTCCACCACCCGTCGACCGTCGGAGGCGCCACCGGATCCCGGCCCGCTGCTCCGTTGCGGGCGCCGACACGGCGGGTATGGCGGGCCGAGACCACCCAGACGTCGGAGGACCCATGGCCAGGCGAGCACCCAACCGATCGGCCCGCATCATCGGGAGCCTCGCAGCCGTCGGCGTCCTGGCCACCGGGGGGTGCTCGTCCGACGGGTCGCCGCTCGACGAGCTCGCCGACCGGGACGAGGAGCAGGAGCTGCTCGACCAGGCGGACGACGGCGGCCAGGACGAGGCCGAGGCCGGGCGGGCGACCGGAGCGACGGTCGACGGGGGAGACCGGGGGGGCGGCCTGACGCCGAACGTCGCGGCAGGCGAGCGGGACGCCGAGGCCACGACGGCCGACATCCCCGACATCGTCGAGGAGGTCGAGCCGTCGGTGGTGACGGTGCTGAGCGACAGCGGGCTCGGAAGCGGCGTGGTCTACGCCGAGGACGGGATCATCGTCACGAACGCGCACGTCGTCGAGGGCGCGGAACGGCTCAGGGTCGGCTTCGCCGACGGGACCCAGGTGCCGGCCGAGCTCGTCGCCAGCACGCCGCTGCTCGACCTCGCGGTCCTCCGGGCGGAGCGGGAGGACCTTCCTGCTGCGACCTTCGCCGAGGAGCTGCCCCGGGTGGGCGAGCTGGCGATCGCCATGGGCAGCCCGCTCGGGCTCGAGCAGACGGTCACGGCCGGCATCGTCTCGGCCCTCGGTCGCGGCATCCCCGGTTCGGCGCAGAGCACCCAGGCGCTCGTGGACCTCATCCAGACCGACGCCGCCATCTCACCAGGCAACTCCGGCGGCGCGCTGGTCGACGGGGCGGGGCGGGTGATCGGCATCAACGTCGCGTACCTGCCGCCGGGGACAGGGGCCGTCTCGCTCGGCTTCGCCATCCCCTCCCCGACCGTGCTCCACGCCGTCGAGGAGCTGCTCGAGACGGGTGAGGTGGACCTCGCGTACATGGGGGTCGTGCCGGCCCCCCTGACGCCGCAGATCGCCGCCCGGTTCGGGTTGGAGGACGAGCAGGGGGCCCTCGTGGTCGAGGTGCCGGCGGACGGGCCGGCAGGCGAGGCGGGTATGGAGCCCGGCGACCTCGTCACTGCGGTCGACGGCGAGGAGGTGCGCAGCGTCGAGGACTTCCTCGGCTTCATCCGGCGCAGCGAGCCGGGCGACGACGTCGAGGTCGAGGTCCTGCGGGACGGTGACGAGCGGACGGTCGAGGTCACCCTGGCCGGGCGCCCCCGGGAGTGACGGGTCCGGTCGCGGCCGGGGGGCGGCGGTCGGCGGTCACCCGGCGGGGCCTGACGGGGACGTCGCTCGTGCCGTCTACCGTCGCCCGAGACGCGAGCACAGGTCGTCCGTCGGCCTGCGAGACGGGGGACCCGACGCCATGCCCATGAACGTGAAGCCGATCGCCACGCTCGACGAGCGGATCAACGACATCCGCGGTCGCACCGCCGAGATCGTGAACACCCACATCCTGCCGAACGAGTCGAAGCTGTGGAACAGCCGGCGCTCGGCCGTCTACGAGGAGGCGGCGCGGCAGGAGGCCAGGGTCCTCCGGGAGGACATCAAGCAGGAGGTGAAGAAGGCGGGCCTGTGGGCGCCCCACCTCCCACAGGAGTACGGCGGCATGGGCCTCGACTTCCTGGCCCACGCCTACATGAACGAGGTGCTGGCCTACGCGCTCGGCGCGGCGTCCCTCTTCGGGGTCGTCGCCCCGAACTCCGGCAACCAGACCATCCTCGTGAAGTACGGGACCGAGGAGCAGAAGCAGCAGTGGCTCATGCCCCTCATCGACGGGGTGATGGAGTCCGGGTTCTCGATGACCGAGCCGCACAACCCCGGGTCGGACCCCCGCTCCCTCGACACCGCTGCGGTCCGCGACGGTGACGAGTGGGTCATCAACGGCCACAAGTGGTTCACGTCGAACGGCCTCGCGGCCGACTTCTTCATCGTGATGGTCCGGGTCCAGGACGACTCGCCCGATGCCACCACCCGCCCAGGACAGATGGCGCAGATCATCGTCCCGACCGACAACCCCGGCGTCGAGATCGTGCGGGGCATCGGCATCTGGGGGCGGGACAGCTCCGACCACTGCGAGGTGCGGTACAACGACGTGCGGGTGCCGATCGAGAACATCCTCGGCGCCGTCGGCCAGGGTCACCAGGCGGCACAGGACCGCCTGGGCGCCGGCCGGGTGTTCCACTGCATGAACTCGATCGGCCAGATGTGGCGGGCCTTCGACCTGATGGTGGAGCGCACGACCACCCGGAAGGTGCACGGCGGGCTCCAGCGCGACAAGCAGTTCATCCAGGGGTTCATCGCCGACAGCTACATCGACATCCAGGCGGCCCGGCTCATGACGATCCACTGCGCCGAGAAGGTCGACGCCGGGCTGAAGGAGGCCCGCACCGACATCTCCGCCATCAAGGTCTTCGTCCCCGAGATGTACCACCGGGTGGTGGACCGGGCCATCCAGGTGTGGGGCGCGGCCGGCGTCTCGAACGACCTCCCCCTCGCCGGGATGTACATGGGCGCCCGCACCCTCCGCCTGGCCGACGGCCCCGACGAGGTGCACAAGATCCTCATCGCCAAGAACGTCCTCGGGCGCTACGACAGCGGCGAGAGCTGGGACTTCGGCAACTGAGCCCGGGGGCCGGCCACGGCCCGCTGGCCGGCTCCGACCACGGACGAGCCGTGTCGTCCTCCCGGGGGGCGGCGGGGGGCTCAGGTACCCTCGCCGTGGTGCCTCCCCGCGTCCGCTTCGCTCCGTCACCGACGGGGTTCCTGCACGTCGGAGGCCTGCGGACGGCGCTCTACAACTGGGTCGTCGCACGCCAGGGCGACGGCTCGTTCGTCCTGCGCATCGAGGACACCGACGAGGCCCGCAACCGCGAGGACTGGGTCACCGGCATCGACGAGTCGCTGCGGTGGTTCGGCCTCGACTGGGACGAGCGCCACCGCCAGTCCGAGCGGACGGAGCTCTACGCGTCCGCAGCGGACGAGCTGACCGCCGCCGGGCTCACCTACTGGTGCGACTGCACCCGCGACGAGGTCGACGCACGTGCGAAGGCGCGGGGCGGCCCGCCCGGCTACGACGGGCACTGCCGCGACCTCGGCAAGGCGGCGGGACCGTCCGCCGCCCTCCGGTTCCGGACGCCCGACAGCGGCACGACCTCGTTCGTCGACGTCGTCCGTGGTGAGCCTGCCTTCCCGAACGACGCCATCGAGGACTTCGTCCTGGTGCGGTCGAACGGCAAGGTCCTGTTCGTGCTCGCCAACGTGGTCGACGACCTCGACATGCGGATCACCCACCTCATCCGCGCCGAGGAGCACCTGCCGACCACCCCGAAGTACCTGCTGCTCTGGGACGCCCTCGGCGGAGGGCCCCCGCCCGTGTTCGCGCACGTCCCCGTGATCGTCAACGAGAAGCGCCAGAAGCTGTCGAAGCGCAGGGACCGGGTGGCGCTCGAGTCCTTCCGGGACGAGGGCTACCTGCCCGAGGTCATGCTCAACTTCCTGGCCCTCATCGGGTGGTCGCCGCCGGACGGTCGAGAGCGCTTCGCCCTCGAGGAGATGGTCGCCGAGTTCCGCCTGGAGGACGTCGGGAGGAGCCCGGGTTTCTTCGACGTGGCGAAGCTGCGGGCGTTCAACGGCGACACCATCCGCGCCATGACGACCGAGGCGTTCGTCGAGCGGGCCCAGCCGTGGCTGAGCGGGCCGCTGGCACCGTGGCCGCCCGAGACCTACGACCCCGAGGTGTTCGCCGCGGTCGCGCCGCTGGTCCAGGAGCGGGTGGCGGTGCTGTCGGAGGTGCCGGCGATGGTCGGGTTCCTCCTGGTGCCCGAGCTCACGGTCGACGACGGCGACTGGGAGAAGGCGGTGAAGCCGGCGGGCGTGGTGGCCCTGCTCGACCAGGTGACCGAGCGGTGGGCGGACACCGCCTGGGTGCACGATCCGCCGACGGCCGAGCCGCTCAAGGACACCCTGTTCGCCATCGGGGACGAAGTGGGTCTGAACCGCAAGCGGGCCCAGGCGCCGGTGAGGGTGGCGGTCACCGGTCGTGCCGTCGGGCCGCCGCTGTTCGAGTCGCTCGTGGTGCTCGGACGGGAGCGCACGCTGGAGCGCCTGCGGGCGGCCCGCGCCCGGCTGTGAGCCGGCGCTGACGTGCGGCTGCTCCGCATCCTCACGCGGGTGGTCGTGGTGGCCACCGTCCTCGGCGTCCTCTACCTGGCCGTCACGTTCGTCCAGGTGTGGCGTGCGTCCACCACCGACCGGGCGGCGGTCTCCGACGCGATCGTGGTGCTCGGCGCGGCGCAGTACGACGGCGCCCCCTCGCCGGTGCTGCGCTCACGGCTCGACCACGCCATCGAGCTGCGGGAGCAGCAGGTCGCCGACGTCATCGTGGTGACGGGTGGCAACCGACCGGGGGACCGCACCACCGAGGCCTCGGCCAGCGCGAGCTACCTGCTGGAGAACGGCGTGCCGGAGGCGAGCATCATGCGGGAGGTGTCGGGGACGAACTCCTGGCAGAGCCTGGCGGCGGCCGCCCGGTTCCTGCGGGCGGAGGACATGCTCGACGTCGTCCTCGTCTCGAGCCCGTACCACGCGCTGCGGACCGAGGCCATCGCCGAGGAGGTCGGGCTGCGCGGTCGGGCCTCGCCGGCGGCACGGTCCTCGGAGAGCGTGGCGTCGCAGGCCGGCAACCTCGGTCGGGAGGCGCTCGCGGTGGGGATCGGGCGGATCATCGGGTTCGGACGCCTCGTCGACCTCGACGACCGGGTCGGTCGTGTGCGGGGCGTGACCGGCACCGGGTAAGGTCCCTGGGCCCGATCGGGGGTAGTTCAATTGGCAGAACGCCTGCCTCTGGAGCAGGAAGTTGGAGGTTCGAGTCCTCCCCCCCGAGCTGTCGTTGGAGCATGAGACCGCAGGTCACAGACCGCGCCGTGCCGTAGGTCGTGCCCGGATGCCGGAGGGTCGGTGGACGCCGGCCGCGGCGCACGTCCCTGATCTTCTCGACGGCCGTCACGACCGA
>CADCSY010000012.1 GCA_902805555.1 uncultured Acidimicrobiales bacterium | reverse complement strand
TCCGGTGCGAGGGTCGGGGCGGGGGCCCGTCCCTTGCGGCGCTTCCTCCCAGTGCCGTCCGCAGGTCCGGCGTCGAGAGGAGCGGCGTGCTCCGGGGAGGCGGACGCGGCTCTCTCCGCTGCGGGCACCTCTCCCAGCGGAACCGCCGGGTCGCCCGGGTCGGTCGTGCTTCCCGCCTGGGCTGCGGCGTCGCCGGAGGTCGTGCGGGAGGATCGGCGCCGGTTCGAGGTCTCGGCAGGGCTCGGAGGCTCTGGGACCGAGAACGCTGCGAACGGGCCGCCGAAGCCGCTTGGTGTCTCGAGCGGCTCGCTCAGCCGGCCCTGGAGAAGGAGCTGGGCGGACGCCGGGTCGACCGAGGCGGCGGTCAGCGTGGCGACCACCTCGTCCCGGTGGCCGGGGCCGCCCTGGCCGGCCAGCTCCGCCTCGGCGGCCCGGGTGAGGTGCCGGAGCGTCTCCGCACGTGCCCGCCCCGCCGCCCGCAGGTCGACGTCGGCCCCGGCGAGGGCCTGCTCCTGCGCTGCGGCCAGGGCGGCGCCCTGGTCCACGAGGGTCCGCACGTCGTCGCCGTGGCGTCGGGCCAGCTGGTTGAGCGCCCACGCCGACAGCGTCGGCCGGCGGAGCTGCTTGGTCGCTGCGGCCGCGGGACGATCTCCCGCTGCGCGACGGGCCTTGGCCAGGGCGTCCCGAGCCGCCACGAACTCGTCGGCCGGCAGGTCGAACAGCGCATCGACCTCCGGATCGACGGCGTCGGCCACGTCCGCGTTCTACCCGCTCGGAGTGATGCACGAGGGTCGTCCCCGGGACGGCACCATGGGACGTCGTGGCGTCGCACGGGCGGCGACGGAGGTGGAGCGAACGTGCCTGACCAGATCGAGACCCGCACCAGCTGGCTGACGGGTGAGGAGCTCGCCTCCGTCAGGGACAAGGTGCCGATGGTCTACGTCGAGGCGCTCCCCGTCCGGGTCGACGACCGTGGCTCGGTCACCCACGTCGGGCTCCTCCTCCGGGTCCGCCCGGACGGTTCGCTCAGCCGCACGGTCGTCTCGGGCCGGGTGCTGCACGGCGAGCTCGTGCGGGCTGCCCTCGTGCGGCACCTGGAGAAGGACCTGGGCCCGGTCGCCCTCCCCCGGCTCCCTCCCTGCCCGGCGCCCTTCACCGTGGTCGAGTACTTCCCGGACCCGAGCGTCACCGGCTTCCACGACCCGCGGCACCACGCCGTGAGCCTCGCCTTCGTGGTGCCGGTCGACGGCGACTGCCAGCCGTCGCAGCAGTCGCTCGACCTCGCCTGGCTCACGCCCGACGAGCTCGCCGACCCGGTCGTGCTGGCAGAGATGAGCGGCGGGCACGACCGCCTCGTCCGCATGGGGATGGCCCACGTCGGCCTCCTCCACTGACGCGGGGCCCCCGGCCCGGCTCGCCTGGCTAGGCCATCCCGTAGGTGTGCGTGACCGGGATCCGGATGATCAGGCGACGGTCGCGGACCATGGCGGACCGGTAGTCGTCCCAGTCGTCGTGCTCGCCCTGGACCGCCCGGTAGTAGTCGACGAGCTCGTCGACCGTGGCGTCGCCCGGGTCGGCGGCCACCGGCGTCAGCTCGGCCTCACCCTCGGCCACCACGTAGGACCAGAAGTCGTCGCTCGTCACGTGGAGGCTGGCCCTCGGGTCGCGCCGGAGGTTGGCGGTCTTGGCGCGACCGTCCGTCACCGAGATGCGGATCACGCCGTCGCGCAGCACGTAGGAGATGTTCGAGAGCTGCGGACGCCCGTCCCGCTTCAACGTGACCAGCACCCCCTGGTGGCGCTCCTGCAGCAGCCGCTGCATCCCCTCCTCCGCCATCACGCCCTCCCCGTGGATCTCGTCCCCATCGCGCCAGCATGCCCCCGGACCCGGGCCGCCGGGACCACGGGTGGGGGGCGACCCCGAACCGGCGCGTTGCTACCGTCTTCCCGGTGACCGACGGGCGGCTCAGGATCGCCCAGCTCAACGCAGGCTCCCTGCTCGAGCCCGGCTGGGGTCAGCGGCGCCACGAGATCGTGTCGTGGATCGACCACCTGGCGCCCGACGTCGTGTGCCTCCAGGAGATCTGGGAGAGCGACACCGACCCCAACACCGCCGGCTGGATCTGCGAGCACCTGGCGGACGGTGGGTGGGCCTGGGCGTTCGGCGGCGGACCCTTCCACGAGCGGCTGTCACCCGACCGCAGCCGCCGCTTCGGCTCGGCCGTGCTCTCCCGGTGGCCCATCGAGCACGAGCTCCACCTCCTGCCGGTGGCCGACGACCGGGACCCCTTCGTCGGGTGGATCCCCTGGGAGCTCCTCCATGCACGGACCGCCGGGCTCGACGTCTTCTCGACGCACCTCGTGGCGCCACCGACGGGCGGGCGCCACCGGCTCCTCCAGGTCCTCGCCATCGACGACCACGTGCGGGCCACCAGGGGGGAGAGGGACGCGGTGCCCGCCCACGGCGCGAAGCGGATCGGCATGCCCCCGATCATCTGCGGCGACTTCAACGCCGAGCCCGACAGCGACGAGATCCGCTTCCTCACCTCGCTCCACGTCCTCGAGGGGCGGACGACCTTCTACCAGGACGCGTGGCGGGTGGCAGGGGACGGCCCCGGTCGCACCCAGGACTGGCGGACCAAC
This sequence comes from uncultured Acidimicrobiales bacterium, assembly GCA_902805555.1. Taxonomy (GTDB): domain Bacteria; phylum Actinomycetota; class Acidimicrobiia; order Acidimicrobiales; family CADCSY01; genus CADCSY01. The sequence goes on along the minus strand of CADCSY010000012.1, from coordinate 30,505 downwards.
CCCATCGCCGCAGACCTGAACGTCCACCGCAAGCGCATCGACTACGTGTTCGTGGGCGACCCCTTCCAGCGGCTCGGGTCGGCGGGACGCGTCCTCGACGCACAGCCCGCCTTCCACGAACCCCGGACAGGGGTGCTCGCCAGCGACCACAGCGGCCTCGTGGTCGACATCGCCTGGCCCGACCGCCCCAGCGCCTGAGGGCCGCGGGCCCTCACGTCGACCCCCCGGGACCAGTGGTGCGAGCCACACTTGCGTCGTGGAGATCGCCCGCGCCCGGCGGCTCTACGAGCGGCACGGCTTCGTGGCGGTCGAAGAGACCGACGACGACAACGTGGAGCGAGCCCCCGACGTCCGCTACACGTGGAGGCCCACAGCCGGTCCCGTCGAGGAGCGCCCGTAGCGAGCGGAGTGCGGCGGACCGCCGGTCCCTGCGTTCTACGGAGGGGGCAGGCCCTGCTCGACGAAGCAGCCGCCCCGGACCGGCGACCACACCGCCACGCGAGGCGGGCCCGCTGCGCTCGACAACCGGATCTCGACGTGCCCGACGGTGGCGACCCGCTCGACGACGCCGCCCTGGCGAGCATCGGCGCTGCGCCGCCCGGGTAGCGTCCCTCTCCGGCCTCTGGAGGCCAAGCTCAGACGGGACGGGATCGGGGGGACCGGGTGGGTGAGGGCGGGGGCGAGGTCGGCGGACCTGCGCAGCCCTGGGTGCGCCACCTGCCCGAGGCGCCCGACCCGGATGACGTCGACCTCCTGTCGGAGGGCAGCCTGCCCGCGGCCTGGGCCCGGCGCTGGGACGCCCACCCCGACCGGCCGGTCCTGTGCGATCCGGACGGGTCGTGGCTCACAGGGGCGGACCTCGCCAAGCGCAGCGCCGCCGTGGCTGGCCGCCTCGCCGGCGCCGGGCTGCGCGCCGGGGACCGGCTGCTGCTCTCGGGCGGTGCGTCGAGCGCCTTCGTCGTCGCCCACGTGGCGGCGATGCGTTCTGGCCTGGTCGTGGTGCCGGTCAACACCGCCTGCTCGAAGCGCGAGCTCGAGGTCGTGATCGCCCACGCCCGCCCCCGGGCTGCGGTGCTCGAGGCGGAGCGGCTCCGGGCATGGGCCGGCGAGGCCGACCCCGGGCTCGTCGTCACCGATGTGGACGTCGGGCTCCCGGACGGCCCGGCGCCCGTGCTGGACGCCGTCGCCTCCGACGCCCCGGCCCTGCTGCCGTACACCTCCGGCACCACCGGCGAGCCCAAGGGGGTCCCGCTCTCCCACGGGAACCTGCTGGCCAGCGTGGAGGCGCTGCGCCTGGCGTGGCGGTGGACGGAGGACGACGCGCTCATCCTCTGCCTGCCGCTCTTCCACGTGCACGGGCTCGGCGTCGGGCTGCACGGCGCACTGCTGAGCGGCGGCACCGTCGTGCTCCACCGGGGCTTCGACCCCGAGGCTGTCCTGGCGGCCGCGACCGACGCCACCATGTTCTTCGGCGTCCCCACCATGTACACGCGCCTCGTCGCCGCTGAGGGGGCCGAGCGCCTCGCAGGGCTCCGCCTCTGCGTGTCGGGGTCGGCGCCGATGAGCGCAGTGCTCCACGCCCAGGTGCTCGCTCGCTGCGGGCAGGTCGTGCTCGAGCGCTACGGGATGACGGAGACGATCATGCTCGTGTCGAACCCGTTGGAGGGCGAGCGGAGGGCCGGCAGCGTCGGCCTCCCCCTGCCCGGCGTCGAGCTCCGACTCGGGGACGACGACGAGATCCAGGTGCGGGGGCCGAACGTCTTCGGGGGCTACCTCGAGGCCCAGGCCGGCAAGGCCGCGACGACCGGCACGGCTCCGGGGACCGCCGCCCGCGCGTTCACCCCCGACGGATGGTTCCGCACGGGGGACGTGGGCGCCGTCGACGCGGACGGGTACGTCCGCATCGTCGGACGGGCCAAGGAGCTCATCATCACCGGCGGCTACAACGTCTACCCGCGAGAGGTGGAGGACGTGCTGCGACAGCACCCCGACGTGGCCGACGTGGCCGTGGTCGGGACCCCTTCACCCGAGTGGGGCGAGACGGTGACCGCCTACGTCGAGGCCCGCACCGGCTTCGATCCAACAGCGGTGCTGGCGTGGGCGTCGGAGCAGCTGGCGCCGTACAAGCGACCGCGGCTCGTCCACTGCGTCGACGCCCTCCCTCGCAACGGCATGGGCAAGGTCGTGCGAGCCGCGCTGCGGCCACCGGACGAGCCACCGTCCGGGCAGCCGACCACCTGAGTAGCGGATCGTGGACCTCGGCACCTCCACCGACCTGGCCGGCGCGCTCCCCTGGTCCACGGGCCCGCTGGGGCCGGACGGCGTCCTGTCCGGGCACTGATCAGACCGGTGCAGACCTTCCTCCCCTACGCCGACTTCACCCGCAGCGCGGCGGTGCTCGACCAGCGGCGCCTCGGCAAGCAGCGGGTGGAGGTCATCCAGGTGGTGCGGGCTCTGACCGTCCCCGGTTACGCCTGGCGGCACCACCCCGCAGCACTCATGTGGGAGGGCTACGAGGAGGCCCTGGGCGCATACGGCGTGGCCGTCGTCGACGCGTGGCGCGCCCTCGGCTTCGGCGACACCTGCGAGCCCACGATCAGGGCCGACCTGGCCTCGTCCGGGGTGACGGCCATCCGGGACCAGGAGGAGCTGGCGGCGGCAGGTGCGCTGCCGCCGTGGCTCGGGGACGAGGCGCTGCACCGGAGCCACCGGTCGGCGCTGGTGCGGAAGGACCCCGGGCGCTACGCCCCGCTGTTCCCCGACGTGCCCGACGACCTGCCCTACCTGTGGCCGGTGCGCTCGCCCGCGGTGCTCGAGGCCGAGGCCAAGCGGGCGGCGGCGCAGGAGGCCCGAGCGGCCCGCGCCGCAGCCAAGGCGGTGGCCGAGGCGGAGCGAGCGGCCCGCCGCAGGAGCGCTGCCGCCAAGCGGGGGGCCCGGACACGGAAGGCGAACCGTGCGGCAGCCGCACGGCGGGCGCCGGACGGCTCGTCATCGGGGGGAGCGACCGGGGCGCCGACGGAGCGACCCGTCGACCCGCCCGGTGATGGCGGTGCACCGGACCTCTAGCTGGGCAGGCGGTACGGGCTCGGGAAGCCGGCGGCCCGCACCAGCGCCAGCTGGTGGTCGGCGAAGCCGGGGTCACCGGGCGGCACCTCGGGGGCGTAGACGAGCGCCTGCTGGCGGGTGACGAGGTGGTGCTGCAGCACGTCGAGGTCGAGCTCGGCGACGCTCGTCCCGTCGGCCGCTGCGGTGGCGGCGGCGATCCCTGCGGCGTTGCCGAGGTTCATCCGCACCGGCTCCATGCGCAACGTCGAGCAGCCGACGTGGCTGGCGGACACCGCCGCTGCGACCAGCAGGTTGTCGAAGCCGACCGGCACCATCACGTGGTACGGGATGCTGTAGGGGCGGGCGCCGAACCAGAAGCCTCCCTCGCACGTCGGCCCGCCGGAGATCCCGCCGGGCGGCCCCACGCAGTGCGAGTCGAGCCCGTACTCGCCGATGGCCACCGACCACCGGTGCTCGGCCGGCCAGGTCGAGTCGTGGGCCGCGTTGCCCTGGGTGAACGTCTCGAGGCCCTTCGCCCGGCGGCCCTCCCTCACGTAGAGCACGGTCGGGAAGCCGCCGTTGTCGAGGTGGTCGTCGACGGGGAGCCCGAGCTCGGGCATCCCCGCCTCGGTGCGCAGCCAGTGGAGGTAGCCGAGGACGAACCCGGCGAGGCGGCGCTCCACCGCCCGGCGGGCCGGCCGGCGAGCGGTCGGGTACTCGTGGTTGAACCCGAACAGGTCGACGTTGATGTCCATCTTCCGGTCGGGCAGGCAGCGCTGGATGCGCATGCCGACGTAGCGCTTGACGCTCCCGTCCGGAAGGGTGATGTCGCACGTGCCCTTCTCGTGCGGTGTGCGGTCGATGAGCGGGTACCGGTGCCGGTCCTCCTCGTAGGTGGCCGGCACCTCGTAGTCGGTGCGCCCGTCGACCTGGATCGTGAGCCGGTAGGTGTAGGCCTGCTGCAGCCGGTCCCCCACCTCGGGCGCCAGGCTCTCCCCGTACACGTCACGACCCTCGCGGCCGACGACCCAGTCCCGGCCCTCCGCCCCGACCAAGCCGAGCAGGTCGCCCTCCGGGGTGGCGTCGACGTACACCGGCGCCCTGACCTTCGTCGCGCCCCACCCGCCCCCGAAGGTGACGTCGGTGATCCTGCGGTCCTCCACGTTGGCGCCGAGCACGCCCGACAGGGTCCTGAGGGTGATCCCGGGCTCATCGAGCAGTGCGTTCACCGCAGCGAGGGCGACGTCCGGCTCGGCGTTGAAGCCGCCGGCCGCCAGGTCGGCGTCCGGGTGGTCCCGGTAGGCAGCCCCGACGAGGCGTCGCCACTCGTCGAACGCCCCGGTGGATGCGTCCCGACGTTGCATGTCGGTGGTGACGCCATTGGTCAGCATCCCCCCGACCCGGCCGGTCGGCTCGACCAGCAGCACCCGTGCCCCCGACCGGGCGGCACCGACCGCCGCACCCACCCCCGCCGAGCTGGCGCCGACGACGACGACGTCTGGGTCGGCGGTGGCGACGGCGCCGGTCGTCTCGGTCACCGGACGTCGCTAGGGGTCGACCCGGGCGGTGGCGGTACCGGAGAAGACGGTGACACCGTCCTGGTTCGCCGTCTCGACGCTGAGGTCGACGAGGTGCTGGCCGTCCTCCTCCCGCACGGCCTCGACCCTGGCCGTGGCCGTGAGCGTGTCACCCGGCCACACCTGGGAGGTGAACCGCCCGCCGAAGCGCGTCAGGCGGCCGTCGCCCACGGTGTCGGTGAGGAGGCGCCCGGTCATCCCCATGGTGAGCATGCCGTGGGCGAACACCGACGGGTAGCCCGCCACCTGGGTGGCGAAGACCTCGTCGGTGTGCAAGGGGTTGTAGTCGCCGGATGCGCCTGCGTACTGGACGATCTGGGTGCGCTTGAGGTCCTCCACGAGCGTGGCCTCGAAGGTGGCGCCCACCTCGAGCGCGCTGGCCTGCAGCGCCATCTCAGCCCTCCACCGGCCGCTCGGTGCGCACGCCGATGCCCCGGGCGGTGACGACGAGCTCGCCGTCCTGGTCCCGGTACTCGGTGACGCTCTCGGAGAAGACGAGCTTGCCGGCGCGGCGCCCCTCCTTCTCCCAGGTCGTGCCGGGTGTGGTGGTGGCGGTGAGGACGTCGCCGGCCCGCAGCGGGCGGTGGTACTCGTAGTGCTGCTCGGCGTGCAGCCCGCCCCCGCCCCCACCTCCGCCGCCGCCTCCCCCGGAGCTCCCGCCTCCGGAGACCTGGCGGGCAACGCCCGACGGCTCCTTGCCCGAGCCGAACCAGGGCTGTCCGATCTTGGGCCGCAGGAAGTAGTCGGGATCGAACTGGGCGCTCGCCTGGACGAACGTCGGCGGGGCGATGATGCCGCCCGCCTCACCGGCCACGGCCTGCTCCTCGTCCTCGTAGACGGGGTTGGGGTCGCCGATGCTGCGGGCGAACATCAAGATGTGACCGGCCTCGACCGGGAAGCGCTTCACTGCCATGTCGTCTCCTGTGGGGTCGTGGTTCGACGTGCGGGGACGGTCAGACCGCGCCGCGCATGTCGGCATTGGGCTGGGCCTCGGCCACGAGGTCCGGGATGACCGTGCCGAGCTCCTCGGGGTCCCAGCGGGCGCCCTTGTCGAAGCCGGGGCCCGCCTTCCACCCCTCGGCCACGCTGATGCGGCCCCCGGCGACGTTGAACACCCGCCCCGTCACACCCGCCGCCTGCTCGCTGCCGAGCCAGACCACGAGGGGGGCGATGTTGTCGGGAGCGCGCGCGTCGAACTCGCCGGGCTCCACCTCGCGCGACGCGGCCCCGCTCAGGTTCTCGGTCATGCGGGTGCGGGCGCCGGGGGCGATGGCGTTCACCGTGATGCCGTAGCGGGCCAGCTCCTTGGCGGCGATGACCGTGAACGAGGCGATGCCCGCCTTGGCCGCCCCGTAGTTCGTCTGGCCGACGTTGCCGTAGATGCCCGATGACGAGCTCGTGTTGATGATGCGGGCGTCGTTGGCATCACCCGCCTTCGACCGCTCACGCCAGTAGCTGGCGGCCCAGCGGGACGGGGCGAAGGTGCCCTTCAGGTGGACCTTGACGACGGCGTCCCACTCGGCCTCCTCCATGTTGACGAGCATCCGGTCGCGGAGGATGCCGGCGTTGTTGACGAGCACGTGGAGGTCCCCGAACACGTCGACCGCCCGGTCGACGAGCCGCCGGGCGCCGTCCCAGTCGGAGACGTCCTCCCCGTCGGCCACCGCCTCGCCACCGCGGTCACGGATGAGGTCGACGACCTCGCCCGCCGGCCCCGCCGACGACCCGGCACCGTCCACCTCGGCGCCCAGGTCGTTCACCACCACCTTGGCCCCCTGCCGGGCGAACTCGAGCGCGTGCTCGCGCCCGATGCCGCGGCCCGCGCCGGTGACCACGACGACGCGACCCTCGCAGATCCCCATGCAGCTGCCCCCGTGGCTCGCCCGGACGGCGCCGTCGGCGCCGCCCCCCTCTCGCTACCGCGCGACCAGCGGGCGGGTCAAGGCGCCGGTCCCGAGCCCCCACTCCCGCTCGGGTCCGGCCGTGGACGTGCACGTGCGCCGGGTCACCGAGCCGGCGGCCGGCGGCAACGGGCAGGACTCGGGGAAGCCGGACCTCGTCAGCGGCGTTGACCGGGGGGTGACCGCCGACCACCAGCGCCCGCCCCTGTCCGTGCTCGACCTCGCGGTCGTCGCCGAGGGCGGGTCGAGCACGCGGGCGCTGGCGGAGACGACAGCGATGGCACAGCGCGCCGAGGCGCTCGGGTACCGGCGCTTCTGGGTCGCAGAGCACCACAACATGCCCTCGATCGCGAGCACCTCGCCGCCGGTGCTGATGGCCCACCTCGCCGCCATGACCGAGCGGATCCGGGTGGGCTCGGGCGGCATCATGCTCCCGAACCACCCGCCCCTCGTCGTCGCCGAGCAGATCGCCGCGCTCGAGGCGCTCCACCCTGGCCGGATCGACCTCGGGCTGGGCCGGGCGCCGGGCGCCGACCAGCGGACCGCCGCCGCGCTGCGGCGCGACGCTCAGGGCGTCGACTCGTTCCCCAGGGACCTCCTCGACGTCATGGGCCTCCTCGGCGACGTCAGGGGGGAGGGCGGCCTGTGGGAGCACTTCAGCGCGACGCCTGTTGCGTCGTCGAGCCCCCAGATCCTGCTCCTCGGCTCGAGCGGCTACAGCGCCCAGCTGGCGGGGGTGCTCGGCCTCCCCTTCGCGTTCGCCCACCACTTCGGGATGGGCGGAACGCTCGAGGCGCTGGGCCTGTACCGGGAGGCGTTCCGTCCGTCGCCGGCGCTCGACGCCCCGCACGCCATCGTCACCGCCAGCGTCCTCGTCGCGTCCACCGACGAGGAGGCGGCGTGGCAGGCGGCCCCCGGCCAGCTCATGAGCCACGGCATCAGGACGGGCCGGCGCGCGCCGCTCATCTCACCCGCCGCGGCGGCCTCGCACCCGCTGCTCCCTGTCGCCCTCGCCATGCCTTCGACCCGGATCGTCGGCTCGCCCGCCACGGCGGTCGCCGGGCTCGACGAGCTCGTCCGCACCACGGCTGCCGACGAGGTCATGGTCAGCGCCACGACGTACGACCTCGAGCCCCGGCTCGAGCACCTGGCCCTGCTGATGGACGCCTGGTGACCAGCCTCCTCCGGCGGGGCTGACGCAGCGTGGGGTTGCGGCCGCTGCGCGACCGGGTAGTAGCAGGGTCATGGACATCGGCGGCACGGTGGAACGGCGTGCTCGCTTCCAGCCCGACCTCCGCTCTCCTGCCGCTGCACGCGCCTTCGTGCGGAGCGAGCTGGAGGAGCGCGTACCCGAGCCGCCGCTCGAGACGGCCATCCTCCTCACGAGCGAGCTCGTGAGCAACGCGCTGCTCCACGCCAGGACCGAGGTCGACCTCCTGCTCATCATGGCGGCGTCGGGCGTCCGGGTGGAGGTCCATGACTGCGGGGTGCGCCAGCCCCCGGATGCCCCCCCGCCGGCCCCGCTCGAGGCCACCACCGGCCGGGGGCTGATGATGGTCGACGCGCTCGCGCAGCGCTGGGGCGTCGACGGCACCGTCGACGGCAAGACCGTCTGGTTCGAGCTCCCGGTCGCCCGCTAGGGCAGGGGCCGCGAGGGCGGCGGGTGACAGGTCCAGCCGCGACGGCCGAGCTCCTCGGCGAGCAGCTCGTCAGGGAACGCGGTGACCACGTCGCCGGCGTGCGGGGATGCCCCGGTGGACGGCCTCGTCCGCTTCGCCGTCGACGGCGCCCGGTGACGTCCCGGTCGCTCGGCCGGCACGGGCCTCGCCGTGCTGCGCCGGTCGTCGGACCTCTGGTCGGCGTGGCCGGCGGCCGGGTCGTCACCAGCCTCCGAGCCGGCCTCGAGCCGGTCGAGCAGGGCCGCCGCCTCGTCCTGGGTGAACTTGCCGTTCGCCTGCCGCTGGGTGAGCCCGAAGGGGTGGCGCGCCTCCCTGAAGCTGGCGTAGCCGGCGCCCTCCAGGAGCGCAGTGAGCGCCGCCAGCTGCTTGGCCGTGGCGGGGGGTCCCGCCGCCTGCCCGAACGCCAAGGCTAGGGACGTTCGTGCTGGGGACGGGCCACGGGCGGGACCGTAGCCCTGCGCGCTCGGGCGCCCGTGGATGGTCAGGTCACCGGAGGTCGACCGCCAGGTGGAGCGCAGCCGGGTCGGGCGCCGCCATGTCGGGCACCGCCCTCTGCGCCTCGGGACCAGCGATGCGGGACGACCTGGCTGCCTCTCCTTCCTCGATCTCGAGCCAGTGGTCGGCTGCGTCGCGACGAGGGAGAGGGCGGCGTGGGGCCGCATCGTCCTTCAGGCCTCCGGCAGCGGACCGGTCAGCGAGGCCCGCTGCGACACCTCGACCCAGCCGCCGTCGGGGTCGCGCACGAACGAGATCATGGCGACATCCCCCAGTCGGACCGGAGCGGTGCCCTCGTGCCACCCGAGGGCCAGGAGCCGCTCGTGCTCACCTCGGACGTCTCGGACCTGGACGGTGAGGTACCGGAAGCCACGCGCCCTGAGGGGCCCCACCGCCACATCCGGGTCGTGCTCGACCATGACGACCGTCTCCCCGATGCGCCACCGCCCGTCCTCGATGCCCTCGGCGTCGAAGCCGTCGGCGAGGAGTCTCCCGAGGCGGTCGGGGTCGGTCGACGCCCAGCGGACGCCCACGGCGCGGATCCCCCCGTGCCCGACGGGCACGAGCGCCAGGTCGAGCCCGTCGGGGTCGGTGCGGTGGCGCGGGCTCTGCGCGTCGGGGTCGACGACCACGAGACCTCGGAACGCCGTGACGGCCTCCTCGAGCGGCCCACGGGAGTCGTTGACCTTCAGCACGGCGCCCCGGAGCCCGAAGCGGTGCTGGTGGACGCCCCGGCCCGCCTTGAGGAGCTCCTCGTAGGGAAGTGCGAGGTCGCCCTCGTAGAACCGCCTGACGGCGTCGAAGCGGTCGGTGTAGAGGCCGACGTCGAGGTGGGGCTTGGCCAGGTCCACGGGCCGATGGTCGCGCGGCGGCTGCAGGTCAGGCCCGGCCGGCGGTCAGCTGCTCGCGGAGGCGGCGCATGGCGATGCCGAGGTTGCGGCGGAGGTAGGCCCGCACGAGTGGGGCGGTGAGCCGGTCGAGGAGCGGCGCCACGAGCCAGCGGTACGTGAACGTGATGCGGGTGCCCGCACCGGGGAGCGGCTCCAGCGTGTAGGTCCCCTCCCCGACCCGGCCCGCCTTGGCGGCGACGTTGCGCTCGACGATCCGGGTGGGCGCCTCCGCGTCGACGACCTCGATGTCGATCTCGTCCTCGACGCCGAGCGCCTTGGCGTGCACCCTCACCTTCGAGCCGACGCCTCGTGGCGGGCCCGAGAGCTCCCAGCGACGCATCAGGTGGTCGTTGAACGACTCGTGGTTCGCCATGACGTCGAGGAACTCGAAGACCTCCTCGCGCGGCAGGGGGACGTCGACGTGCACGGTGACGGGACGGGGCATGCCCGGATGATGCCCCGCTCGGCGCAGGCGCCGCCAGGATCAGTGGCGCGAGCCGGCAGCACGTCTGCGCTCGCGGACGCTCGGTCGTCGACGGCTGTCGAGAGGCCTTGACAACTTTGTTTGTCAAGAGCAGGGTGGCGGTGTGCTCGACCTCGAGGTCATCGAAGACCCTGCCGCTGCGGTGGTGGCGCTGGACCCCGTGCGGGCGAGCCTGCTCGCCCGCCTGGCCGTCCCCAGCTCGGCCGGTGCCCTCGCCCTCGAGGTGGGGCTTTCGCGCCAGAAGGTCAACTACCACTTGCGGGCGCTGGAGTCGCACGGCCTCGTGGCCCTGTGCGGCGAGCGCAAGCGCGGCGGCATCACCGAGCGGATCCTCCAGGCCACCGCCGCCAGCTACGTGGTCTCACCAGCGGCCGTGGACGCCGACGCCGTCGACCCTGCGTCTGCCGGCGACCGGCTCTCGGCGCGCTACCTCGTGTCGGTCGCCGCACGCATGGTGCGCGAGGTCGGAGGCCTCGCGCGCCGTGCCCAGGCAGCGGGCCGGCGCATGCCGACGTTCACGATCGACACCGAGATCGGCTTCGCGTCGGCCGAGGACCGTGCCGCCTTCGCCGACGAGCTCACCGAGGCGGTGCTCGACCTGCTGTCCCGCTACCACCACGACGACGGGCGGCCGCACCGGCTGGTCGTCGCCGCTCACCCCAGAGACGAGGAGATCGCATGACCACGACGCCTGACGTACCGCTCCGCATGGAGCTCACCTTCGAGCTGCCCGGCACTGCCGAGCAGGTCTGGGAGGCCATCGCCACCGCCAACGGCATCAGCTCGTGGATGCTGCCCACGGAGCTCGAGGAGCGCGAGGGCGGCCGGGTCGTGTTCCACATGGGCGACGACATCGCCTCGGAGGGCACCGTCACAGGCTGGGACCCGCCGCGGCGCCTCGTCTACGAGGAGCCGGACTGGCCGGCGCTCGCCGGCCACGCAGGTGCCGCGGTGACACCACTCGTCAGCGAGTTCCTGGTCGAGGCCCGCTCCGGCGGGTCGTGCGTGCTGCGGGTCGTCACGAGCGGGTTCGGCACCGGTGCGGAGTGGGAGCGTGAGTTCTTCGACGACATGGCCCGCAGCTGGGCGCCCACGTTCGACGTCCTGCGCCTCTACCTCACCCACTTCCCCGGCCAGCGCGTCACCTCGCTGTCCGCGTCGGCACCGGTCGGCGGCCGTGCCGCCGACGTGCTCGACGCCATGCGCGCCGAGCTCGGGGGTGGCGCCGTCGGCGACCGCGTCGAGTGCCGGGGCCACGTCGGTCAGGTGGCGCTCGCGAACGACATGGGCCTCGTCGTCAGGGTGACGGAGCCGGTGCCCGGGTTCCTCAGCTTCTTCGCCCACGATCGGGGCGACGAGGGGGCTGTGGCCGCGCTGGAGGGGCACCTCTTCTCCGAGGGCGCGGCTGCCTACGTCGAGCGCGAGCGGCCGGCGTGGGACGCGTGGCTCGGCGAGCTGGGGGCCGCCGTCGGCTGACGGCGGGGTCGTTCGCCCTCGACTTCAGCGGCCCGCAGCAACCGGCCGGCGTGGCGACCGATGGCGTTGCTCAGGGAAGACCTGGCCGCTCGGCCATCTCCCGGTACAGGCCGTCCGTCCCGGCGCCTCGACCGGTCCTTCGCCGACTCGCGGCTCGAGAGTCGGCTGGAGCATCCGCCACCTCGAGATCGACCGCCGCTGGGCGGAGGGAACGGACAGACAGCACCGTTCCGTAGCCGGCTGCGCACGAAGCGTAGTCTGAAGCGGGATGGACGATCGAGCTCGCAAGGCGCTCCGGACGGTGCAGACACGTGTGCCCTGGCTGTCGGACGCCAAGGCCGTGGCGCAGCGCTCGACCCGGCAGCTCTTTCGTCGTCCGTTCGAGGAGGACTTCCGTGCGCTCCCCCTCCTCTGCCTGCCGCCTGGTGCCACGCATCTCGACGTCGGTGCCAACCGTGGCCAGAGCATCGACGCGATCAGGCTCTACGGCAACGCGCCGGTGGTCCACGCCTTCGAGCCGAACCCGCAGCTCGCCGACCGACTCGCACGGCGGTTCCGGCGATCGGTCGATGTGACCATCCACAGCATCGGGCTGGGAGACCGGCCCGGGTCCTTCGACCTCTTCGTGCCGAGCTACCGCGGCTACGTCTTCGACGGGCTGGCGTCCTTGGACGAGGCCTGCGCCCGCGAGTGGCTCACCGACCAGCTCTTCGGGTTCGAGGAGAGCCGGCTGCACATCAAGGTCATGGCCTGCGCCGTGCAGCGACTCGACGACCTTCATTGCGAGCCGGCCTTCGTCAAGATCGACGTGCAGGGCTACGAGCACCAGGTGCTGCAGGGGGCGCGCCGGACGCTGGTCGAGCACCGCCCAGCGCTGCTCATCGAGTGGCCCGGGCTCGTCGTGACCACCTACCTCGCCGACCTCGGGTACGCGCCCTTCCAGTACCTCGAAGGTGCACTCGTCGCCGGTCACCACGGCATGATGAACACCTTCTTCCTGCAGCGCGACGTGCGCCGCTGAGCGGGCCGCCCACCCCGGTCGACGCCCGTAGAGGCCGCCGGCTCGGCTAGCTGCAGCCGCTGGTGCTGCCGCAGCTGGGGCAGGCGTGGCAGCTGCCTGCCCGCTGCATCTGGACGCCGCACTGCATGCAGTAGGGGGCGTCGGCGTGGGCGGTGCGCACCTCCGGCCGGGGTGGGCGACGCTCGTGGGGGGCGGGCTCGATCGGCGTGAGGTCGATCGACGTGCTGCTCGGAGGGTCGGCGAGGAGGTCCTGGCCCGCCACCGTCTCGGTGGTGGACTCCTCGATGCCCGGCAGGGTGGGGTTCGTCCGCTCCCCCACCGAGAGGATGCCGAGCTCCATGCGCTGCGCCAGCGGCAGGTAGTCGACGGCCAGCCGGCGGAAGATGTAGTCGACGAGGCTGGTGGCGAAGCGGATGTCGGGATCGTCGGTCATGCCCGCAGGCTCGAAGCGCATGTTGGTCAGCGTCTCCACGTAGGCGTGCAGCGGCACGCCGTACTGGAGGCCGTAGCTGATCGAGATGGCGAACGCGTCCATGATCCCGGCCAGCGTCGAGCCCTGCTTCGACACGTTCATCCAGATCTCGCCAGGACGGCCGTCGTCGTACTCCCCGACGGTCACGAAGCCCTTGCAGTCGGCCAGGCGGAACTCGAACGTCCTGCTGCGGCGGTTGCGCGGGAGCTTCTCGCGACTCGGCTTGCTGACCTTCTCGACGATGCGCTCGATGACCTGCACGGGGTCGGCCCCCGCCGCCACCTCGGCCGCCGCACCCTCCTTGACCTCCTTCTTCGCCATCGCCAGCGGCTGGGCCACCTTGCAGTTGTCCCGGTAGATGGCGACCGCCTTGATGCCGAGCTGCCAGGCCTCGAGGTGGAGCTGCTCGACGTCCTCGACGGTGACGTGCTCCGGCATGTTGACGGTCTTCGAGATCGCGCCGGAGATGAACGGCTGGACCGCGCCCATCATCTGGACGTGGCCCCGGTAGTGGATGTCGTTGTCGCCCATCGAGCACGCGAACACCGGGATGTGCTCGGGCCGCAGGTGCGGTGAGCCGAGGATCGACTTGTTCTCGTCGACGTAGGCGACGATCTCCGCCACCTGCTGCGGTGCGTAGCCCAGGCGGCGCAGCGCCCGGGGCACGGTCTGGTTGACGATGGTCATGGTGCCGCCGCCCACCAGCTTCTTCATCTTGCAGAGGCCGAGGTCGGGCTCGATGCCGGTGGTGTCGCAGTCCATCAGGAGCCCGATGGTGCCGGTCGGGGCGAGGACGCTGGCCTGGCTGTTGCGGACGCCGTTGGCGCTGCCCAGCTCGACCGCCTCGTCCCAGCTGTTGCGCGCGGCCTCGAGCAGCACGGACGGCACCAGGTGCTCGTCGATCTCGGCGGCGGCGTCGCGGTGCATGCGCAGCACCCGGAGCATGTGCTCCTCGTTGTCGACGTAGCCGGCGAAGGGCCCCATCCGCCCGGCGGTGCGGGCCGAGGTTGCGTACGCGTGCCCGGTGAGGAGCGCGGTGACCGCGCCGGCCCAGGCCCGGCCCCCGTCGGAGTCGTAGGGCAGGCCCAAGGCCATGAGCATGGCGCCGAGGTTGGCGTAGCCGAGGCCCAGCTGGCGGAACCGACGGGACGTCTCGGCGATGCCCTCGGTGGGGTAGTCGGCGTTGCCGACGAGGATCTCCTGGGCCGTGAAGAACACCTCGACGGTGTGGGTGAAGCCAGCCACGTCGAAGACGTCGTCGTCGTCGTCCCCGAGGTAGTGCAGCAGGTTGATGCTGGCCAGGTTGCAGGCGGAGTCGTCGAGGTGCATGTACTCGCTGCACGGGTTCGACCCGTTGATCCGTCCCGTGCTCGCAGCGGTGTGCCAGCGGTTGATGGTGGTGTCGAACTGCATGCCGGGGTCGGCGCACTGCCAGGTGGCCTCGGAGATCTGGCGCATGAGGTCGCGCGCCTTCACCGTCTCGACCACCTCACCGGTGGTGACGGCGATGAGGTCCCAATCGGCTCCGTCCACCACCGCCTGCATGAACTCGTCGGTGACGCGGACGCTGTTGTTGGCGTTCTGGTACTGGATCGAGGCGTAGTCCTTGCCGTCGAGGTCCATGTCGAACCCGGCGTCGCGCAGCACCCTCGCCTTGCGCTCCTCGAGCGCCTTGCACCAGATGAAGTCCTCGATGTCGGGGTGGTCGACGTCGAGGATCACCATCTTGGCGGCGCGACGGGTCTTGCCACCGGACTTGATGGTGCCGGCCGAGGCATCGGCACCCCGCATGAAGCTGACCGGGCCCGAGGCGGTCCCGCCGCCGTTCAGCTGCTCGGCCGACGAACGGATCTTCGAGAGGTTGATGCCGGAGCCGGAGCCGCCCTTGAAGATCGTGCCCTCCTCGACGTACCAGTTGAGGATGGACTTCATCGTGTCCTCGACCGAGAGGATGAAGCAGGCGCTCGCCTGCTGGGGCACGCCGGCGACCCCGATGTTGAACCACACCGGCGAGTTGAACGCGGCCCGCTGCGTGATGATGAGGTACTTGAGCTCGGCGTTGAACGCCTCGGCCTCGTGGTCGTCGGTGAAGTAGCCGTCCTTCACCCCCCACGCCGTGATCGTGTCGGCCACCCGGTCGGCGACCTGCTTGAGGCTCGACTCCCGGGCGCTCGAGCCAGGGGTGCCGCGGAAGTACTTCTGGGCGAGGATGTTGGTGGCGTTGACCGACCAGCTGGACGGGACCTCCACGCCGAGCTGCTCGAAGGCGACGGAGCCGTCCCGGTAGTTCGTGATGCGGGCGTCTCGCCGCTCCCACGTGACCATGTCGTAGGGGTGGGTGCCCGGCGAGGTGAAGTGCCTGCCGATGCCGATCCCGATGCGCTCCGGTGCCAGTGCCATGTGCGATGTCTCCCCTCTTGCCTGCCGCCGTGCGGAGCAGGCCGTGGTGTGCGGCTCGATCGAGCATTCGGTCGAGGTGTTCGGTCAGGCGCCTTGGCCGGTGGTCGCTGTCCTGCCGTCAGGGGTCCGTGTCGGTGGCGCTTTTGCCGCCGTCGAGCAACGGACCCGTCTCCCGACGTACCCGCTCCCTGACCGCAGATCGTCGACCACACGACCCTGACCACAAGATCTGGTGGGTGGCTCCTTCCGAGCCACAAGATGAGGTGTAATTACAGCATCGTACTTCCGGCCCTGTCAAGGTCGGCGGCCGGATGTCGGTGCAGGTCAGGGGCCGTTCGCGAAAGCAAGCAGTCGTGCGCCGCGCGGCGCCGCCGTGCACGGCCCCTGTTCGCGGCACCGTAGGAGCCCCGGCCTGTGGAGCGCTACGGGGCGCTTCCTGTGGGGTTTGCCCCCAGGGTGTGGATGGCGCTGGGGACGAGCGAGGGGGCGGTCCACACGCCGGGGGCCGGCGCCACCCGGGGGCGCAGCCAGCAGCGGGATCGCACCCCGGCGGCTGGGGACGACCGCCCACCCGGGTGCCTTGTGGACGGTGCCGGGGCGCTGCGTCGGGATCGGCCCGACCGCCTCGGTACGGTCGCCCGGTGCGCCAGCTGCTCCCCGACCCGAGCCCCGAGGCGGACCTCGTGGCGGTGTACGGCGGGCCTCGAGCGCCGAGGCCGGGCAGACCGTGGCTCCTCGCCAACATGATCGCCTCGGCCGACGGGTCCGCAGCGCTCGAGGGCCGTTCCGGCGGGCTCGGGGGGCCGGCCGACCGGCAGGTGTTCCACCTCCTGCGCAGCCTCGCCGACGTCGTGCTCGTCGCGGCGGAGACCGTGCGGGTCGAGCGCTACCGCCCCATCCGGGAGCCCCGACCGGTCCCCGTCGCCGTGGTCAGCCGCTCGCTCGCGCTGGACCTGACCCAGCCCCTCTTCGCCGAGGCTCCGGCACGGACGATCATCCTGACGTGCGAGGCGGCCGACCCCGGGCGCCGTCGCCAGGTCGCCGCGGTGGCCGACGTGGTCGTCGCCGGTGACGAGGCCGTGGACCCCGTGCTCGGCTTGGCGGCACTGGCCGAGCGGGGCCACGAGGTGGCGCTGTGCGAGGGAGGTCCCAGGCTCCTCGCGCAGCTCGTGGCCGCCGGCCTGGTGGACGAGCTGTGCCTGACGGTCAGCCCCCTCCTGGCGGGGGGCGGTGGGCCACGCATCCTCTCCGGGACCGTGCCAGCCGCTCCGGTCCGGTTGGTGCTGGACGCTGCGCTCGAGGACGAGGGCTTCCTGCTGCTGCGGTACCTGATCGCACGGGCGGAGCCGTCGGCGGGGACCGACGTCGGGGGGTAGTCGCCGGCGGGTCAGCGCTCGGTGACGGGCCGCTTCGGCTCGGTGGCCTTCGCCAGCTCCCCGACCTCCCGCTGGAAGTCGGTGAGGTCCTCGAAGCCCTTGTAGACGCTCGCGAAGCGCAGGTAGGCGACACCGTCGAGCTGCCGCAGCCGCTCGAGGACCTTGATGCCGAGCGCCTCGGTGGTGACCTCCGGCCCCGCGAGGCGGGCCTGCTCCTCGACGTCGGCTGCGAGCGACTCCATCACCTGCTGGGTCACCGGGCGGTTCTTGGCGGCCGCAGCCACGCCCGCCACCACCTTGGACCGGTCGAACGGGACGCGCTCCCCCGAGCGCTTCACCACCACGAGCGACGCCTCCTCCACCCGCTCGAACGTGGTGACCCGCCGCCCGCACGCCAGGCACTCCCGCCGACGGCGGATGGCGCCACCGTCGTCGGCCATCCGGGAGTCGATCACCTTGTCGTCGAGGCTCGAGCACGACGGGCAGCGCACCACCGCACGGTACCGGCCGCCCTCCACCGGTCGTCCCGGCGCGATCCGCCCCCAGGGGCATCGGTCAACCCGGCAGCACGAGCCGGTCGCCGACCTGGAGGACCCGCCCGCCGTGCGACGCGCTGATGGCGTCGACGGTGCCGGTGATGTCGCCGTCGCTGTCGAGCGACGACGCGATGGACCAGTAGGTGTCACCCGGTTGGACGATGTGGACCGACCCCGCCTCCGGTGGTGCGACGGCGGGGTCACCGAGCAGCGGCGCCACCCACCGCAGCAGCGCGACGGAGCACAGGGCGAGGACCAGCCCGACCACGATGCGCCGCCTGCGGTAGATCCCCTCCTGGCGCCGCTGCGTGCACGTGCCACCGCCGTGCACGAGGCGCAGGTGCGGTCCCCCGCCACGGCCCATCCCGCCGACGTCCTGCTCGGCGGGGTGGACATCCAGGTGTCGGACGGCGGCCATGCGGTGGCTCCTGCGGTCGGGGGCTGCGGGGTCGTTCGACCCGGGTGCGAACGCCTGTTCGCACACCCAGCGAAGCACGGCCCCACCGGTACGTCAAGGGTGCCTTCGAACAGGTGTTTGCTTCCCATGCGCCCGTTCGGTACGGTGCGGACGAAACACGCGTTCGATCGTGCTCCGCCGCAGGTAGGACCCGATGCGCGACGAGGTGCCAGCAGTGGGAGGTGCCAGCAGCCGAGGCGCCGACAGCTGCGAGAGAAGCGCAGGCAAGAGAACCGCACGACCGAGAGGACGAGGAGGGGGTGCCGTGACCGACGAGGTGCTGACGGACAGGCAGCGGGAGATCCTGGAGTTCATCGTCACCGAGCAGCGCGAGCGCGGCTACCCGCCGTCGGTGCGCGAGATCGGCGAGGCGGTGGGGCTCACGTCGCCGTCGACCGTCCACACCCACCTGGCCACGCTCCAGAAGCGCGGGTTCCTCCGCCGCGACCCCACCAAGCCCCGGGCCATCGAGGTCCGCTACGACCCGTCGTCGGGCATGACCGCCGAGCGGCGCCCGTCGCGCCACATCCCCCTCGTGGGCGACATCGCGGCCGGCAGCGACGTCCTCGCCGGCGAGAACGTCGAGGAGCTCATCCCCGTCCCGTCCGACCTCACCGGCGAGGGGACGCTGTTCATGCTGCGGGTCAGGGGCGACTCGATGGTCGATGCCGGCATCCTCGACGGCGACCTGGTGGTGGTGCGCCAGCAGGCCGAGGCCCGTGACGGGGAGATCGTCGCCGTCGGCATCCCGGGTGGGGAGGCGACCGTGAAGACCTTCACGAGGCAGGGCGACCAGGTCGTGCTGCTCCCCGCCAACGAGCGGCTCGCGCCGATGCCGTTCGACCCTGGTGAGGTGGAGGTCTACGGCCGGGTCGTCACCGTCATGCGCCGCCTCTGAGCGTCCCGGCGCCTCCTGCACCAGGACGCCAGGCAGCTGCCTCGTCACCACGAGGTCACCAGGGAGCGGGGCCGGCCGAGGACGCTGCAGCGGGAGGACCCTGTGGTCAGTCGGCTCCCGATGTGAGGAGGTCGGCCAGCGCTGCGTAGGTCGCCTCGATCGGGGCTCGGCCCACCCACTCCTCCTGGGTGTGGGCGAGGGTCGGGTCGCCGGGACCGAAGTTGACGGCCGGGACGCCTCGGGCGGCGAAGCGGGCGACGTCGGTCCAGCCGAGCTTCGCCCGGACGGTGAGGCCGCCGCGGCGCACCAGCGCGCCCAGGAGCGGGTGGTCGAGCCCGGGTGCTGCCGAGGGTGCTGCGTCGAGGAGCTCGACGACGTCGTCGTCACCGAGCGCAGGTGCCAGGGCCTCGCGCACCGCCCGCTCTGCCGCACCGGTGTCGCGGTCGGGGGCGAACCGGTGGTTGAGCACGATCGTGGCCGCGTCGGGCACGACGTTCCCGGCGACGCCTCCCTCCACCCGGACCGCCTGGAGCGCCTCCCGGTACTCGCAGCCGTCGAGCACGGGGCGGCGGGCGTCGAAGCGCTCGACGGCGTCGAGCACGGGCCCGAGACGGTGGATGGCGTTCACGCCCATCCACGGGCGGGCGGTGTGCGCCCGGCGCCCCGCCAGGTGCACCGCCAGGCGCAGCGTGCCCTGGCAGCCGGCCTCCACGGTGCCGTCGGTCGGCTCCCCCAGGATGGCGGCGTCACCGGCCAGCAGGTCGGGCCGGTCGCGGAAGAGGACCTCGAGCCCGTTGTGGGCCGCCTCCACCTCCTCGGCTGCGTAGAACACGTACGAGACGTCACAGGCGGGCTCCGCGACCGTCCTGGCCAGCTCGAGCAGCACGGCCACCCCCGACTTCATGTCGGACGCGCCCAGCCCTCGCAGGATGTCGCCCTCGACGACGGCCCGGTGGTTCCCGTTGACCGGGACGGTGTCGGTGTGGCCGGCCAGGATGAGGCGCTGCGATCGGCCGAGGTCCGTCCGCGCCACCAGGTTGTGCTGGTGGCGCTCGACCACCAGCCACGGGACCTCACTGAGGAGCGCCGCCAGGTGGTCGGTGATCGCAGCCTCGTCGTGGCTCACCGACGGGATGTCGACGAGCTCGCCGGTGAGGGCGAGCAGGTCGGTCACGGGTCCCTGCGCGACCACACGGTCAGACCGCCGACCCGTGCGTGCGGAGCAGCTCGTTCAACCCGGACTTGTCGTGGCGCTCGCCCTCGCTCAGGCGCTTGATGACGAGCACGCAGGCCATCCCGAACGTGCCACCCGCGAACTCCCGGGGACGGGTCGCGGCCACCGCCACGCACCACGGCGGGACCACCCCTCGGCTGAGCTCGAGCCCGGTGTCGGCGTCGAGGACGGGGATGGTGGCGGTGAGGATGGCGCCGGCCCCGAGCACCGAGCCCTCGCCGACCCTCGCGCCTTCCGCCACGATGCAGCGGCTGCCGATGTAGGCCTCGTCGCCGATGAAGGTGGGCGCCGCCTGGGGCGGCTCGAGCACGCCGCCGATCCCGACCCCGCCGGAGAGGTGGACGTTGCGGCCGATCTGCGCGCAGGAGCCCACCGTGGCCCAGGTGTCGACCATGGTCCCCGACCCGACCCTGGCGCCGATGTTCACGTAGCTCGGCATGAGGATCACACCCCGCTCGAGGAAGGATCCGAAGCGGGCGGAGGCCCCGGGCACCACCCGGACCCCGGCCTGCTCGTAACCGCCCTTCAGCGGGATCTTGTCGGCGAACTCGAAGGGCCCGATCTCGACGGTGTCCATCTTGCTCTGGCCGAACAGCAGCAGGATGGCCCGCTTCAGCCACTCGTGGACGACGACGCTGCCGGTCTCGGCGTCGATCTCGGCGATCCGCGCCTCACCCCGGTCGAGGAGGGTGACCGCCTCCAGCACGGCTGCAGTGGCCTCGGGATCGACGTCGTCGAGCTCGTCGCGCCGCTGCCACAGGTCGTCGATGCGAGCCTCGAGGTCGGCCATCGCCGGAGGCTACCGCCGGCGAGGCGGGCGCCTGGCAACGGCCGACGAGGCGGGTGGCGGACCGACGGAGGCACCTCGCAGTGCAGCGCCAGTGGCCGGTGGCGGTCCCGGCCGGCGAGGCGACCCCCGGTCGGAGCCGTGGCAGAGCCGGGACTCAGGTCCCCCCGGAGGCCGCCCGTCGCCAGACGAGCCGGTTGACCACCGTCTTCCCGGTGCTGGTCGTCTCGGGCACGGCCGTGAGGACGAGCTGCCCGTCGTCCCACGACACCTCACGCACCAGGTCGGTGCCGATCCAGTCGGGGAAGAGGCTGTACGCGACGTGGTGCGAGACCCGGTCGCCGTCGACGTCGAAGGTGCCACCGTAGGAGACGTAGGTGAGCGCAGCCGCCTCCCGCTGCTCCGCGCTGCCCTGGTGGAAGGCGCCCACCCCGAAGTGGGGGCGGTCGGCCTGCATGAGGATCGCCGACATCCGACCCTCGGGCGTGTAGAGGATCTGGCCCTGGGCGTCCTCCCCCATCACGTAGCCACGGTGCACCCCGTCGACGGTGTAGTCCCACTGGGTGAGCTCCCACGAGCCCACGAGGTCCGCCTTCGAGGTCACGAGCCCCCGCCCGCGGCCCCCGCCGTCTCCTCGCTCCTGGCGCTCGCCGCCGAACCGGTGTTGGTCATGGCCGAGTCCTTCTGGTCGAACGAGACCCGGACGCCGGTGGCGTTGAACATCCCGACGCAGTCGCCGTCGGCCTGCAGCGTGCACTCGGCCCACATCAGGAGCCGCCCCGACTTGATCACCTTCGCCTCGGCCCGCAGCACCTTGATCTTCTTGGCGCTGATCGGCTTCAGGAACCGCGAGAAGAGGTCGGCCGTGGTGACGGCGGAGACCCGCATGTCGTCGTTCGTCAGCATGGTCGTGGTGGCCATGGCCATGGCTGCGTCGGCGAGGATCGAGGCGATCCCCCCCTGCACCATCCCCATGGGGTTGGCGTGGTCCTCGCGCACCTCGAGCTCGTAGGTCGCCTCGCCCCGCCCGTAGTCGACGAGTCGCATGCCCACGAGCTTCTCGACGGGTGACTCGAGCGCACCCGTCTTCATCGCCTCCATCATCTTGTCAACGAACGTGTGGCTCATCGGTCCCCCCGGGGTCGTCGTTGGAGTCGTCCTACCACCTCCATGCGGGGCCGCGCCCATCGAGGTGCGGCGCCCCGTGGCCGGCGGACGACGCTGCGCGACGTGCCCCCGGAGCCGGTCCCGGGTAGGCGAGGCCCACACGCACGCAGCCAGCAGGAGGGCGACCATGACGGACAGCCAGCAGGACGTGATCGAGGTCCTGACCACCGACCACACCGAGGTGACGAGCCTCATCGCCCAGATCCGCGGGAGCAGCGCCGTCGAGGAGCGCCGTGACCTGGCCGACACCTTGATCAGCGAGCTCGTGCGCCACTCCGTGGCCGAGGAGATGTTCGTCTACCCGGCGATGAAGGAGCACCTGCCCGACGGGGACCAGGCGGTCGAGCACGACGTCCAGGAGCACAAGCAGCTCGAGCGCATCATGAAGGAGCTCGAGGGCGCCGAGCCGTCCGACCCGACCTTCGACGGGCTGATCACGCAGCTCGAGACCGTCCTGCGCGACCACGTCCAGGACGAGGAGACCGAGCAGTTCCCGAAGCTGCGAGCCAGCATCCCCCACGAGCAGCTCGTGACGATGGCCACGAAGGTGGAGACCGCGAAGAAGGTCGCCCCCACCAGGGCCCACCCGGGGGCCCCCAACAACGAGGTGTTCCACAAGCTGGTGGGGCCCGGTGTGGGCCTCGTCGACCGGCTCCGGGACAAGCTCTCGGGTCGCTCCAGCTGACCGCTGGGGCGTCAGCCCCCGTCGGTGGACCAGTGCCAGGGCTCGCTCGGCAGGTTGTACAGCCCGAAGCGCGCCGCGTTGGCCGCCAGCCAGGTGTAGCCGCGGTTGCTCCTGGTGCCGATGAGCGCGCCCTCGAAGGTGAAGTCGATGGCGAGGCCCTGCTCGTGCATCGAGTGGCCTGGCCGGGCGGTCGGAGGCGAGCAGGCGGAGGCAGCCCGCTCGTAGAGGTCGTAGGCGCTGGTGCCGCAGTTGGCCGCCCGGCGGTCGAGCTGGGCGGCGCTGTCCCGGTAGCCGCTGCCGCCGAGCGCGATGCCGTCGGCGGCGGCCGCCGCCAGCAGGGCGGCGAGGGCCTCGGCGATGGTCGCGTCGACGTTGATCCCGCCGACCCGCACGACCGTGCCGCTCCGAGGCCGAGCCGACGGTGACCGGCCCGGGTCACCCGGTTCGCGGTCGGGTTCGTGGCGGCCGTCCCGCATCGAGCGGTCGGCCTCCGCCTGCGCCCGCTCGGCAGCGTCCCGGGCCGCGGCCTCGTCTCGGGCCGCGGCCTCGTCTCGGGCCGCGGCCTCGTCTCGGGCCGCGGCCTCGTCTCGGAGGCGGGCCGCCAGCTCGTCCTCCTGCCTGACGATGTCGGCGGCCAGGTGCCGGTCGAGCTCCTCGAGCCCGGCCGCCTCCGACAGGCGGCGCTCGAGCTCCGCCTCCACCGACGCCACGAAGCGCTGCTGGTCGTCGCGCGCCTGCTCGGCGGCTGCGAGCCGCACGCCGAGCTCCTCCTTGGCCGTGGCGGCTCGAGCGGCCGCCTCGTCCGCTGCCGTCCGCGCCGCCTCGAGGTCGCCGGCCCGGTCGGTCAGGTCGTCGGTCACGAGGTCGTGGCGGGCCACCTCGAGGTCGGCGAGGTAGACCGCCTTGGCCCCCCCGGATGCGTCGTCGGAGCTGACGAACAGCGCGACGTCGCCCACGGCTCCGGGGGCGCCGATGTAGGCGTCGACGGCGAGGTCCCGCAGCAGCTCGCGCTGCTCGTGCAGGCGCCCGACGACCCGGTCGACCTCCACCGCAGCCGAGGTCGCCGCCGACCGAGCGTCCTCGGCCGCACGCTCGGCCTCCTCGAGGGCCGCCTGCCCGGCGGCGACACCGGCCTGCATGGCGTCCAGCGCAGCGACGAGCGCCGCCTCGTCGGCGCCCAGCACGTCGAGGTGCGCCCCGAGCTCCCCTCGCAGCCGCCCGACCTCCGCCTGCTGCCGCCTCGACTCCTCGAGGTCGTCGGCCCGAGCGGGGACCGGAGCGAGCGCGGTCGCCAGGCACAGGACCACGGCGAAGGTGGACCGGATCAGCAGGCGACGGGTGGAGGAGGCTCGATCGGAGGCGCGCTGCACACGTGTGGATCGGCAGGGTGGGCGCTCCCCTTGACCTCGGGCAGGACGACGACCGCGTGCACGAGCCCGGCGGGCGCCGTGTAGACCTCGGCGATGAGCACCGCCGAGCTGCGACGCCCAGATCCGGACGCCAGGGGCGTCCTCCTGCACCTCGAACCGGGCGCCGACCTGATCGTGCCCCTCGCCAACGGGGAGCCGGTGAGCGTCATCGACGCCATCGAGGACGCGGCTGCTGCCGGCGAGGTCGACGGGCTGCGGATCCACCAGATGCACGCGCTCCACCCTCGCCGGTCGATCAGGGGCGAGCTCGGCGACCGCCTGCGCCACGTGAGCTACTTCCTCTCGCCCGTCACCCGCCCCGCCTTCCTCGCCGGGCAGTGCGACCTCGTACCCAACCACTTCAGCGAGGTCCCGACCATCCTCCAGCATTGCACGAAGGCGTCGCTCGTCCTTGCCGCCGCCTCACCGATGGACGCCCACGGCTACTTCAGCCTCGGCACGAGCTGCGACTACGTCGCGCCGCTCATCGGGAGGGCGCCGTTCTACCTCGAGGTGAACGCGCAGATGCCGCGGACCTTCGGCCGCAACCAGCTCCACGTGAGCCAGGTGGCCGGGTGGGTCGAGGTCGACCGCCCCCTCATCGAGCACCACCCGGCCGGTGCCAGCGAGGCCGACCGGGCGATCGCCGGCCACGTCGCCGAGCGCATCCCCGACGGCGCCACCCTCCAGGTCGGCATCGGTGCCATCCCCAACGCGCTGCTCGAGGCCATGCGAGACCACCGCGACCTCGGCGTGCACACCGAGCTGCTCTCCGACGGGATCGTCGACCTCGTGGAGCGAGGGGTCGTCAACGGCACCCGCAAGCGGGTGACGCCGCACAAGGTCGTCACCACGTTCGCGCTCGGGACCCGCCGCCTCTACGAGTTCCTGCACGAGAACGCAGCCGTCGAGCTGCGCCCGGTGGACTGGGTGAACGACCCGCGGGTCATCGCCCGCGAACCCGACTTCGCGTCGATCAACGCCACGCTGGAGGTCGACTTCCTCGGCCAGTGCGCGTCGGAGACGCGGGCCGGGCGGTACTGGTCGTCGAGCGGAGGGCAGGCCGACTTCGCCCGTGGCGCCATGTACGCCGAGGGCGGCCAGGGCTTCATCGTCCTGCGGTCCACCACGAACGACGGCCGGCTCTCCCGCATCGTCCCCCGACTGAGCTCCGGATCGGCGGTCACGACGCTGAAGAACACCGTCGACAAGGTCGTCACCGAGCACGGCGTGGCGGAGCTGCGGGGCCGGACGATCCGCGCCCGGACCACCAACCTGATCGCGGTGGCCGCCCCCCAGTTCCGCGACGGTCTCACGGCCGAAGCCAGGGCGATGGGCTTCCTCTAGCGCCCGGGGTCGGTCGGTCGAGCGGTGGCCGGCGGTGCGGCGGGGCCCTCCCAGGTGAAGCGGGGAGGGCGGCGCTCGGCGAACGCTGCGACGCCCTCGGACTGGTCGGCGCTGGCCGCGACCTCGGCGGCCCAGCGCCGGGTCAGCTCGGGAGGGATGGCCCCGTCGCGCACCACCGCGTCGACGAGCTGCTTGCTGGCCTGCTGGGTGAGCGCCGAGCGCTCGGTGGCGAGCAGGGTGGTGAGGGCATCGAGGCGGGCCTCGGCCGCGCTCGGCTCGTGCACCTCGTCGACGAGCCCGATCCGCAGGGCCCGGTCGACATCGATCAGCTCGGCGGAGTAGAGGAGGTGCTTGGTGGCGGACGGACCCAGGAGGCGCACGGCCCGCTCGACGGCGAACGACGGGTAGACGATGCCGAGGCGGGCCGGGGTGATGCCGAAGCGGGCCGTGGTGTCGGCCACGCGCAGGTCACAGGCGATCGCGAGCTCGGCCCCGCCCCCGACGCACGAGCCGGTGACGAAGGCGATGGTGGGCTTCGCGACCGCGGCCAGCCCGTCCTCGGCCGCTCGGGTGGCGGCCAGGTAGGCGGCTGGCTCGATCGAGGAGAGCTCGCCGATGTCCGCGCCGGCGCAGAAGTGGTCGCCGACGCCCCGCACGACGAGCACCCTGACCTCGGGGCGTGCGAGCGGTCCCTCGCAGGCAGTGGCGATGCCCTGCCACATGGCGTGGGTGACCGCGTTGCGCTTCGCCGGACGGTTCAGCCAGAGCGTGGCGACCGGCCCCTCCGTCGTGACGGCGACCTGCTCGTCGGTGGTGGGCGGGGCCGGCACGCCCCGCACCGTACGGCCCGGGACGCGGCCCGGGGCCCCTTGCGCTAGGGGCGGATGCCCCCGGGCACGTCCACCGCGTCCTCCATGGCCTTGATCTGGTCCTGGGGGCGAGACGTGGCGGGGATGGTTGCGGCGCGAGGGAGGCCCTGCTTCTGCGCGGCGTTGGCCTTGTACTTCTTCCAGAGCCAGCGGCCGACGGTGGGCGCCACGAACATCACGATCTTGGGCATGAGCGGGCCTTACCCCGCCTGCCCGTCAGGCCACGCCGAGTCGTGTCGCCACCAGCTCGATGCGGTCGTCGGGCACCACCATGGCGAGGCGGACGTGGGCGGCGGCATCGGGCCCGTAGAACTCGCCTGGGCTGGCCAGGCAGCCGGCGTCGGTCGCCAGCCGCTCGACGAACCCCCAGGCGTCGCCGCCGGGCGCCCGCACCCACAGGTAGAGCCCACCACCGGGGAGGGTGACCTCGACCTCGTAGGCGGTCGCCAGCACCTCCTGCATCCTCGTCAGGCGCCGCAGGTAGCGAGCGGCCTGCTCCTCGACGTGGTCGTCGTCGGCGAGGGCCACCGCAGCGGCGTGCTGGGCCGGTCCTGGGACCATGAAGCCGGCGTGCTTGCGGACCTCGGAGAGGTAGGTGACGAGCTCCTGGTCGCCGGCGTAGAAGCCGACCCTGACGCCCGCCAGGCTCGAGCGCTTCGACAGCGAGTGCACGGCGAGCATCCCGTCGGTCCCGCTCTGGAGGACCGAGCGCCGTGGGCCGTCCCACGTGAACTCGGCGTAGCACTCGTCGGAGAGCACGGGCACGCCGTTGCTGCGGCCCCAGGCGGCCACCGCATCCAGGTCGTCGAGGCCCCCGGCCGGGTTCCCCGGCGTGTTCGACCACAGGCACAGGGCCCGGTCGGCGTCGGCGGGGTCGATGGCGGTCACGTCGAGGCGCCACCGCTCGTCGACCGGCACCGGCACGGCCCGACAGCCGGCGAGGACGGCTCCCATCTGGTACGTCGGGTAGCTCACGGAGGGGTACAGGACCGTGTCCCGGTCCGGGGAGCGCAGCTGCAGCCACTGGGGGATCCCGGCCACGAGCTCCTTGGAGCCGATGCAGGCGGCGACGGCCGACGCGGCGACGTCCACGCCGAAGCGTCGTCGCAGCCACTCGGCCGCCGCCTCCCGGAGGGGCCCCGAGCCGATCGAAGGCGGGTACCCCCGCTCGGCGCCCGACGTGGCCAGGGCCTCCACCACCGCCGCCGGCGGGGGGTCCCCGGGCGTGCCGATGGACAGGTCGACGATCCCGCCCTCGTGCCGCCGGGCCACCTCCGCCAGCGGGGCCAGCCGCTCGAACGGGTAGATCGGCGGCACGAAACCGGTGGCCATCGCGCCGACCGTACCCCCGCCCCGGCCCGCCCCCGGGCCTGCTGCGCCGTGGGACGACGTCAGTCGGAGGGGACGACGAACTCCCGGTGGCGGGACGCCGCTGGACCGTCGAGGCGAGCCCGGATGCGGGTGGCGTCGTCCTCGTGGGCCTCGACGAGCACCTCGCCCTCGCGGTGGAGGGCGGCGACGACGTCGCCCCGGTCGTAGGGCACGAGCAGCTCGACGACGGTCTCCAGGGCCCGCAGACGACCGGCCACCACCTCGAGCAGCTCGGTCACGCCCTCGCTCGTGCGGGCGGAGATGGCGAGGGAACCGGCATGGGTGCCGAGGAGCGTCTTGGCGCTCGTCCGCTCGTCGTCCTCGTCGCGCTCGGCGTCACCGGGGAGCAGGTCGACCTTGTTGAACACGACCAGCTCGGGGACGTGGTCGGCACCGATCTCGGCGAGGACCGTGCGCACCGCCTCGATCTGGCCGTCGGGGTCGCGCCCGGCTGCGTCCACCACGTGGACCAGCAGGTCCGACTCGGTGACGATCTCGAGCGTGGACTTGAACGCCTCCACGAGCTGGTGGGGCAGCTTCCGCACGAAGCCGACGGTGTCGGAGAGCAGCACCGCCTCGCCGCCGGGGAGGTCGAGTCGGCGCACCTTCGGGTCGAGGGTGGCGAACAGCCGGTCCTCGACGAGCACCCCGGCGTCGGTGAGCCGGTTGAGCAGGGTCGACTTCCCGGCGTTGGTGTAGCCCACGATCGACACCGTGCGGTTCCCGGCGCGAGCCCGGCTCTTCGCCTGGGTGCGCCGGGTCACGGCAAGTGCCTTCAGGTCCGCCTCGAGGCGGCTCATCCGGCTCAGGAGGCGCCGGCGGTCGACCTCCAGCTGGGTCTCACCTGGGCCGCGGGATCCGATCGGCGCGCGGGCCCCGCCCGCCCCCATGGCGCCGGCCTGGCGGGAGAAGGCGACCCCGCGCCCGCGCAGGCGGGGCAGGCGGTGGCGGAGCTGGGCCAGCTCCACCTGGGCCCGCCCCTCGGCCGTGCGAGCGTTCTGGGCGAAGATGTCGAGGATCACCTCGGTGCGGCTGATGGCGGTCCGGCCGAGGATCTTCTCGAGGTTGCGCTGCTGCGCCGGCGAGAGGTCGGAGTCGAACACCACGGTGTCGGAGTCGACCTCCAGGCTGACCTCCCGCAGCTCCTCGGCCTTGCCCTTGCCGACGAAGGTGGCCGGGTCGGGGGTCTGTCGCCGGGCCAGGACCCGGGCCAGCACGTCGGCGCCGGCGGTGTCGACGAGCAGCTCGAGCTCGTCGAGGTGGGCCTCGGTGTCGTCGGGCCGCTCGGGCGGGATCGTGACGCCGCACAGGACGATGCGCTCGCGGAAGGACCGCTCGATCAGTGCCACGCCCTCACCTCCACCGCAGCGTGTCGTCCTCGACCAGGCAGTCGGCCACGTGCACCGCCGGGCCGGAGAGGGTGAGGGTGTCACCCACCGCGACCTCCACGTCCCCACCGGGGAGGTGGACGGTGACCCGGTCACCCACCAGCCCCCACTCGTGAGCGGCGTGGGCGGCGGCGGTGGCCCCCGTCCCGCACGCCTCGGTGATGCCTGCGCCCCGCTCCCACACCCGGAGGTCGAGGGCGTCGGGCTGGCCGGCGACGGGAGCAACGAAGCCCACGTTGATCCCGCCGGCGAACTGCTGCTCGGCCACCGGACCCACCTCGGCCAGGTCGACCGAGGCGGGGTCGTCGACGAGGACGACGAGGTGGGGGTTGCCGATGTCGAGCGTCGACAGGCCCGGGAACGGGCCGTCGGCTCCCTCGAGCAGGTTGGCGGTGACCGGGAGCGACAGCCACCCGGTGTCGGGCTCCGGTCCGGGTCGTGCCTTGCCCATGTCGACCTCGACGTGGGCCAGACCGGCGTGGCCGGTGGTCAGGCGGACGTCGCGGACGCCGCCCCCGGTCGCCACCCGCAGCTCGAGGGACGAGACCTTCCGGGAACGGGCGACGGCCAGCGCCAGGCAGCGGATCCCGTTGCCGCTCATCTCCGCGAGGCCGCCGTCCGCGTTGCGCAGCACCATGGTGACGTCGGCCCCGTCGGTCCCCGGCGTGACCCGGATGAGCCCGTCGGCGCCGAGGCCCCGGTGGCGGTCGCACAGCGCGACGGCGAGCCCGGCGTCGACCGGGGTGACCTCGTCCAGGTCGATCAGCACGAGGAAGTCGTTGCCGAGGCCGTGCAGCTTGGCGAGGTGCATCAGTGCGAGTCTCCCAGCAACGTCAGCAGGTCGTGAAGCGGGTTGCCGTCGTGCTCTACCCAGAGGATGCGGGGGTCGCGCCGGAACCACCTGAGCTGGCGGCGGGCCAGCTGCCGGGTCCGGGTGACGGTGAGGTGGATCGCCTCGTCCAGGGTGCAGTCGCCGTCGAGGTGGGCGAGCACCTCCCGGTACCCGAGCGCCTGCCTGGCCGAGCGGGACAGCCCGCCCGGTCGTGCCGCCAGGGCGGCCACCTCGGCCACGAGGCCGGCCTCCACCATGGCGACCGCCCGGCCCTCGATCCGCCGGTCGAGGAGGTCGGGCTCGACCCTGAGCCCGACCAGTCGGACGGGGGACGGTGGGTGCGCCTCGAAGCCGGGCCCGAAGGAGGAGAACGGCCGGCCGCTCCCGAGCGTCACCTCGAGGGCCCGCAGCACCCGGCGCCGGTTCGTCGGCTCCATCCGGGCGGCGGCGACCGGGTCGAGGCGCGCCAGCCGGGCGTGGAGGGCCACCGTGTCCGGCTCGGCCTCCACGGCAGCACGCGCCGCCGGGTAGAGCCCGGGGACGTCGAGGTCGTCCACCAGTGCCTGCACGTAGAGGCCCGTCCCCCCGACGAGCAGGGCGCGCCGGCCCCTCCCGGTGATCGCCACCATGGCGGCGCGGGCCAGGGGGAGGAAGCGGGCGAGGGAGAAGTCCTCCGACGGGTCGGCCACGTCGAGCAGGTGGTGGCGCA
>CADCSY010000011.1 GCA_902805555.1 uncultured Acidimicrobiales bacterium | reverse complement strand
CCGTTCGGGTGGCTCCCAGGTGGGGCCGCCGCCCCGTCGGCGGCCTCGGTGGGGATGCCGTCGATGCCCATCGGCGGGTCGTGCAGCCCGGCGAAGGTCCACCCGTCGATGCCGGGCCGCCCGCCCTCCTGCGGCGGTGACACCTGCAGCCGGACGGCGCCGACCTGGCACGAGCCGTCCGGCTCGACCGAGAACCCGAGGTCCCCCCAGCGCCGGGGATCGCCGAGCACGGTGAGGGCCACCAGCGTGGGCACGTGCGGGACGCTATCCGCCTGCCGGCGCCGGGATCGGGAGGTGGCCGGTCTTCACACCGCCTCGCAGGCGTCCCCGTCCCCGCCTGCCGGCAGCGATCGGTCGCTCGCGTCGACGACCGACAGCACGGCCGCCTCCGGACGGCTGAAGCGCTGCCTGCCGCGAGCACGGCGCCACGCCTCGTCCAGCTCGCCGGCCCGGTAGGCGTCGGCGACGCCGGGGTGGACGTAGCAGCTGCGGGCCACGGCCCTCGTGTTGCCGAGGGCGTGGGCGGCTGTGTCGACGGCGAGGAGGACGTTGGCCTCCTGCTCCTTCTTCGTCCCGGCCGGGCCCACGCCGGCAAGCACCTCGGCGGCCACGACCGTGCCGCCCCACGTCCTGAAGTCCTTCGCGGTGAAGGAGTCACCGGTCACGGCCCTGAGGTACTCGTTCACGTGCGTCGACGTGACGTCCACGACCCGGCCGTCGTCGTCGGTGAAGGCGAACAGGTCCTCACCGGGCAGCTCCTGGCACTGCTTGACCACCTTGGCCAGGCGCTTGTCGCTCACCGCCACCGACTGCTCGACCCCGCTCTTGGCCCGGAACTCGAACCGCACCTGCGACCCCCGAACCGAGACGTGGTCCTCCCCGATCGTGGTGAGCCCGTAGGAGTCGTTCTGCGCCTTGTACTCGTCGTTGCCGATCCGGATCAGGGACTCGTCGAGGAGGCTGACGACGGTCGCGAGCACCTTCTCCTCGCCGAGGCCCCGCCTGGCGAGGTCGCTCTGGAGGTGGGCCCGGATCTCCGGCAGGGCGTGGCCGAAGCGGCCGAGGCGGTCGTACTTGTTCCCGTCCCGCACCTCCCGCCAGCGGGGGTGGTAGCGGTACTGCTTGCGCCCCCTGGCGTCGCGCCCCGTGGCCAGGATGTGCCCTTCCGGGTCGGGGCAGATCCACACGTGGGTCCACGCCGGGGGGATGGCGATGGACGCGATGCGGGCCCGCTCCTCGGGTCCCACCGCTGCGCCTTCGACGCCCACGTACGAGAAGCCCTTGCCCCGCTTGACCCGCCGGATGCCGGGGCGGGCGTCCGAGACGTAGAAGAGGCCGGCTTCGTCAGCTGCGCTCAGCGCCTCGTACAGCTCGGCCATGCCCCGGGGGGCTACCCCGCTCCGCCCCAGGGTCAACCGGTCGGGCGTGCCGGGTCCGCTCGAGGGCCGACACGACCTGTGGCCGGGGCAGGCCCGGCCCGGACGTACCGCTAGCTGCGGCCGGCGTTCGGCTTCCGGCCGTGGTTGGCCTTGGACTTGCGGGCCTTCTGCTTGCGCTTGTCCGTCTTCTTCGACACGGTCGACGACGGTACCCGGCCGTCGTGACCGTGGACGATTCCCGGGGACGGTGCTCAGACGTGCCCAGCCGTCCACTCGAGGAGCTCGTCGAGGGGGAGGGCGTTGACGATGCGCCCTGCGTCGATGCCGGCGTCGGCCGCCCGGTCGCACCCGTAGGGCTGCCACTCCAGCTGCCCGGGGGCGTGGGCGTCGGTGTCGATGCTGAAGCGGCATCCGGCATCGGCGGCGATGGCCAGCAGACGGCGGGGCGGGTCGAGCCGCTCGGGCCTGCAGTTGATCTCGACGGCGGTGTCGAACCGGGCGCAGGCGTGGAAGACGAGCTCGGCGTCGAACTCGCTCTCGGGGCGGCCCCTGCCGACGACGATCCGGCCCGTGCAGTGCCCGAGCACGTCGACGTGCGGGTTCGCCACCGCCGTCGCCATGCGCCTGGTCATCTGCGATGCGTCCATCCGCAGCTTGGAGTGGACGCTGGCGACGACGAGGTCGAGGCGGCCGAGGAGCTCGTCGGACTGGTCGAGGGAGCCGTCGTCGAGGATGTCGACCTCGATGCCGGTCAGCAGGCGGAAGGGGGCTGCCGTGCCGGCGGCGGCCTCGGCCGCGAACACCTCGTTCAGCTCCGCTACCACGTCGAGCTGGCGGAGGAGGCGCTCCGGGCTCAGGCCGTTGGCCACCGTGAGCCGAGGCGAGTGGTCGGTCAGCACCTGGTACTCGTGCCCGAGCGCCCGCGCCGCCCGCGCCATCACCTCGATGGGGGAGCCGCCGTCGCTCCAGTCCGAGTGGCTGTGGCAGTCGCCCCGCAGCGCCGCCCGGAGGCCGTCACCCGGGCCGGAGGCGATCGCAGTCCGCGCCTCGAGCTCGCGCAGGTAGGCAGGCTCACCGTCGGCCAGGGTCTCGGCCACGATCGCTGCCGTCTTCGGCCCGAGGTGCTCGAGCTCGGTGAGGGTGCCGAGCCGGGCACGGTCGGCCAGCTCGTCGAGTGGCACCGCCCGCACCACCTCGGCCGCCCGCTTGTAGGCGCGGACCCGGTAGGTGGCCTCCCTGGCCCGGTCGAGCAGGTACGCGATGCGCTCGAGGGCGTCGGCCGGCTCCATCGGCCGCGAGGCTACGGGCGGGTCGGGCGAGGCCGTCCCGCCGCCCGCGGCCGAGGAGGAGGTCGCTCCGAGCGGCGCGGACCGCAGGCCGCCCGAAGGCCCCCCGGTAGCCTCCCGCCATGGAACGGTTCGGCTTCGTCGGCCTCCCCAACGCCGGGAAGTCGTCGCTCTTCAACGCCCTGAGCGGTGGTGGAGCGCTGGCGGCCGCCTACCCGTTCGCCACCGTCGACCCCAACGTCGGCATCGCCGCCATCCCCGACGTCCGCCTCGACAAGCTGGCGGCGATGTCCCGCTCGGCCAAGACGATCTACGCCCCGTCCGAGTACGTCGACATCGGCGGCCTGGTGGAGGGGGCGAGCACGGGTGAGGGCCTCGGCAACCGGTTCCTCGCCCACATCCGGGAGGTCGACGCGGTGGTGCTGGTCCTGCGGGCCTTCGACGACCCCGACGTGATGGGGCCGACCGACCCGCTGGAGCACCTCGCCACCGTCGAGACCGAGCTCGCCCTCGCCGACCTGGCGAGCGTCGAGGGCAAGGTCGAGCGCCAGCGCAAGCAGATGAAGCTCGACAAGAGCACGTCCCTGGCGACCGAGGTGGCGGCGCTCGACGCCGCCCTCGCCGCCCTCGCCGAGGGCACGCCGATCTACCGCGCCGGTCTCTCGGCCGAGCACCGCGAGGCGCTGCGCCCCTGGTTCCTGCTCACGAACAAGCCGATCCTGGTCGTGGTGAACATCGGCGAGGACCAGCTCGACGACGCCGAGGCGATCGCCAAGCCGGTGGTCGACGCGTTCGGCGCCGGTGAGGGCGGCGGCGCCGGCGAGGACCGGGCCGAGGTGCTCACGATGTGCGTCCAGCTCGAGGCGGAGGCGGCACTCATGCCCGCCGGCGAACGGGCCGAGATGCTCGAGGGCCTCGGTCTCGGTGAGGGCGCGCTGGCCCGCCTGCAGCGGGCGGCGTTCGACCTGCTGGGCCGGCGCACGTACTTCACCACGGGCCCGCAGGAGACGCGCGCCTGGGTCTTCCGCGCCGGGGCGAAGGCGCCCGAGTGCGCAGGGGTGATCCACACCGACTTCCAGCGAGGCTTCATCAAGGCCGAGTGCATCCACTGGGACGAGCTGCTCGAGCTCGGTGCGTGGAACCGGGCCAAGGAGGTCGGCAAGCTCCGCATCGAGGGCAAGGACTACGAGGTCAAGGACGGCGACGTCCTCGAGTTCCGCTTCAACGTCTGAGGGCAGGGATGCCGTGGCTGCTGCGCGACGCCGAGGTGCTGGCGAGCCTCGAGGTGGCGGACGGGGCGGCCGCCAGGACGAGGGGTCTCCTCGGCCGTGACGGCCTCGACGGGGCCCTGCTGCTCCGCCCGGCGGCCGCTGTGCACACCCTCGGCATGCGCTTCCCCATCGACGTCGCGTTCTGCGACGCAGACCTCGTCGTGCTGGAGACGGTGACGATGCCGAGGTGGCGTCTGGGCCGCCCCCGCCCCGCAGCGCGCGCGGTGATCGAGGCGGAGGCCGGCGCCTTCGTCCGCTGGCGCCTCGCTCCGGGAGACGCGCTCGAGGTGGCGGAGGGAGAGGGACGTCCGTGACCTGTCGGCGCCTCGGGACCGGTGAGCCCACCGCTCGCACCTCGGCCGGGGGTGGGGGCTGATGGCCGAGCCCGGTCACCTCGTCCTCGTGGCCACGCCGATCGGCAACCTCGGTGACCTCCCGCCGCGCGCCGTCGAGGTTCTGGCCGCCGCTGACGTGGTGGCGTGCGAGGACACCCGGCGGACGGGTCGGCTCCTGGCCGCCGCCGGGGTGCGGGCCAGGGGGCTCGTCGCCGTCCACGACCACAACGAGGCCAGCCAGGTGGGCGCCGTCCTCGGCCGGCTCCGCGCCGGCGAGGTCGTGGCCGTCGTCACCGACGCCGGCACCCCTGGCATCTCCGACCCGGGGGAGCGCCTCGTCCGAGCGGCCACCCAGGCCGGCTTCGAGGTGCGGGTGGTCCCTGGGCCGTCGGCTGCGATCTCCGCGCTCGTGGCCAGCGGGCTGCCCACCGGGCGCTTCGTGTTCGAGGGCTTCCTGCCGAGGAAGGGCTCCGGCCGGTCGGAGCGGCTGGCCGCCCTCGCCGCCGAGCAGCGCACGCTGGTGCTCTACGAGGCGCCGCACCGCCTGGGCCGCACGCTGGCCGACCTCGCCGAGGCCCTCGGGGGCGGACGGCGGACGGCGATCGCCCGTGAGCTGACGAAGCTGCACGAGGAGGTGTGGCGCGGCACCCTCGACGAGGCGGTGGCTCGCGCCGGGACCATGGAGCCCCGGGGTGAGCACGTCCTGGTGCTCGAGGGCGCACCGCCGCCAGCGGTCGTCGACGACGCACTGATCGTCGCCGCCATCAGCGACCGCCTGGCCGCCGGTGCCACCAGGCGGGACGCGGTGGCCGAGGTGGCGCACGGCCTCGGCGTGGCCAAGCGACGGGTGTACGACCTCGCGCTCGGAGGTGACAGCGCAGACCGGCGCTGACCCGGTCCCGTCCGGTCCGGGTACGTCAGCCACCGGACGGCGGGCCCAGCGTGCTGGGGTGCTGGTCGCCGCTGCTGCGGTGGAGGAAGGAGGTGACGCCCTCTCGCCTCCGGTCTGCCGACGTGCGCCGAGGGGACGCCTGCGTGTCGGTCCTCGTGGCGTCCACCTCGTTGTCGCACCCCCTCGGCAGCATGCGGTCATGGAAGTCGTGCTCCTCGTCGCCTTCGCGGTGCTGGTCGCCGCCGTCTCCGTCCTGGCCCTCCTGCTGGCCCAGGCCCGGGCGGGCGCGGGCCGTTCCGGCGGTGCCATCGCCTCCGCGGTGGGCGAGCAGCTCGGGGCCATGTCGGCACGGCTCGAGGCGCTCAGCGCCACGGTCGTGGGGGTCGAGCGGGAGCGGGCCCGCGACCACGGGCAGCTGCGGGAGCAGGTCGAGGCCGCCGCCCGCCAGGCCGGCGAGCTCGGCACCACCACCGCCGCCCTGCGCCAGGCCCTCGCCAACCCCAAGGCCCGGGGCCAGTGGGGCGAGCGCATGGCCGACGACGTCCTGCGGGCGGCGGGGCTCGTCGAGGGCGTCAGCTACGTCAAGCAACGCCCGCTCCCGCACGGGACCGTCCCCGACGTCACCTTCTTCCTCCCGCAGGGCCTGGTGCTCCACATGGACGTGAAGTTCCCGGTGGCCGCCTACCTGCGCCACCTCGAGGCGGCCACCGCCCACGAGGCGGAGGGGCACCGGGCGACGTTCCTCCGAGACGTGCGTGACCGGGTCTCCGAGCTCACGACGAGGGGCTACGTCGACCCGGCGGGCGGCACCGTCGACTACGTGCTGTGCTTCATCCCGAACGAGAGCGTCTACGCGTTCATCCACGAGCACGATCCCGACCTGCTCGACTTCGCCATCGGGCGCAAGGTGGTGTGCTGCTCGCCGCTCACGTTGTTCGCGGTGCTGGCCGTGATCCGTCAGGCGGTCGACGCCTTCGCCGTGCAGCGGACGTCGGACGACATCATCTCGGCCCTCGCCGGCTTCAGCGACCAGTGGGAGCGGTTCTGTGGTGCGATGGACAAGGTGGGCCGCTCCTTCGACGGGGTGCAGCGCTCCTGGGAGGAGCTGGCCGGTCCTCGCCGGCGGGCCCTCGACAAGCGGCTCGACCGGGTCGACGAGCTCCGGCGGTCCCGGGCGCTGCCAGCCGACGGGGGTGCCGAGGAGCCGTCCCGCCTGCGGGCCGTCTCGCTGGAGTGACCGGCAGACGTCCACCAGGCCACGTCGTCGGGACCGCCCGCTCGTGGCAGGTTCGCGACACGGGCGTGATGGGGAGCCCCCCCGGCGCGCCGGAGGTCGGCAGCGATGCTGCCGACCTCCGGTGCCCGACCCCCCGCGGCTACTGCACGATCATCGTGGTGACCATGCCGAACATCCCGTCGTCACGCTCGGCGTGGGTGAGGATGTGGCAGTGCCAGGCCCAGGTGCCCTTCTCCTCGGCCTTCACCAGCACCGAGTACCGCTCCCCGGGGGCGACGTTGACGGTGTCGGCCAGGTAGGGGCTGGCGAGCGGGAACCCGTCCTTGGCAACGACGAGCTGGTCCTGGCGGTGGAGGTGCATCGGGTGGGCCGTCAGCCCCTCGTTCATGTAGTGCACGAGCACCCAGTCGCCCTCGTTGACGACGATGGGGGCGGTGGCCGGGAACGACTTGCCGTTCAGGGCGAAGCCGATGGTGCCGGCGTCGTTGAGGACCATCGACAGCTCCTGGGCGGGGACGGCCCCGTCGGGCAGCGGCAGGTCCCCGACCAGGAACGAGCCGAGCATGCCGTTGGGCACCGTCTCGAAGCCGTGGTGGTGCGGGTGGTACATGGCGACCGCCACCTCGTCGACCGTGAACTCGTAGGTGTAGCGCTCTCCCGGCTCGATGAACTCCTGGGTGATGGGAGCGACGCCGTCCTGGTCGTTCGGGAGGTGCAGGCCGTGCCAGTGGACGTCGGTCGAGATCGGCAGGTCGTTCTGCACGTTGACCCGGACCTTGTCGCCGACGTCGACCTTGATCGTCGGGGCGGGGACGGTGCCGTTGTAGGTCCAGGCCTCGACGAGCTTGCCCGGCTCGACCTCCCACTCGACCACCTCGGCGGTGAGGTCGAACTCCTTGGTCCCGTCGGGGAGGACGGTGGGCTCCAGGAGCTGGCCACCCACGCCCTCGGTCTCGGCCGGGTAGGCAGCGACCGACTCGGCCATGAGCCGGTCCATCTCCTCCCAGTCGGTGGCCGTGGCGTCGGTCATGTCCATGCCCGGCTCATGACCGCCCGCGCCGCCGTGGCCGGTGGCAGCAGCCGCAGCGGCAGCGGACCCGCCGGCGCCACCGCCAGCCGTCACCGTCAGCGTGGCCTCCATCCCAGCCGCCCGGTGGCCGGCGATGCTGCAGTAGAGGGTGTACTCGCCAGCCTCGAGCGTGCCCGCCTCGAGCGTTGCGCTGGCGCCGCCCTCGATCGCCGGCGTCTTCACGCCGAGCTCCTCGATGGTGAGGTCGTGGGGGCCGCTGCCCTCGTTCGACACGGCGAAGGTGACGTCGCCTGCCGGCACCTCGAGCTCGTCCGGCTCGATGAACAGGTCGTCGAGGGTCACCGGTACGGGCTCTGCGGCGGTCGTGGTGGCCGACGTCGTCGACGTCCCGTCGTCGGCCGCCACGTAGACGGCGATGATCCCGAAGAACAGCGCAGCCAGCGCGACGCCGCTGGCGAAGATGCCGAGCGGGTCCCTCGAGCGGGGGGTGGAGCGGGACATGGTTCCTCCTCGTTGCGTGATGGCACCAGCGTCACCGTCCGAGGGGGGTCGTCAGCAGGGCCGGCCGTCGGCCCGACCCGGGACCTTCGACCCTTTCTGGTGACCCCCGGCCCACCCCGGGCCCGACCGGTCGCCCGAGGCCAGGCGGCCTGGGGCCTCGGTTGCCCTGGGGTCGGGCGGTCCAGGCCGTCCCGTCACCACGTCGTCGCGACCGGTCGCCCCCGGCCCGGTGGACTCAGGGCTCGGCTGCCTGTCGGTGGAGGCCACCCGGTCGACCCTCGCCCGCCCGTCGTCACCACCGCTGACCCCGGGCCAGGTACTGCGGGCTCCGCTGCAGGTCGGGCCGGGTCGGGTCGAGCCAGCCCGGCCGTCCGGCCCGCCTCAGTGCTCGTGGAGGCGACGCTCGGCGAGGCGAGCGGCGTACACGGCGGCCTCCGTGCGCCGGCCCATGCCGAGCTTGGCCAGCAGGTTGGAGACGTAGTTCTTGACGGTCTTCTCGGCCAGGAACATCCGCTCGCCGATCTGGCGGTTGGTCAGGCCCTCCGCGAGGAGGTCGAGGAGCTTGCGCTCCTGTGGGGTCAGCTGCCCGACGAGCTCGTCCTCCTCCGACCCGTGCCTCAGCCGGTCGAGCACCCGGCTCGTGAGCGTGGGGTCGAGGAGGGACTCGCCTCTCCCGACCCGTCGGATGCCGTCGACGAGGTCGCTGCCCCGCACCTGCTTCAAGACGTAGCCGGAGGCGCCCGCCATGATCGAGCTGAACAGCGCCTCGTCGTCGGAGAACGAGGTCAGCATGAGGCAGCGGACCTCGGGGTGCGACGAGCGCACGTCGCTGCACACGGAGACCCCGTCCCCGTCGGGGAGCCGCACGTCGAGCACGGCCACGTCCGGTCGGGTGGAAGGGATCCGCCTCAGTGCCTCGTCCGCCGTGCCCGCCTCACCGACCACCTCGAGGTCGTCCTCGGCCTCGATGAGGTCCCGGAGGCCCCTGCGGACGATCTCGTGGTCGTCGAGCAGGAACACGCGCGTCGCCATCTGCTCATCATGCCGCCGGCGCCGGGCCCGGCAGGGCCCGTCCCTAGGATCGGACGGTGGTGAACAACGCAGGTCCACGCAGCCTGCGCCAGCTCCTCGACGCCGTCCTCACGGTCAGCTCGGACCTCGACCTCCCGGCGATGCTGCAGCGGGTGGTCGAGGCGGCGGCGGCGCTGGTCGACGCCCGGTACGCAGCGCTCGGGGTGCTCGACGAGGAGGGCACCCGCCTAGCCCAGTTCCTCAC
>CADCSY010000010.1 GCA_902805555.1 uncultured Acidimicrobiales bacterium | reverse complement strand
ACCTGGGCCACGGTGAAGCTCCGAGGTTTCGCCGACAGCGAGGACCCGCCGAGCCCGGATCAGATCGCGCCAGAGCTGGCGGCCCGACGGGCCGATTGGCCCGTCTCCCACTACGCGCTCGCGCACCTCGGCGGGGAGCCGGTCGCCGCGCTCGGCCACCACACGGGTCGTGACCAGATGGTGTTCCTGCTCGCGACCCGGACACCGTTCCGCCGCCTCGGGGTCGCCCAGAACCTGCTCGCCCACTGGAGCCACGAGGTTGCCGCCGGTGCGCCCCGGTCGTTGCTGATCAATTGTGACGAGAGCAGCGCTCCGGCAGCGCTCTACCGGCGCATCGGCTTCACCGACGAGGTCTACTGGCACCGGCGGTACCAGCGTCCCGACCCGGAAGCCGCCTGACCATTCGGCAGCGAACGCCTCAGGTGCCGAGCTCCTCGAAGCCCGCCACCATCAGCTCGGGCGGGACGACGTGGCCCCCGACGAACTCGACGTAGCGTACGTCGTAGCCGGATCGCTCGAGCGGCGGGACCAGGCGCCGACTCGTGCGGTCGATGGGGAGCACGCCGTCGTCGGTCCCGTGCGACACGAAGATCGACGGCTTCCCCACGAGGGCCGGGGGGACCGCGAAGCCCGGTGAGAACGCGGCCACGTGGGAGAAGAGGTCCCCGTTGGCGAGCCCGATCGACAGGGCGTAGGAGGCGCCGTCCGAGAAGCCCGCCGCCGAGATGGCGGTCGGCTCCACGGGAACCCGGTCGAACACGACCTTCAGCCCTCGATCCACCACCCGCACGTCCGGGCCCCACCCCCTGCCGATCACGTCCCACGTCGCCGCCTCGGCATCGGGCGCGAGCACGACGAGGCCGTGCGCGTCGGCCGCGCCGCGGATGAGCTCGAGCGACTGCGCACTCGTACCGCCTGCGCCGTGGAACATCACCACGAGCGGCGCCGCCTGCGCCGGCGGCAGCACCGCAGGCACGTAGACCCGACCGATCGGCCCCTCCACGTCGTCGACGAGCGTCTCGCCCACTGGCAGCGGCTCACCCGTCGGGACCGCCGGCCGCGCCACGAGCGATGCCTCGTTCCCGCCGGTCGACCGCCGGTCTCCTCTGCGCACCTCGTCACCATTCCCCTCGGCGCCCCCATCACCTCGCGCGCCCCCGCACCCTGCGATCACGAGGACGACGGCGGCCAGGACCAGTCCGTGCCTCCCGGAGCTGCGGCTCCTCCCTGCTCGTCCGCTCGGACGCGGTCGCAGTGCCTTCACGAGCGGCGGAGGAGGAGTGCGTGGTCGGGGAGGTCGACGACGTGGCGCTCGATCACCCACCCGGTGCCTTCGACCAGGTCGTCGACCTCCCGCACCGGCACGTTGCGCTGGCGCCACCACGGTGTCGCCGATCCCCGGTAGCGGATCCGGAGACCGATCTCGGGCTGGCCGCCGGCCTCGACGGTGTCACCGAGGAGGAGCGCGTCCGGGGCCGCCGCATCGGCCAGTCGCTGCAGGAGGCGGCGGTTCCCCTCGAAGGAGCCGCCGAGGCCGAGGTTGCCGCAGAGCAGCAGGATCAGCCGCCAGCGCTGGTCCGTCGGCGGATCCTTGAGGTCCCCGACCCGGGCGTCGATCACCCCTCGGGCCCGGCAGACCTCGACGGCGCCCGGGGAGGAGTCCACGGCGGTGACCTCCGCGCCCCGCCCCTGGAGCCACAGTGCCGCTCGGCCGGCGCCGGCCCCGAGATCGAGCGCAGGCGACCGTGCGGCGAGGGGGAGCAGCTCCCGTTCCCACCAGTCCCACGCATCGAAGTCCCGGAAGAACCACCCCGGGTGCATCGCCTCGCCGACGCCACCTCCGTGGACCTCGAGCTCCGGGACCGGGGTCCACCGCCCTCGCAGGTGGTCGAGCAGCGCCTCGCCCCAGGCGTCGCGCTCCGGCCACGGCTCCGCTGAGATCGTCCACTCCCAGCCGAGCTGACGAAGGCTGAGCCGTCTGGCGACCCGGGCGCTCGCCTCGTTGCGGTGGTCGTGGCTGTAGAAGAGGTGGCGGGCCCGGTCGCCGACCGTGCGCGCCCACGCCGCCGTCGCCGTGGCGCCGAGGCCCAGCCGACGCCACCGGGGGTCGGTCCACACGCCGCACTCGGCTGCCAACGGCAACAGCACCTTCGGCGTGTGACAGAGCGCTGCGACCTCGTCCTCGACGAGCGCAGCGGCCCACGGGCCGAGGGAACCCTCGAGGAGCCGCCCCCACTCGGCATCGTCCCAGGTGGAGGGTCGCAGGAGCTCGTTCGGCCGGTGGGCCCCTGCTGACGTGACGATCGTCGCTGCGCGTGCAGGACCGGCTGGGGCCAGGGTTGCCTCGAAGTCGTAGACAGGGCCACCCTCGAGGCGAGGGACACCTCCGTCCTCGACGGCTGGGCGCACGGCGCTGATCAGGGCATCGGTCGGGAGCGGAGCCGAGCCCACCTCACGCACGACCTCCTCGACTCGGTCGAGGACCGCTGGAGGCAACGATGACCCCGGCAGCACGCGGCATGCGAGCGACGGAGCCGCCTGCACGACGCGCACCCCGTAGAACGTCTCGTCCCGGCTCGGCGCGGAGCGGGGTGCAGCCGTCCAGCGACGCTGGAGGGTCAGGAGGTCGAGCGGATCGGGCGTAGCGGAAGACGAGGTCACGGCACTCCCAGGTCGAGGAGGTGCCGTGCACATCAGCTGTCAGGGACAGCAGGTCGGAGGCACCTGGGATGGTCTGTCAGCCACGGGTACCTCCCTTCGGGCTCGAGGTCGACGACGTCGACTGGAGCGACATCTTGCCCGCGCAGAGCCCGCCGTGTCGACCGACCAGCGACCGTCCGACGGACCCGGGCGGCGCCCAGCACCCTCCTGTGAGCGGTGCGCCTCGACCGGTGCCGCTCACGAGGTGCGAGCTACGTTTCGTCCATCGAGGGAGAGCTCGTCACCGAGACGTTCGAGTACGACGGCGGCCGCCAGGTCACGTTCTACGTCCCGCCGGATCCACCGGAGGCAGTGGTGTTCGCGGGCGACGGCCAGCTGCTCGCGCCGTGGGGAGAGGTCCTCGAGGTGGCCGGCGCGGCCCCGACGATGATCGTCGGCGCACACCGGGTGGCGGACGAGACCCTTCGACTCCACGAGTACTCGCCGCGCTTCGACCCGGAGCGCTTCGCCGCACACGAGCACTTCTTCGTCGAGGACGTCCGCCGACGGGCGCGCTCGCGCTTCGGTGTCGACCTGCCCCCCGACCGGACCGCGGTCCTCGGTGTCTCGGCGAGCGGTGAGCTCGCGCTCGCCGCCGGGCTCGGTCACCCTGACGTCTACGGCGCGATCTTCTGCGCATCGCCGGGCGCCGGCTACCGACCGCCCGGCGACCTGGCGCATCCGCTTCCGCGCACCTACCTCGTCGCCGGGACGCTGGAGCCGTTCTTCCTCGAGAACGCGGCCCGGTGGGCGGCGGCCCTCCGGGACGCGGGTGCGGACGTCGTCATGGAGGAGCGGGTCGGATCACACGGTGACGCCTTCTGGCGGGAGGAGCTCCCGTTGATGGTGGCGTGGGCCTTCCCGCCCTGACCCTGGATCACCATCGGTGATCGTGGACGGGGCCTCGACGTCGTCGAACGAGGCCCGTGCGGTGCGTCGGCAGCGCCTGATCCGCGCCGCCCTCGCTCGCGGCGACATCAGTGGCCACCGCTCCCCGAGCGCAGCAGCGCAAGGTGTGCCTCGCCGTGCCGGCGCATCTCCGGGAACCGGGCCTGGCCCCAGCACCAGGTCGCGACCCGGGCGCTGTTGAGGCGCCGCAGCAGCTGCAGCAGCTGGGCGTCGACCTCCGGGAAGTGGGCGGCGACGCCGCCCGGCTGGAACGCGAGATCCCACTCCACCGGGCCGACGCAGCAGCTCTCGAAGTCGATCCATCGGATGGCCCCCGCTGCCACCATCCGGTTGCCGTCATGGGGTTCGCCGTGGAGCCGCCGTTCCTCGGTGCGCTGTCCGTCGAGCGCGCCGATGCCGTCGTCGTGCACCTGGCGGAGGAACGAGCGCTCCGGGCGCGGCAGCGCAGCCATGAAGAGGTCGTCGTCGAGCGCCGCCCGGGCCCGATCCAGGGCGAGGCGGAACGACGGGAGGACCACGCCGGTGCGTGCCAGGGAGCCGTGCAGCCGGCGCAGCGACGCGGCGAGATCGTGGTCGGGCACCGGCACCCGGGCGCTGCCGTCCAGGCGCTGCCAGAGGGTGACCAGGAAGCCGGACTCGGCGTCGACGGCCGGGCCGGCCCCCGGCAGGGGCGCCCCGACCTCGCCGCCGGCGAGG
The DNA here is from genome assembly GCA_902805555.1 of uncultured Acidimicrobiales bacterium. Classification (GTDB taxonomy): domain Bacteria; phylum Actinomycetota; class Acidimicrobiia; order Acidimicrobiales; family CADCSY01; genus CADCSY01. The sequence continues at coordinate 5,171 of CADCSY010000010.1, read as the reverse complement.
ACGAGCTCCGTCGCGACGGCGTGCTCGAGGAGGAGGTCGTCGCGTGCGTCCGCGCGCATCGCCACCTTGGCGACGACCGGCTCCGGCGCGAGCCACACGACCATGTTGTTCGTCTCCTGCAGCACGACCGGCTCGACACCCTGGACCCCGAACCTCCGGCCCACCTCCAGCGCAGCTCGTGACGCCTTCACCGACCGGTCACCGGCCCCCCACCACCAGCCGCGTGCACGGCCACAGGCTGCCTCGCCGCGCTGCGGCCGTGCGAGCCCGGATCACCTCAGGGGAGCCTGGCCGGGGCACTCCTCGGAGAGCCCCGGGCACGTCGTGCCGGACGGGCGGCGGCGCACCGTGGCACCGTCGCCGGGAGCGCTCGTGGCTGTGGACTCGGCGGGGCCTCGTGGTCCGGTGCTACCAGTAGGTGGCGACCGGCCTGACCTCGATGGCGCCGCCGTGGCGGGCCGCCGGGATCCGGGCGGCGAGGTCGATGGCGACCTGGGGATCGTCGGCCTCGAGCACGAGGTACCCCCCGACCGCCCGCTCCGCCCCGTGGACCGGGCCAGGCGAGGTGACGGTGCCGCCCTCCTCGACCCGGACCGTGGTCGCCTGGTCGGGCAGGCCGAGCGGGAGGCCGGGCGTGAGCCCCGGCGTCTCGTTCATCGAGGCGTAGTCGGCGTAGATCCGCCGCTGCTCGTCCTCGGGCAGCGCCTCCCACGCCGCAGTACCGGGCAGGGGGGTGGTTCCCTGGTGGATCAGCAGGACGTACTGCACGTGGGCCTCCTCGTGGACTCGTTCACCGACCTGACGTCCCGGCGGGCGCGGATGTGACCAGCAGGTGACGTCAGCCCAGGAGCACGACGTCGAGCCGGCGGATCCGCTCGGGGTCGCCGGTGACGTCCAGGGCGGTGATCACGCCCCCGGCGATGCGGAACTCGATCGCGCCCCTGACCCGGCCGTTCGGCGCCCACACCAGCCCGGCCACGCCGTCGAGGATGGCCAGCTGCGCAGCCCGGGCGCCCCCGGCGAGGGTGTCCGCAACGGCCGCGGCACCTCGCAGCTCCCGCAGTCCGCCCATCCGCAGGGCGGCGGCATCGGGTCGAAGGACGACCTCGGGGTCGAGGAGCCGCAGCAGGCCCCCGACGTCACCGCCTCGGGCGGCCGACAGGAAGGCCTCGACCACCTGGTGGCGCCGGGCGAGATCGAGCTCGCCGGTGCCTGCGCCACGCACCCGCTGCCGTGCCCGGCTCGCCAGCTTGCGGGCCGCTTCCGGGGAGCGGCCGACGACCTCGGCGACCTCGTCGAAGGGCACGGCGAAGACGTCGTGCAGGACGAAGGCGATCCGCTCCGCCGGCGGGAGGATCTCGAGGACGACCTGCAGGGCTGCGCCGACGGAGTCGGCCACGAGGGCCTGGTGCGCAGGGTCCTCGCCCTCGGCCGCTGCGACCGACTCGTCGGCGGGGGCCCGGCCACCCCGGTCCTCCCGCCGCACCCGCCTCGCCCGCAGCCGGTCCAGGCACACCCGCGCGGTCACCGTGGTCAGCCACGCCTCCAGGTCGTCGACGCCGGCGGGGTCGACGCGGTCGAGCCGGAACCACGCCTCCTGCACGGCGTCCTCCGCATCGGCGGCGGAGCCGAGCATCCGACGGGCGATGGCGCGCAGGCGGGGCCGGCTCGCCTCGAAGCGGGCTGCCACCGGATCGACTCCCGCCATGCCGTCCACCCCCTCCAGCGGTCCACTCCCTCCAGCCGTCCAGGAGCATGACGCCTGGGGTGGTCGCGACGTGACCGGGCAGCCCCGGTGGCCCGCCGGCACCTGCGAACCCCGTCCCCTCGCAGTCGTGCTCGGCGGTGGTGCTGGACGCGCGCGCCGACCGGGGTCGCCGTACGAAGGCGCTCCTCGTCGGGGACGCGGCGCCGGCCGTACCTGTCGAGGCGTGCCGGCCGCAGCTCCGGTCAGTCGAGCACGGCGATGGCTTCGATCTCGACGAGCATGTCGGGCTCTCCGAGGGCGGCGACGCCGATGAGGGTGATGGGTCGGACAGGGTCGATCGGGAGCGAAGCCGCCGCTCGCATCATGCCGTCCCCGAGGGCCGCCATCTTCTCCGGTGACCAGTCGACGACGTAGACCGTCAGCTTGACGATGTCGGCGAAGGTGCCACCTGCCGCCGTCACACCGGCGTGCACGTTGCGGGCCGCTTGCTCGACCTGCGCTGCGAGGTCGCCGCCGCCGACCGGGGCGCCGTCGGCGTCCCTGGCGACCTGGCCGGCGAGGAACACGAGCTTCGAGCCCGTCGCCACCGCGACCTGTCGGTAGACGTCGGGCTTGGGCAGGCCGTCGGGGTTCAAGAGCTCAACTGCCATCGGGTTCCTCCACGTGAGTCGGCCCGCATCATGGCGCGCTCGGCGAGGAGGCGCGAGGCGACCCGGGCGCCGGCCCTCCACCGGCGGGTGGCGGCGAGCGCCCTGCCGTCGAGCAGTGGCCTGGCGCGTGCCGACCCGGTGCCGGGTGGGCACCGGGCCGGCTCCAGAGACCTCAGGTGGAGGCTGCGGGGGACGGCTCAGGGCGAGCCCAGCGGTCCCCACCGCAGACGGGGACCGGTCGGAGGACCGGCCGGGCGGTCAGACGAGGTCGTAGCGGTCGAGGTTCATGACCTTGTCCCACGCAGCCACGAAGTCACGCACGAACTTCTCCTTCGCGTCGTCACCGGCGTAGAGCTCGGCGAGTCCCCGGAGCTGGGAGTTCGAGCCGAACACGAGGTCGACGGCGGTCGCCGTCCACCTGGCCTCGCCCGTCGCACGGTCACGGCCCTCGTAGACGTTCTCCGACGACACCGAGGGCTTCCACTCCGTGCTCATGTCGATGAGGTTGACGAAGAAGTCGTTCGTCAACGTGCCGGGCTGCTCGGTGAAGACGCCGTGCTTGGCCCCCCCGACGCCCGTGTCGAGCGCCCGCATGCCGCCGATCAGGACGGTCATCTCGGGCGCGGTCAGGGTCAGCAGGTTGGCCCGGTCGAGCAGCAGCGTCTCGGGCTGGAGCTTCTCCCCCGCCCGGAGGTAGTTGAGGAAGCCGTCGGCGTGCGGCTCGAGCACGGAGAACGAGTCGACGTCGGTCTGCTCCTGCGAGGCGTCGGTCCGGCCCGGTGCGAAGGGGACCGTGACGTCGTGCCCGGCCCGCCTCGCCGCCTCCTCGACGGCAGCGCAGCCGCCCAGGACGATCACGTCGGCGAGCGAGACCTTCTTCCCACCGGACTGCGACGCGTTGAAGTCCTGCTGCACCTGCTCGAGCACCTGCAGCGCCGCGCCCAGCTCGGCCGGCTCGTTGACCTCCCAGCTGCGCTGCGGCTCGAGGCGGATCCGTGCCCCGTTCGCCCCACCGCGCTTGTCGGTGCCGCGGAAGCTGGAGGCCGACCGCCAAGCGGTCGAGACGAGCTGGGAGACCGACAGCCCCGACTCGAGGAGCCTGGCCTTGAGGGTGGCGACGTCCTCGTCGCCGATCAGCTCGTGGTCGACGGCCGGCACCGGGTCCTGCCACAGCTGCGGCTCGGGGACCCACGGCCCCAGGTAGCGGGCGAGGGGGCCCATGTCGCGGTGCAGCAGCTTGTACCAGGCCTTGGCGAACGCATCGGCGAGCTCCTCGGGGTGCTCGTGCCAGCGCTCGACGATCGCGCGGTAGGTCGGGTCGACCTTCATGGCCATGTCCGACGTCAGCATGATCGGGGCGTGCCGCTTCGACGCGATGTGGGCGTCCGGCACGTCGTCCGCCGCTGCGGGGTCCTTCGGCGTCCACTGCTTGGCGCCGGCCGGGCTCTCGGTGAGCTCCCAGTCGTACTTGAACAGGTTCTCGAGGTACCCGTTGTCCCACTTGGCGGGCTCGTTCGTCCATGCACCCTCGAGGCCGCTGGTGATCGTGTCGGGGCCGTTGCCCTGGCCGGCGGTGTTGTGCCAGCCGAAGCCCTGGGCCTCGACGGGGCACGCCTCGGGCTCGGGACCCACGTAGTCCGGGCTCACGGCGCCGTGGCACTTGCCGAACGTGTGGCCGCCGACGATCAGGGCCGCCGTCTCCACGTCGTTCATGGCCATGCGGGCGAACGTCTCCCGGATGTCCCGGGCCGAGGCCATGGGGTCCGGGTTGCCGTTCGGCCCCTCCGGGTTCACGTAGATCAGGCCCATCTGCACGGCGCCGACCTTGTCGGCGAGCTCGCGCTCGCCGCTGTAGCGCTCGTCGCCGAGCCACGTGTCCTCCGGGCCCCAGAAGATCTCCTCGGGCTCCCAGATGTCCTCCCGGCCGAAGGCGAAGCCGAACGTCTCGAAGCCCATCGACTCGAGGGCGCAGTTGCCGGTGAAGACGATCAGGTCGGCCCACGAGAGCTTCTGGCCGTACTTCTGCTTGACGGGCCACAGCAGCCGCCGCGCCTTGTCGAGGTTGGCGTTGTCGGGCCAGCTGTTGAGCGGGGCGAAGCGCTGCGATCCGTCCCCGGCGCCACCGCGGCCGTCGGCGATGCGGTAGGTGCCGGCGGAGTGCCACGCCATGCGGATGAAGAGCGGCCCGTAGTGGCCATAGTCGGCGGGCCACCAGTCCTGCGAGCTCGTCATCACCCCCATGACGTCGCGCTTCAGCGCGTCGACGTCGAGACCTGCGAACGCCTCCGGGTACTTGTGGTCGGGGCCCATCGGGTTGGAGAGGGGCGAGTGCTGGTGGAGGACCTTCAGGTCCAGCTGGTTCGGCCACCAGTCCTGGTTCGTCCTCGGCCGGGTCGACTTCACCGTCGGGGCGTCGATCGCCGGGTTCTCGCTCTCGCTGCCCTCGCCGCCGCTGCCGGTCTCGATGTCGGACACGTCGTTCTCCTCTTGCTCGTCGTTGCTGTCGGTGGGTGCTGCACGCTGACGTCGGTCGATCTCGGCCGAGGGGGTCACCTCGGCAGGTGTTGCACGCCCCCCCCGATCAGGCCTCCGGGACGGCGGGAGCCGCTTCGATGCAGGCGGGACATCGGCCCCAGTACGTGACCTCCGCCTCGTCGATCTCGTAGGCGGCGTCGTCGGCGGCCGTCAGGCAGGGGGCGTCGCCCACCGCGCAGTCGACGTCGACCATCCGGCCGCAGGTCCGACAGATCAGGTGGTGGTGGTTGTCACCGACCCGGTCCTCGTACCGGGCGGCCGACCCGGCGGGCTGGATG
>CADCSY010000009.1 GCA_902805555.1 uncultured Acidimicrobiales bacterium | reverse complement strand
CTGGTGTCGGCCCAGCCGGTGGCTGAGGTGGTGTGGTCGATCTCGAGGCCGTGGCTGGTGGTGCAGCCGGGGACGACGCAGGTGGGGTCGCGGAGCTGGAGGGCGGTGCGCTGCTCGGCGGTGACGGCTCGGCCGAGGTGGGCGACGTTGACGACGTCGACCCCCCGGGTGATGACCGCTGCGTAGAACGCATCCACGGACAGCGCCTTGGCCACTGACACGGGGATCGGTCCCACGCCGACGATCTCGCACGTCTCACCGGGTTCGACCTGACCGCGGGTGAATGCGGTGTGGTCGATGCGGATGACCGTCTTGACGTCCGACCCGCGCCCCGGACCGATGCTCGCGCCCTTGCTGGATTGGAGGAGGTGGAAGAGGGCGTCATGCGCGTACGCCTCTTGCGACTCCCTGACACCGGCCTTGCGGGCGATGTCGAACGCCTCCTTCACGTGCGGGACCAGCATGGCGTGGAGGCGGGCGACCCGATCGGGCGTGGTCTTGACGTGGAGGTGGGCAGCGCCGTCACCAGTGGTCCAGGTGCGCAGGTGCCGCGTTCGGTTCAGCTCGGCGTGACGCGCCTCGGCGCCGGCGGCCGCGGCCCGCACCCGCGTGCACCTCTCCTTCAGCTCCTTCACCGTCTCCGACCTCGCCGCATGCAACAACGCTCCTGCGGAAGCCGGGTCGGAGGCCACAGCCGCCGTCACCTCCTCGGCCTGCACGAGGGTGAGGTCACCGGCGCGCAGGGCGGCATCGACCTGCGGCTGGTCCGCCACGGCGCGACCGGTCTCGAGGGTTGCCCGGGCGGCGCCGGTGGTGGTGCCGGTCGTGCGGGCCAGCCAGTCGGCAGCGGAGCGGTCCGCCCCGTTGCGCCACACCCCCGCCTCCTCCACCCGTCGGGCCGCCAGGGCCTTGCCGGCGGCGGCGAGCTTCTCGATGTCGGCGAACAGGCTGACGAGTCGCTGGGCTGCGGCGGCTGGCAGCACCTCGGGGTCGAGGGCGGCGAGGGTGTCCCGAAGCTCGTCCCGCACCTCTGAGACCGTCGAACGCATGTACCCATCATCCCCGGTGGGTGTGACAGCTCAGGGCCGCCGGCCTCGACTTCACCCGGTTCTGCGGCGGCGCATAGCGTCCCGTGCCATGCGCAGCCCGAAGGACTTCTTCCGCCCGCTCGCCCTGGGGGCGCCGGAGCCGGTGCGGGAGGTCCCCTTCCGGCCCTCTCGGGTCATCCACTTCTTCCCGCCGTCGAACCCGAAGATGGTCGCGAAGGTGCCCGACATCGCCCCCACCGTCGACATCCTCCTCGCCAACCTCGAGGACGGCGTCCCGGCCGCGGACAAGGAGGCGGCCCGGGCCGGCCTCGTCGAGGTCGGCAGGTCCGCCGACATGGGCGACACGCAGCTGTGGACCCGGGTGAACTCGCTCGACTCCCCGTGGGCGCTCGACGACCTGACCGCGGCGGTGACCGAGATCGGCGATGCCCTCGACGTGATCATGATCCCCAAGGTCGAGGGCCCGGAGGACATCCACTACGTCGACCGCCTGCTCGCCCAGCTCGAGGCGAAGGCCGGCCTGCAGCGCCCGATCCTCATCCACGCCATCCTCGAGACCGCCCGGGGCGTCGCCAGCGTCGAGGAGATCTGCGGCGCGTCGCCCCGGATGCAGGGCCTCTCGCTCGGGCCGGCCGACCTCGCCGCCAACAGGCGCATGAAGACCACCCGTGTCGGTGGCGGCCATCCGGACTACCTCGTCCGGGCGGACCCCACCGGCGACGACCTGACGTCCGACCGGGCCACGTACCAGCAGGACCTGTGGCACTACACGATCTCCCGCATGGTCGACGCGTGCGTCATGCACGGCCTGCTCCCGTTCTACGGGCCCTTCGGTGACATCAAGGACGTCGTGGCCTGCGAGGACCAGTTCCGCAACGCCTACCTGCTCGGCTGCGTCGGCGCGTGGAGCCTCCACCCCGCCCAGATCGAGATCGCCAAGCGCGTGTTCAGCCCCGCCCCCGCCGAGGTGGCGCACGCCCGCCGTGTGGTCGAGGCCATGGGCGACGGCACCGGTGCCGTCATGCTCGACGGGAAGATGGAGGACGACGCGTCGGTGAAGCAGTGCCGGGTCGTCCTCGACCTGGCGAAGGCGCTGGCCGAGCGCGACCCCGAGCTGGCCGCCACCTACGAGCTGAAGGCGAGCTGACCGATGGAACAGGACCTCCGCCCCCGCCGCTCCGTCCTCTACATGCCAGGCGCCAACGAGCGGGCCCTCGAGAAGGCGAAGGGGATCCCCGCCGACGCCCTCATCTTCGACCTCGAGGACGCCGTCTCCCCGGATGCCAAGCCCGAGGCCCGCGACCGGGTGTGCGCAGCCGCCTCGGGCGGCGGCTACGGCCTCCGGGAGGTCGTCATCCGCGTCAACGGCCTCGACACCGAGTGGGGAGCCGACGACCTGGCCGCCGCCGCCACCTCCGGCGCGGCAGCCGTGCTGGTCCCCAAGATCGACGGCCCTGCCGACATCGCCGAGATCGAGCGCCGCCTCGACGCTGCCGGCGCCCCGGCCGGCGTCCGCATCTGGGCGATGCTCGAGACCCCGGCAGGCATCTTCGCCGCCCGGGAGATCGCAGCGGCGTCCGACCGGCTGGCCGTCCTCGTGATGGGCACGAACGACATCGCCAAGGAGCTCCACGCCGAGCACGTGCCGGGTCGCCAGCCCATGCTCTTCGCGCTCCAGCAGTGCCTGCTGGCGGCCCGCCTCGCCGGCAAGGTGATCCTCGACGGCGTCTACAACGACATCAAGGACGAGGGGGGCTTCGAGGCGGAGTGCGTCCAGGGTCGCCAGCTCGGCTTCGACGGCAAGACCCTGATCCACCCCACACAGGTGGAGCCGTGCAACCGCGTGTTCGCCCCGAGCCCGACGGAGGTCGAGCAGGCGAGGGAGATCATCGAGGCGTTCCAGGCGGCGCAGGCTGCCGGCAAGGGCGTGGTGAGCGTGAACGGCCGGATGATCGAGAACCTCCACGTCGAGAACGCCCGCAGGGCGCTGGCGCTCGACGAGGCGATCGCTGCCCTCCAGCAGGGCTGACCCGGCCCCGGCGGGGGGCGGGGGCAGGCGGTGATCGTCGACGTCGTGATGCCGGCGCGCGACGAGTCGCCGACGGTGGCGGCCAACGTCGCTGCGGCAGCCGGCTGCGCAGCCGTGCGGACCGTGCTCGTCGTCGACGACGGCTCGACCGACGACACCGCCGTCCTGGCGGAGGCGGCGGGCGCAGTCGTCCTGCGCCTCCGGGGGTCGGCGGGCTCCAAGGCCAGGGCGATGGCCGCCGGCGTGGCCGCCAGCGACGCCGACGCCATCCTCTTCGTCGACGCCGACTGCACGGAGCTCACCGCGGCCCACCTCGACGCCGTCTGCGAGCCGTTCCTGGCCGGCCGCTCGGTGATGTCGATCGGTGCGTTCGACTACGGCGTGCGGCTCAACTGGCTCGTGCTGCGCTGCCCGCCGCTGTCCGGGGAGCGCATCCTGCCCCGGTGGGTGTTCGAGTCGATCCCCCCGGACCACCTCGACGGCTACACCATCGAGGTCCGCCTCAACGAGGTCCTCTGCGAGGGGCGGCTCCCGATGAGCGTGCGCACGATGCGCGGCGTCTACCACCGCACCAAGCGGGACAAGCTCGGTCGGGTCGAGGGCCTCCGCCGGACGTGGTGGATGTACCGCGACCTGCTCTCGCTCCTGCCGCCGGTCGGCGACGTGCGCTGGCGGACGTACTGGTTCTACCTCCGCCAGACGACGATCGAGGCGGCGGCGCCGGGCATGTGACGGGTGACACACCTGGCGGGGGGAGCCGCGCTAGGTTCGGAGCCGACGGGTCCTCGCCCGCCGGTGGCAAGACGAAGGAGCGCACCACGAGCACGGACACGACGCCGAGGACAGAGCCTGCGCCACTGCTCGACGTGCGGGAGGTCACCGTGCGCTTCGGCGGCGTGGTCGCCCTCGACACCCTCTCGTTCTCCATCCGGGAGGGCGACATCTGCGCCCTCATCGGGCCCAACGGGGCCGGGAAGACGACGCTGTTCAACGTGGTGAGCCGGGTGTACGACCCGACGTCGGGGACCGTCACCTACGAGGGCAAGGACCTCACGAAGCTGGAGCCCCACCAGATCGCGAAGGAGGGGATCGGGCGGACCTTCCAGAACCTCGCGCTGTGGAAGGGGCTGACCGTCCTCGAGAACGTGATGGTGGGGATGCACACGGCCTCCACGACGCGCTTCTTCGGCGCCCTCCTCCGCATCGGGTTGAAGAAGGAGGAGGCCAGGTTGCGCGACCGGGCGTACGCGGTGCTCGAGGAGCTCGACCTCGACCAGTACGCCTCCCACCCGGCCGCCGGCCTCCCCTTCGGCACCCTGAAGCGGGTCGAGCTCGCCCGTGCGATCGTCTCCGAGCCACGACTCCTGCTGCTCGACGAGCCGGCGAGCGGGCTCACCCACAGCGAGGTCGACGAGCTGGCGGAGGTCATCAGGTCGGTGCAGGCGAGCCGGAACCTGACGGTGCTGCTCGTGGAGCACCACATGGCGATGGTCATGGGGATCTCCGACCGCATCGTCGTCCTCGACTTCGGCCGCAAGATCGCCGAAGGGCTCCCCGGCGAGATCCAGCGCGACCCGAAGGTCATCGAGGCGTACCTGGGTGCGCCGGCATGAGGGGGGCGTCGAGGTGAGCACGTCCGAGCGCTCGGTCGTCGACGGGTCCCGTCCGCCGGACGGCATGCCGCTGCTGGTCCTGCAGGACGTGTACGCCGCCTACGGACCCGTCCAGGTGCTCCACGGCATCAGCCTCGAGGTGGCCCACGGCGAGGTGGTCGTGGTCCTCGGGGCCAACGGGGCGGGGAAGACCACCACGATCCGGTCGATCTGCGGGATGGTCACCGCCCGGGGGTCCGTGAAGGTGGCGGGCGAGGACGTCGTCGGGCGCCGGACCGCCGACGTCGCACGGTTGGGCGTGGCCCACGTCCCCCAGGGTCGGGGCACCTTCGCCGACCTCAGCGTCGACGACAACATGCGCCTCGGCGCCTACACCCGCAAGGACAGCGGCGTCGCCGCCGACATCGAGCGGTGGTACGAGGCCTTCCCGGTGCTCGGCGAGCGTCGCGCCTCGGCCGCCGGCAACCTCTCCGGCGGTGAGCAGCAGATGCTCGCCCTCGGGCGTGCGCTGATGAGCAAGCCGAAGCTGCTGCTGCTCGACGAGCCGTCGCTCGGCCTCGCACCACTCGTCGTGCAGAGCCTCTTCGAGCGCCTCGGCACGATCAAGGCCGAGGGCGGCACCACGATGCTGATCGTCGAGCAGAACGCCAACCTCGCCCTCGCCATCGCCGACCGGGCCTACGTCCTCGAGGCGGGGACCATCGCCCTCAGCGGCACCGCCGCCGAGCTCCAGGAGGACGACGCCGTCCGCCGGGCCTACCTCGGCTACTGACACCATGTCTCCCACCGCGCACACGCCACCGCACCCACGACAGGAGCGCTGACCCGTGGAGCTCTTCCTCGCACGGCTCTTCGACGGCATCTCGTCCGGCGCCACCTACGCAGCCATCGCCGTCGCCCTGGTGCTCATCTACAAGGCGACGACGCTCATCAACTTCGCCCAGGGCGAGCTGGCCATGCTCGGGACGTTCGTCACCTACGTGATCGCCGTCGAGCAGGGCCTGCCGGTGGTCGTCTCCCTCGTGCTCGCCATGGTCGCGACCGCCGTCCTCGCCGCCGTCACCGAGCGGGCCCTGATCCGGCCGTTCGACCCGAGCAACCACCTGCCCCTCGTCATCATCACCCTCGGGCTGTTCCTGCTCATCAACGCCCTCGCCGGGATGATCTGGGGCTACGACCCGAGGCGCTTCCCCGGCATCTTCCCGGCCGACGACCTCTACACCTTCGGCATCGCCCGGCTCCGGTGGTACACCGTCGGCACCCTCGTCACCGTCGTCGTCCTGCTGCTCCTGCTGTCGCTCCTGCTCAGGAAGACCAAGATCGGGCTGGCCTTCAGGGCCGTCTCCTCGAACCTCGAGTCCGCCGGGCTCGTCGGCGTGCGGGCCGGACCGACCCTCCAGTTCGGCTGGGCCCTCGCGGCGGCGGTCGGCACCCTCGCCGGCGTGCTGTTCGTGTCCGACCCCGTCCGCCAGCTCGACCCCAACTTCGCCCAGCGGGTCCTGATCTTCGCCTCGGCCGCCGCAGTGCTGGGCGGGCTCGACAGCCTCTGGGGCGCCCTGGCCGGGGGCCTGGCACTGGGCCTGGTCGAGAGCATCGTCGTCGGCTACGTCGAGTGGATCCCGAGCCAGTTCGGCCTGGCCACGGCGGTGTTCGTCCTCATCGCCGTGCTGATCATCCGGCCCGAGGGCCTCTTCGGCAGCAAGCGGGTGGAGCGGGTATGAGCGAGCGCAGCGAGCGTCGCCCGAGCGGCCCGGCCGCCGGCCAGGAGCGGACAGCACGAGCGCAGCGTGGCCCGAGCGGCCCGGCCGCAGGCCAGGAGCAGACAGCATGAGCGGGACGCTGGTGGAGGGGAGCTCGGCCCACCGCACCTACCGCATCGTGACCTGGGCGCTGTTCGTCGCCCTCGCCGTCCTCGTGCCGTTCTGGGCGGTGCAGACGCCGTCGTTCAGCATCGGCTCCAGCACGTTCACCTTCAGCCTCAGCAACCTCTCGCACGGCGTCTCGTACATGGTCGCCGTCCTCGGGCTCGGGCTCCTCATCGGCTACAACGGCCAGATCTCGCTCGGGAACAGCTTCTTCATGGGGCTGGGGGCGTACATCACCGCCTCGCTCGTGGTCGACAACGAGTGGCCGTACCTCCTCACGCTCCTCGTGGTCATCCCCTTCACCTTCCTCGTGGGGATGCTCGTGGGCATCCCGGCCCTGCGCATCAGGGGCCTCTACCTGGCGCTGGTGACCCTCGGGCTCGCCGCGGTCTTCCCGGCCCTCGTCCGCCACGACCAGGTGAGCGAACGGACGGGAGGGGCCAACGGCAAGCGGATCTCGTCCGACCTCGACGCCCCGTCGTGGCTCCCGCTCGAGAGCATCGCCGAGACGCTCGCCAAGATCCCGCTCGTGGGCGAGTGGGCGTTCGGCGAAGGCCGCCTCGGGGGTCGCGAGGAGGGTGCGATCTGGGTGTACCTGCTGCTGGCTGCGATCGCCGGCATCGCCTTCTGGCTGACCCGCAACCTCATCTACAGCCGCCCCGGCAGGTCGATCATCGCCATCCGTGACAACGAGACGGGAGCCGCCGTCAGCGGCGTGAACCTCTCGGTCACGAAGACGCTGACGTTCGGCATGAGCGCTGCGCTCGGCGGGGTGGCCGGGACGATGTACGCCATGGCCGTCCAGTTCGTGGCGCCCGACGTCTTCGGCGTCAACCTCGCAATCTTCCTCGTCGTCGGCCTGGTCGTCGGGGGGGTCGGCACCCTCAGCGGTGCCGTCGTGGGTGGCCTCGTCATCGTCTTCGTGCCCCTGTGGGCGTCCCAGGTCGAGTCGGTCCCCGGCGTGCCCGAGCGCTTCCTCCGGGGTCCCACCGGCTCGTTCTTCCTCGGGGTGCTGCTGATCGTCCTCACGTTCGTCCTCCCCGGCGGCGTCGTCTACGGCGCCAGGCGCCTCCGCTCGCGCCTCGTGCGCGTCCAGCCCAGCAGGGGCACGGCGGTGCCGGACGACGTCATCGACGTGCAGGAGGCGGCGGCCGAGGGCCTCCTCTCGCGACACGACCCGAGCCGTGTCTCCGGTCTCTAGCTCCACACACACCAACAGAAGGGGAACACCGTGAAAGCAGCTCCATGGTGGCGGATCGCCGCCGTGCTGTTGACCTTCTCCGTCCTCGCCGCCGCGTGCGGAGACGACGGCGAGGAGGAGACCGACGCCGCCGACACCACCGAGGTGGAGGACGGCGCAGCGTCGGAGGACGAGGGGGGCGGGTCGGCCCCGGCCGGCGGCGAGATCAACATGGACGAGGAGGTCGAGGTGGCCGAGGGCACGGTCCTGCCCCTCCCCGACTGCCCCTCCGACTGGGACCCGATGGAGGGCATCACCGACGACAGCATCAAGCTGGCCATGAGCCTCCCCGAGTCGGGCGCCGTGGCCGCCCTCGGTGGCCTCGACGACGGCATGCGGGCGTGGTTCGACCAGATGGAGCCGATCGACGGCCGCACGATCGAGCTCGTCTCCCAGGACGACGCCTACGACCCGGCCCGCACGGTGAGCAACACCGAGGAGTTCCTCGAGACCGAGAACCCCTTCGCCCTCGTGTACATGGTCGGCACGCCCAACAACCTCGCCATCCGCGACCTGACGGATGAGGAGTGCGTGCCGCAGCTGTTCAACTCCACCGGGTTCCCGGCCTGGGGCGACCCGGCCGAGTACCCCTGGAACATCGGAGGGCTCTTCGCCTACAACACCGAGGCCCTCGTCTGGTGCGACTACATCGCCACCGAGATGGGCGAGGACACCAAGGTGGCCGGGCTGTTCACCGACAACGACTTCGGCGCCTCCTACCGGGAGACGGTCGAAGGCTGCGCCGAGGAGGGGCAGATCGACCTCGTCGAGTCGGTCACGCACGACCCCGCCACCCCCGACGTGACCGACGAGATCACCACGATCGTGGCGGCCGACCCCGAGGTCGTCCTCCTGGGCACGACCGGCGCTCCGTGCCCGACGAGCATGGCCGCACTGGCCGCGCAGGAGTCCTACGAGGGCACGACGTTCCTCTCGTACACCTGCCAGGGGATCCCGACCTACTTCAAGCCGGTCGACCCGGCAGGTGAGGGCGTCATCGTCGCCACCACGGCCAAGGAGCCCGGCGAGGCGGACGACCCCGCCGTGGCGAAGTCGATCGAGGTGCTCGAGGGGGCCGGACTCGACCCGTTCGCCGGGTCGTTCTACACCGGCACGATCTTCGCCAACACCGTCGAGGCGGTCTTCCGCCAGGCGTCGGAGATGGAGGGCGGCCTCAACCGCGTGAACCTCATGCGGGCCGTCTGGAGCATGGACGTCGAGAACCCGCTCTTCCTCGAGGGGGCGACGCTCCGGACCGACGGGACCAACGACGCCTACATCGTCGAGGCGACCCAGCTGGCCCGCTACGTCCCGCCCGCAGCAGGGGAGGAGCTCGGCACGTACGAGCCGATCGGCGACATCATCGATGCCGAGGGCGAGACGGGCGCCTTCAGCGAGGAGTAGCAGGACACGTCCGGTCGCCGGATCGGCCCGCCCCCATCGGGGGCGGGCCGACCCGCGTCCGCTCCGGCTGCGGAGCCGGCGGCCGGAACCGCCAGGATGGGGTGATGGCGCTGTGGCTCACCGCCGACCTCCACCTCGGCCACGCCAACATCATCAGGTACTGCGATCGGCCCTTCCACGCGGTGGCGGACATGGACGGCCGCCTCGTCGACCGCTGGAACCGGGTGGTCGGTGACGGTGACACCGTCCTGGTGCTGGGCGACGTCGCCCTCGGGCCGATCCAGGCGTCGCTCTCCCTCGTGCCCCGTCTCGCAGGCACGAAGCTGCTCGTCGCCGGCAACCACGACCGGTGCTGGTCGGGCAACGGGGCACGGGCGCGTGGCTGGCACGAGCGCTACCTCGACGCCGGCTTCGCAGAGGTCCACCAGGGGACGATCGACATGGAGGTCGCCGGCCACCCGGTCCGTGCCGGCCACTTCCCGTACGAGGGCGACAGCCACGACGAGGACCGCTTCACCCAGCACCGGCCGAGCGACGACGGGCGATGGCTGGTGCACGGCCACGTCCACGACCGGTGGCGCCAGCGAGGTCGCATGATCAACGTCGGCGTGGACGCCTGGGACTACCGGCCGGTCCACGAGGACGAGGTGGCGTCCCTCATCGAGCTCGGTCCCGCC
Source organism: uncultured Acidimicrobiales bacterium (assembly GCA_902805555.1). Lineage (GTDB taxonomy): Bacteria > Actinomycetota > Acidimicrobiia > Acidimicrobiales > CADCSY01 > CADCSY01. The sequence continues at coordinate 24,084 of CADCSY010000009.1, read as the reverse complement.
GACCTCGCCCCCCTCTAGTTCGACGACGGGCCCACCCTCGACCTCCTCGTGAGCCCTGCGACCTCGCGGCGTAGCGTGCGCGCATGACCGATGCCGCCGAGAACGTCGACCCGCTCGCCCAGCTCCGCCTCGACGGCAAGGTGGCGATCGTCACCGGCGCCAGCTCGGGGATCGGGGCCCGCTGCGCCCGGGTCCTCGATGCGCTGGGGGCAACCGTCGTCCTCGCCGCCCGCCGCACGGACCGGATCGAGGCGCTCGCCGGCTCGCTGGCGAAGGGCGACGCCGCGACGTGCGACGTGAGCGTGCCGGGTGCGTCGGCCGCCCTGGTGGACGAGGCCGTGGAGCGGCACGGTCGCATCGACGTCGTCGTCGCCAACGCCGGGATCTCCAACGTCGTCCCGGCGCTTCGCGAGGAGACCGAGCGCTTCGCCGAGGTGGTCTCCGTCGACCTCGTGGCGCCCTTCGAGCTCGCCCGGGCCGCCGCCGGCCACATGCGCGAGCGGGGCGAGGGCGGCGCCGTCGTCAACGTCGCCTCCGCCGCCGCGTTCAGCTCGACGGCGGTCCTCCCCCAGGCGAGCTACGTCGCCGCCAAGACCGGCCTCGTCGGCCTCACCCGTGAGCTCGCCCTCCAGTGGGCTCGCTACGGGATCCGCGTCAACGCGCTGTGCCCCGGGATGTTCCCGACAGAGATGACCGACGAGCTCGTCCAGTCCGACGAGCTCCGCAGCGCCTTCGAGTCGCAGGTGCCGCTCCGCCGCATCGCGCGGCCCGAGGAGCTCGACGGAGCCATCGCCTTCCTCTGCACGTCGGCCAGCAGCTACATGACGGGCCAGGCCGTCGTCGTCGATGGCGGCGGTGGCCTCTGACCCGCCGGCTCCGCCGCCCGTCTCGGGGTCGAGCTCTCGTCGGAGGCTCGACCCCGGCCTCGCGATCTCGTCGCCCGACCATCGGCGGCCCCCCGACTCGGGAGGTCGGAGCGGTGGCGCAGCCGTTCAGGCCGGGCGGTTCGAGAGCCGCCGCAGCGGGGGCAGCGTCGGCGGCGGCTGCTTGCGGGGCGGCAGGGTGGAGAGCAGCTCGGCGGTCGCCTCCGTGACCGCCGCGACGGCTCGTTCGAAGGCGTCGGCGGTGGCGGCCGAGGTGCTCTGCACGCCGCTCACCTTGCGCACGTACTGACGGGCCGCAGCCTCGACCTCGACCGGCGTGGCAGCCGGCTGGAGCCCTCGCAGCGTCGTGATGTTCCTGCACATGGGCGCGACCCTAGGACCGCCCCGGCCGCCTCCGTGCGGCAGGCGGGACACCTCCGACATCACCGACGACCTGTGGCACCGCCTCAGGGAGCACCTCGGCGACGCCGAGCTGCACGACCTGTTCATGCTCGTGGGCTGGCTCCACGCCATCAGCTTCACGGCGCGCGCCGCTCGTGTCCCACTGGAGGACGGTGCCGCCCCGCTTCGCCGGCGTGGCTCCGGCAGCCAGCCCCTGAGCGGCAGCCGGCGCGCGGGGACGTCGACGTGGGGGAGCGGCGCACCACTAGCGTCTGGGCATGATCCTCGAGGACCTGCACGTGCCGCGCGAGCGCTTCGAGGCCGAGACCGGTTGGGCGCTCAAGCCGCAGGGTGCCTGCCGCGGCGAGATCTGCGTGCCGCTCCCGCCTGGCGGCGACCTCGTCGACGTCGGGGCGGTGGCCGAGCGCCTCGGGATGCCGCTCGTCCACGACGAGGAGGTGGGCCTGTGGGCCCTCGGCCCGGCGTCGCTCGAGGACCGTGCCCTCCCGACCGCGGTGGCACCCGAGCTCGAGCTGCCCGACGCAGAGGGTGCGCTGTTCCGCCTGTCCTCCCTGCGGGGGCAGAAGGTGCTGCTCGTCGCCTGGGCCCCCTATTGAGGGTGCGCCCGTGACCTGCCCGTGTGGCAGGCCCTGCGCGAGGAGCTCCACCCCCAGGGGCTCGAGATCGTCACCGTCGGCATGGACACCGCCGGCCCCGAGGCGTGCCGGCCGTTCATCGAGGCGGCGGCGCCGACCCACCCCTCGCTGGTCGACGTCGGCCACGTCATGGCCGAGCGCTTCGGCGTCGTCAACATCCCGAACGGCCTCTGGATCGACGAGGAGGGCGTCGTCGTGCGCCCGGCCGAGCCGGCCTTCCCGCCCGGGCGGGGCGCGCGGAGCGGCCGCGGCGTCCCCGAGGGCACGCCCGACCACATGCGGGAGATCTTCGAGGAGGCCTCGAAGATCCAGGCCGACCCCGATGCCTACGTGCTCGCCCTGCGGGACTGGGTCGCCCACGGGTCCGAGAGCCGCTACGCCCTGAGCCCCGAACAGGTCGTCGACCGGTCCGGTCGTCGGGACCGGTCGAGTGCCGAGGCGGCGGCGCACTTCGCGCTGGCCCAGCACCTGTGGCGGGCCGGGGACGAGCCCGGCGCGGTCCGGCACTTCAGGGAGGCGCACCGGCTGCAGCCCGACAACTTCTCCTACAAGCGCCAGGCCTGGTCGCTGGCGTCACCCGGCACCGGACCCTTCGAGCGGTTCTGGCAGGGCCCGGTCGAGGGGCGCGAGGCCGAGTGGCCCTATGAGAGCGACTGGTTGAGCGAGGTGCGGGCCATGGGTGCCGAGCGGTACTACCCGCCGCTCGACCTCACGCCCGCCGACGACCCGCAGGCGTAGGCGAGCGGGGCTCCGAACAACGAACTGCCGGTGGTCGCGGCGCAAAGCGGGAGCAGCGCCACGACACCCTCCGGGGGTCGTCCCCTCCGGTGCGGTCGCCTCGCGGTCAAGTGCACCCGCCGTCCCTCCGATGTGACAGCACACAGAGATGGGGGCATGCGGTGGACGAGGTCGAGGTGAGAGATGCGGCGCTGCGGGCACTCCTCGCCAAGAACCCCGACGCGCTCGTCGCTGCGATCGGACACGACGGGCTGTTCGTGCCGATGCCCGACAGCGTCCCCCTCACCGGCCAGCGAGTGGCGCAGGCGAGGTCGGCGATCGACCTCGTGGTGCCCGAGGACCGTCCGAAGGTGGTCGACGCCTGGGTGAGGTCTCGTGTCGACTGCTCGGCCCGGGTCACCGTGCAGGTGGCGGGGTCGGCCGGGGGGCGAGCCGTCCTGCACCTCGTCGACGTCACCGTCCCCCACGGCGTGCACGTCGGCGTCCTCGTCCCCGTCGACGGGCCGGGGGAGCAGCTCGAGGAGGCAGCTCGGATCGTCGCGCCACCTCCGCGGCTCGTACGCCTCCGCAAGAGCGACCTGGCGCTCGTGCTCGAGGTCGACGGGGACGTCACCGCCGTGCTGGGTTGGGAGCCGTCCGACCTCGTGGGGCAGCGGACGCTCGAGCTGTACCACCCCGACGACCGCAACATCGCCATCGACACCTGGATGGAGGTCCTCTCGCAGCCCGGGGCCACCTCCCGCTGCCGTCTCCGCCACCGGCACCGCGACGGTCACTGGGTGTGGATGGAGCTCTCGAACCGGAACCTCCTCGACGCCGAGGGGGGCGGCCACGTCGACTGCGAGATGTTCGACATCACCGAGGAGGTGGAGGCGCACGAAGCCGTCCGGGCCAGCGAGCAGCTCTTCCGTCGTCTGGCGGGGGCGCTCCCGATCGGCGTCTGGCAGATCGACGTCGACGGGAACCTCGTCTACGCCAACAAGGAGCTGCACCGGATCACGGGATCGCCCCCCGACGCCGACTCGGACCTGCTCCTCGGCTGCGTCGTCGACGCGGAGGCGCTCGAGGCGGCGGTCGAGGCGGTCCTCGCCGGGGCCGACGTCGACCTCACCCTGCAGATCGACCCTGTGGACGGCTCCGGTCGCCGACGGTGCGACGTCGCCATCCGGGCCCTCACCTCGCCCGACGGCCGGGTGACCGGCGCCGTGGGCTCCGTCACCGACGTCACCGACGCCTCGCTCATGCAGGCTGAGCTTGAGCACCGCGCCACGTACGACGAGCTCACGTCGTGCGTCAACCGCTCGACGGCGATGGGCATCCTGGCGTCGGCCCTCGGCACCCCGGGCCAGGACACCGCCGTGATCTTCGTCGACGTCGACCGGTTCAAGGCGGTGAACGACCGCCTCGGCCACGGGGCCGGCGACGCCCTCCTCGTGATCGTCGCCGACCGGTTGCGGACCGCCGTGCGCACGGGCGACGTCGTGGGGCGCGTGGGCGGCGACGAGTTCCTGGTCATCTGCCCGGACGTGACGAGCGCAGCCGAGGGGCTCATCCTCGGGGAGCGCATCGCCTCGATCATCCGGGCTCCGGTGCCGCTGCGGGGCGTGGTGCTGGAACCGAGTGCCAGCGTCGGCGTCGCCTGGGCGCCCGGCACGGTCGATGCCGACCACCTCATCGCCTGCGCCGATGCGGCGATGTACGAGTCGAAGGGGACGGGCGGGGGACGTGCGGTCCTGCGTGCCACCGCCCGTCCGGCGACTGCCGACCCGAACCGCCTCGCTGACGCAGCGTCGACCTCCTGAGGGAGGGGCCGGCCCTCAGCCCGACAGGCGCACCTCGTCGCCCACCGCCACGGTGCCTTGCGCTGCGGCGTCGCCGTAGACGCCGGCGCACGCCCAGGTGCCCAGCCCGCCGATCTCGATGCGGTTGTGGGAGGCGATCGTGCGCAGCAGGCTCGGGTCGCGAGGGAGGTCCTCCATCGCCAGGGTCGTCATGATGCAGCGCATCGTCGGCAGGGACACCTGCACCTCGACCTGGTCCCCGAGCGCCACCCGTCGCCCCACCCAGCCGTTCTCCACGAAGCCGGCGCCGGCGCCCTCGACCAGGACGTTGGGTCGGTAGCGGCGGACGTCGAAGGCGCCGTCGGGCTGGAGCCGGGTCAGCTCCTGCAGGGTGGCCTCGGTGACGAGGTGGAGCACGGAGAGGTCGAAGAACGTCCCCGGCGGCGCCGCCATCGCCATGGCGATGTCGCTCACCGTCTCGCCGTCCACGCCCGTGTCGATCCGGGTGCGCTCGATGAAGGTCTCCGGGGCGAGCCCCTCGACGTCGGGCCAGGTCTCCTCCATCGTCCGCTGCTGGGGTGCCACCGACTCGAGGTGCACGTCCCGGCCGAGGAACCCCGAGAGCACGCCGTCGATCCCCGCGTCCCGGCTCGTCGCCACCGTCCCGTCGGGGAGCTCGATCGACACCGGCTGCGCCGGGCCACCCGCCACCGGCTCTTCGAGGTACGAGGCCCGCAGCTCGAGCGTCCGGGCCCACTTCCTCGGGTTCTTGGCGCTGACGACCTTCCCGTCGGTCGTGTCGACGAGGGCCCAGGAGCGGTCGCCGACGACGCCTGCCGACGTGACCTCGGCCTGTTCGAGGCGCTCGCCGAGCATCGACTTCACCGGGAAGCGCCACACCTGCCCGACCCGTCCGACGACGGTCGCCACACCTGCGTCCATGCGCCATCTTGACCCAACAGCCGGCTGTCCCGCCTGCTGCGTCAGCGCCCCGCCTCGTCGAAGGCCTCGCTCAGCCAGCCCCGGACCCTGTCGTCGACGTCGGCCGGGACACGGAGGTTCACCACGTGGTGGTGGCGGCTGCCCTGGCTCTGCACCTTCCGGGCGATGCGGCGGTCCGTCACCGTCCTCGACAGGACGAACGACAGCGCGACCCACCTCGTCATCGGCCGGAGCTGGGCGAAGGTCCGCCCACGCTTGAAGAAGATGCCGACCGACACCGGCTCCACGTGCACCTCGCCCAGCGACTCCAGGTGGGCGTGCACCTCCTCGAACACGGGTCGCTCGTGCTCGGGCCCGGTCGAGAAGTACTCCTCGATGCCCAGGGCCGGCGCGCAGTCGTGACCCTGCCGGACGACGCCGAAGCGCCGGCCGCACTCGGGGCACGTCCACATCGTCATGCTCCCGCCATCATGCCGCTCGAGCCCCCCGCACGTCCTCCTGCCGCCCGCCGTTAGCGTCCGGCCGTGCTCGCCGTCACCGCTGCCTCAGCCGATCCCGCCGACCCGCTCGCCGGCCTCGTGGTCGGGGAGCGGCCCGACCCCGAGCCGGCCGACGGCTGGGTCGTCGTCGAGGTGCGGGCGGCCGCCCTGAACCACCACGACCTGTGGACGCTGCGGGGGGTGGGGATCAAGGAGGAGCGGTTGCCGATCGTCCTCGGGTGTGACGCCGCGGGTGTGGACGCCGAGGGCAACGACGTCATCGTCCACGCCGTGGTGCCCAGCCCAGGGTGGACCGGTGACGAGACCCTGGACCCCCGGCGCTCGCTGCTCTCCGAGGTGCACGACGGGACCCTGGCGACGAAGGTGGCGGTGCCGGCGGGCAACGTCGTCCCCAAGCCGGCGTCGCTGTCGTTCGAGGAGGCGGCCTGCCTGCCGACCGCCTGGCTCACCGCCTACCGGATGCTGTTCACCAACAGCGGCCTGGCGCCGGGTGGCACGGTGCTCGTGCAGGGCGCAGGCGGAGGTGTGGCGACCGCGCTCGTGGTCCTCGGGCGGGCCGCCGGGCTCCGGGTGTGGGTCACGAGCCGGAGCGAGGAGAAGCGGGCACAGGCGCTCGTGCTCGGGGCCCACGAGGCGTTCGAGCCGGGGGCCCGCCTCCCCGATCGGGTCGACGCCGTGATGGAGACGGTGGGGGCGGCCACCTGGAGCCACTCCCTGCGCTCGCTCCGGCCGGGGGGCACGCTGGTGGTGTCCGGCGCCACGAGCGGGGCCGACCCCTCCGCCGACCTGAACCGCGTGTTCTTCCTGCAGCTCCGGGTCGTCGGGTCCACGATGGGCACGAGGGACGAGCTCGGTCGCCTGGCGTCGTTCTGCGAGGTGACCGGTGTGCGCCCCGTGATCGACACCGTCCTCCCCCTCGCCGACGCCCGGACCGGGTTCGAGCGGATGCTCGGGAGCGAGCTCTTCGGCAAGGTCGTCTTCACCGTCTGAGCCCCGTGCCGCGTCCCACCACGGGCGCCTCCCGCACCGCTCGAGGAAGGGTGAGCGCCGCTCCTGTCGGCGGGGGCATGGACCTAGTGTCGGCGACATGCGCCCCTTCCGCTTCGGCCTCCAGACCTCGAACGCACCCGACGCGAAGACCTGGCGGGAACGGGCCCGCAAGGCCGAGGACCTCGGGCTCGCCGCCCTGTACATCCCCGACCACTTCACCGACCAGTGGGGCCCGCTCGTCGCCCTCACCGTGGCGGCCGAGGCGACGAGCACGCTGGAGATCGGCGCGCTCGTGTTCGACAACGACTACCGCCACCCCGTGGTGCTCGCGAAGGAGATCGCCACGCTCGACCTCGTCAGCGAGGGCCGGGTCATCTTCGGCCTCGGGGCGGGCTGGATGCGCTCGGACTACGAGGAGTCGGGCATCCCCTACGACGAGCCGGCGGTGCGGGTCGACCGCTTCGAGGAGGCCGTCGACGTCTACACCCAGCTGCTGCGGGAGGGCACCGCCACCTTCGAGGGCGCCCACTACTCGGTCAAGGGCGCCGCCGGGCAGCCCCGCCCGGCAGGCGGTGGTCCGAAGCTGCTCATCGGTGGCGGCGGCAAGCGGGTGCTGTCCCACGCCGCGCGCCACGCCGACATCGTCGGGGTCAACCCGAACCTGAAGTCGGGCGCCACCGACCAGGCGACGGCCCAGTCGGCGGTGGCGGACATGGTCGACAAGCGCATCGGCTGGATCAAGGAGGCCGCGGGGGAGCGCTTCGACGACCTCGACCTGCAGATGCTCACGTTCATCGTGCAGGTGGGGGGCGACCGCAAGGAGATGGCGGAGATGATGGGCCCGGCCATGGGCATCAGCCCCGAGCAGGCCCACGACGCACCCCTGGCGCTCGTCGGGAGCGTCGAGGAGATCTGCGACCAGCTGGTGGAGCGTCGCGAGCGCTGGGGGCTCAACGACTGGGTGATCCACGACCCCGAGCTCGACGCCTTCGCCGAGGTCGTCGGCCGGCTGGCCGGCACCTGAGCCCCAGCCCCCACCCGGCCCGGGGCTGGACTTGACCGGCCGGTCAAGCCCGGCGAACCTCCGGCCGTGGACATGACGAGCAAGGCCGCACCGGTGCCGACCCCGGAGACCCAGCCGTACTGGGACGGCTGCGCCGCCGGGGAGCTGCGGCTGCAGCGCTGCACCCACTGCGACACCTTCTACTTCCCGCCGCGGCCGTTCTGCCCTGACTGCCTCTCCGACGAGGTGGTGTGGAAGCCCCTCTCGGGCCGGGCGACGCTGCACACCTACGTGATCAACCACCGGGCCGCCCCCGGGTTCGAGGCCCCCTACGCCATCGCCGTGGTCCAGCTCGAGGAGGGGCCGCGGCTGATGTCGAACATCGTCGGCGTCCCCCAGACCCCCGAGGCCCTCGAGCTCGACATGGCCCTCCAGGTCGCCTTCGAGGGTCGCGGCGACGTCCAGGTCCCGGTGTTCCGCCCCGCCGGGTCGGTGTCGTGAGCATCAAGGGCCAGATCGCCATCGTCGGAGCTGCCGAGACGAGCGAGCTCGGTCGCATCCCGCAGCTGTCGGCGCTCGGCCTGCACGCCGACGCCGCCGTCAACGCCATCCGCGACTGCGGCATCGACAAGGCGGAGATCGACGGCGTGGCCTCCGCAGGCCAGAGCCCGGTGGCGGTGGCCAAGCACCTCGGCATCACGCCGACCTGGGTCGACGGGACGAGCGTCGGCGGTTGCTCCTTCATGCTGCACGTGCGCCACGCGGCTGCCGCCATCGCCGCCGGCATGTGCGAGGTCGTGCTCGTGACCCACGGGGAGTCGGGGCGCTCACGGGTGGGCAACGGCGCCTGGAGCCCCGACCTCCAGTCGTTGAACGGCCAGTTCGAGGTGCCGTACGGCCCGACGGGCCCACCGACGATGTTCCCGATCGGTGTGCTCCGCTACATGAAGGAGACCGGGCTCACCGCCGAGCAGCTCGCGACCGTGGCGGTGGTCCAGCGGCAGTGGGCGGCGCAGAACCCCAGGGCGATGATGCGCGACCCCATCACCGTGGAGGACGTCCTGGCCTCCAGGATGATCGCCTACCCCATGCACCTGCTCGAGTGCTGCCTGGTGACCGACGGTGGGGGCGCCCTCCTCGTGACCTCGGCCGAGCGGGCGCGGTCCATGGACCTGACGAGCCCCCCGGTCTACGTGCTCGGCACGGGGGAGTCGTGCGAGACGCCGATGGTCTCGCAGATGGAGGACTTCACGACCTCCAAGGCGTTCCGGGTGTCCGGCGCCAAGGCGTTCGCCGAGAGCGGGATCGGCCACGCCGACGTGGACCACCTCATGATCTACGACGCCTTCGCCCACCTCCCGATCTACGGGCTCGAGGACCTCGGCTTCGTCGGGAGGGGCGAGGCGGCCGCGTTCATCGGGGAGGGCAACACCGCCCCGGGCGGCTCCCTGCCCCTCAACACGAACGGCGGCGGGCTCAGCTACACCCACACCGGCATGTACGGCATGTTCGCGATCCAGGAGTCGGTCCGCCAGCTGCGGGGCACCGCGGCGGCGCAGGTCCCGGGGGTCGAGGTCAGCGTGGCGCACGGGGTCGGCGGCATGTTCGGCGCCTCCGGCACCCTCGTCCTCACCAACCAGGCGCAGTAGACCGGGGGCGTACGAGGGCCGCCGGCCGTCGGCGCGTCGACAGGGGGGGACAGATGAAGCTCAGCATGGGGCTCAGCTACGCAGGCGGGTTCAAGCAGGCCGTGGACCAGGTCGTGGAGCGGGAGAAGGCCGGCATCGACATGGTGTGGGTGGCCGAGGCGTACGGCAACGACGCCCCGACCCTCATGGGCTACCTGGCGGCGAAGACGGAGCGGGTCGAGATCGCGTCGGGGATCCTGCCGATCTACACCCGCACCCCGACGCTGCTGGCGATGACCGCCGCCGGCCTCGACGAGCTGTCGGACGGTCGTGCCGTCCTCGGCCTGGGCGCCTCCGGCCCCCAGGTGATCGAGGGCTTCCACGGGGTGCCCTACGACCGCCCGCTCCAGCGCACGAGGGAGATCATCGAGATCTGCCGGATGGTGTGGCGCCGCGAGCGCGTCGTCCACGACGGGCGGGCGTACCAGCTGCCCCTGCCCGAGGGCCAGGGGACCGGTCTGGGGAAGCCGCTGAAGATCATCACCCACCCCCGGCGGACCGACATCCCCATCTACGTGGCCTCCCTCGGGCCGAAGAACGTGCAGATGACCGCCGAGCTCGCCGACGGCTGGCTCCCGATCTTCTACAACCCCGGCAAGGCGCGCGACGTGTGGGGCGAGGACCTCGACGCCGGGTTCGCCGACCGGGCGCCCGAGCTCGGCCCGCTGCAGGTCGTTGCCGGTGGCGTCGTGGGCTTCGGTGACGAGGACGCAGCGCGCAGGGTCAGGGACGCCAACCGGCCGATGACGGCGCTGTACGTGGGGGGCATGGGCGCCCGCGGCAAGAACTTCTACAACGACCTCTTCTCGCGGTACGGCTACGAGGCCGAGGCGAAGGAGATCCAGGACCTCTACCTCGACGGCCTGAAGGACGAGGCGGCCGCCAAGATCCCCGACGAGTTCCTGCAGGCCAGCTCCCTGTTCGGTGACGAGGGCTTCGTCCGCGAGCAGGTGCAGGCCTACAAGGAGTCGGGCGTCACCGTCCTCTCGGTCACCCCGGCCGGACCGGACCCGCTGGAGGTCATCGAGAAGGTCAAGGCCTGGGCGGCGTGATCGCGGCCGCTGGGTAAGGGCCAGCCATGGCGCTCCAGCAGCTCGATGTCGGCCCGTACCGCTTCCCCGCCAACGTGGAGGGGCCGGCGGACGGGCCGGTGGTGTTCCTCCTCCACGGGTGGCCGCAGACCCCTGCCGCCTGGGAAACGGTCGCCCCGGCACTCGCCGCCTCGGGCCATCGTGTCGTCGCACCGTGGCAGCGCGGCTACAGCGCCGGCGCCCGGCCCCGGCTGGTGGCGGACTACCGCCTCGACCGTCTCGTCGAGGACGTGCTCGGCATGGCCTCCACGCTCGGCGCCGAGCGCTTCGACGTGGTTGGCCACGACTGGGGTGGGGCGGTGGCGTGGGCACTCGCTGCGCAGCACCCCGGCAGGCTGCGTACGATCACGTCGCTGTCCACGCCACACCCCGCAGCCATGCTGGCGTCCCTGCCCCGCTCCGCGCAGGCCCTGCGGTCCGCCTACATCCCCGTGTTCCAGGTGCCGTGGCTGCCCGAGCGGTTGCTGCTCGCGGCGGGTGGGGCGCCCCTGCGGGTCATGCTCGAGCGCAGCGGGCTGGACGCCGAGCGGGCAGCCGCCTACGTGGAGGCCATGGCCGAGCCCGGCGCGCTCACGGCCGCCCTGTCGTGGTACCGGGCGGCCGGGGCGTCGCCCGCACAGCTGCGGGCGGTCGGGCGGATCGCGGTGCCGACGCTCTTCGTGTGGGGGAGCGCCGACCCCGCCCTCGGGCGGACCGCAGCGGAGGGCACTGCTGCCCACGTCGACGGCGCCTACCGCTTCGTGGCGCTCGAGGGCGCTGGTCACTGGCTCCCCGAGCGCCACGCGGCCGACGTCCTGCCCCCCCTCCTCGACCACCTGGGGGGATGAGGGCTCCGTTTCGGGGCCTTCGGGGTCCTCGTCCGGTTTGGCCGGCCCCGGCCGACGACTCTTGGTAGTGTCACGGTGACGCGGAGAGGGGCGCAGATGCTACGTGCAGGCGGACAGGTGCTCCTCGGGGACGTGGACGCGGGTGCCCGCTGTCCGTCCTTCCGTCTGTGGCACCCGCCGACCGTGGCCGCCGTCGCCACCGCCCGGAGGATGGTCGTGGGGTTCCTGAGCCCGGGCATCCCCGAGCCGACGGTCCGGGTCGCAGCCCTGCTGACGAGCGAGCTCGTGACGAACGCTGTGATCCACGCCACGACGCCGTTCCGCCTCGACGTCGAGGTCGAGGGGGCGGTGATCGGGGTGGCGGTGTCCGACTGCGCCGCCGGCCTGGCTGCGCCGGCGTACCCCCGGGGTGCCGAGGAGCACGGTCGTGGGCTCCAGCTCGTCGAGGCACTGGCCGCTCGTTGGGGGTCGGAGACCCTGGTGGGCGGCAAGCGCGTGTGGTTCGAGCTCCGTGCGGCGTGCCGCTGAGGATCGTCAGGGCAGGTGCTGCCCCGCCCGCCGGCGGCGCACGAGCCAGCCGCCGGTGAGCAGGATCGTCAGGACGGTCAGCGGCACGGGGTTCCGGGCGACGAACGCGACGACCTCCTCGATCGGCTGCGCCGCCTCCTCGCCGATGGCCCGGAGCGCGACGAGGGCGGCGATGGTGCCGAGGATGTTGAGCGTGAGGAACGCAACCGGCCCCATGCCGGACGCCCCCGCCAGGAGGCAGACGACGCCGCCGGGGGCCAGAGCCACGAGCGGGTAGCCGAGCAGCTTGAACCGGCGGCGGACGAGGTCGAGCCCGCGACCACCGCCGACCTTCCGGTCGACCCAGGCGAGCGCGTCGTCGCCGTACCACCGACCGAGGAAGTACAGGAACGGATCCTCGAGCAGGCGGCGCCCGAGCCCGAGCAGCGTCCAGGTCACGACGTCGACCGAGCCCGACGTGAGCAGCAGGTGCCGGGTGGTGGCGTTCATGGCCAGCAGCACCGCAGGGTGGGTGCCCACCAGGGACGGGGCGAGGGCGTTGCCCAGCGCCGCGGTGGCGAACACCACCACCAGCGGCACCGTCAGGAGGGCCGTCCTGCCCCGGCCACCCGGCCGGGTGCCCGACCGGCGCGCCGGACGGTCCGGTGCGGACCCGGTCCCACCAGCCACCGCACGGACGCTAGGCCGGGCGCCTCGGGCCGAGGCGTTCATCGACGGGAAACGCGCCTGAAACAGCGGGCCGTCATGGTGGGAGGGACAGCGTTCCGACAGACGGAGATCACGATGGATTCAGGCAACACCGCGTGGATGCTGGTGTCGACGGCCCTGGTGCTGTTCATGACACCGGGCCTCGCCTTCTTCTACGCAGGGATGGTCCGCAGCAAGAACGTCCTCGGCATGCTCATGCAGAACTTCTCTGCGATGGGGCTGATGGCGGTGCTGTGGGCGCTGGTGGGCTTCACCATCGCCTTCGGCGACCCGGGCAACGGTGGGCTGCTCGGCAACCTCGACTTCGTCGGGCTCCGAGACGTGGGCCCCGACCTCGGGCCCGAGTTCCTCGGCCTCACCATCCCCTTCGTCTTGTTCTGCGCCTACCAGATGACCTTCGCGGTGATCACGCCCGCCCTCATCACCGGCGCCACCGCCGATCGGATGAAGTTCAGCGCCTACCTGCTCTTCATCGGGGCCTGGCTCGTCCTCGTCTACGCCCCCGTGGCCCACTGGGTCTTCGGCGGCGGCTGGCTCTTCGAGCTGGGCGCCCTCGACTTCGCAGGAGGTGCGGTCGTCCACATCAACGCCGGGGCGGCTGCCCTGGCGGTGGTGATCGTCCTCGGCAAGCGGAGGGGATGGGGCCACGACGCGATGCCGCCCCACTCCCTGCCCCTGACCCTGCTCGGCACCGGCATCCTGTGGTTCGGCTGGTTCGGGTTCAACGCCGGGTCCGCCCTCGGCGCCAACGCCGTGGCCGCCCAGGCGCTCATGAACACCTTCCTCGCAGCCTCGGCCGGGATGCTCACGTGGATCCTGACCGAGCGCCTCAGGGACGGGCACCCGACCACCCTGGGTGCCGCCTCGGGTGCGGTCGCAGGACTCGTCGCCATCACGCCGTGCGCCGGCTTCGTGGGCGGGCTCGCCCCGATCGCCATCGGCGGCGCCGCCGGCGTGGTGTGCCTGCTGGCCATCTCGCTGAAGAACCGCTTCGGCTACGACGACTCCCTCGACGTGATCGGCGTCCACCTCGTCGGCGGTCTGCTCGGGGCCCTCATGCTCGGCCTCTTCGCCGACACGGCGGTGAACGAGCTCGGCTACGACGGGCTGCTCTTCGGCGGCGGCGCCGAGCTCCTCGCCGACCAGGCGGTCGCGAGCGCCGCCACCTTCGCCTACTCGTTCGTGGTGTCGCTCCTGATCGCCAAGGTGATCGACCTCGTCATCGGTCTGCGGGTGTCGCCCGAGCAGGAGCTCGAGGGCCTCGACCGGAGCCAGCACGCAGAGACGGCCTACGCCTTCGGGTCGATCGCCTCGGGTCTCGGCACGATCGTCTCCCACGGCAGCGACGCCGACCAGCGCTCGACCGCCGACGTCTGAGCGCTGCCGGTCCGGCCGTCCCCTGGGGGCGGCCGGACCGGCGCGTCCGACCGGCGAGGTGGGTCTTGCGCACCTGCCGAGGGGGGCGCAAACTGGGTACCCGGCCGTTCAGCTCGCAGCGCCCGCCCCCGCAGTTCTTCTCGCATCTCGGGAGAGCGACGCATGTTCCAGGCCACGATCACCGACCGCAACCCCCGCACCGTCATCGTCCTCGAAGGGGAGCTCGACCTCGGGTCGACCCCCAACCTCGTGGCCATCGTCCGTGGGGTCATCGACGTCGGTGACGACCACATCGTGCTCGACCTGGCGGGCCTGTCGTTCATCGACTCGACCGGGCTCGGCGGCCTCGCCCACGTGACCGAGCTCGCCCGGGCCGCCGGCGCCACCGTCGAGGTGCGCAGCCCGTCGGCTCTCGCCACCCAGGTGCTCGAGGTCACCGGCCTCGGCCGCGCCATCGCCATCGCCCCCGCCTGATCCTGCGCTCGCCGGGCCTCGAGGCGCCGGTCAGAGCGCCTCGAGCAGGACGAGCGTGGTCATCCCCACGACCAACGTGAGGGCGGTGTTCCGGGTGCGCCACGCCACCAGGCCGGCGAGCACCCCGGCGGCGAAGCGTGGGTGGAGGGGGTCGACCGCCCCTTCGGGTCGGAGCAGCGCGGGGAGCACGATGGCCGCCAGGGCGGCGGGCGGGATCTGGCGCAGCAGGCGCTGGACCCATGGCGGGACGGCAGCCAGGCGGTGCGCGGCCGCCAGGAACGACGCACGCATGGCGAAGGTCCCGACGCCCGCCAGCACGATGGTGGTCCAGATCCTGCTCATGTCCCCTGGTGCATCCCGAGGCGATCGTCGAGCGCTTCTGCAGCCGCTCCGGCGACGATGCCGCTGAGGGCGCCGACGATCACCGACAGCGGACCGGCGTCCAGGGCCGCGGCGGCCACAGCGGCGGCGCCACCGACTGCGGCGGCCACCGCAGCGGACCGTGACGTGATGGCCGGGACGAGGAGCACGAGGAACACGAGGGGGACGGCGAAGCCGAGCGGGAGGGACTCGGGCACGACGCCGCCGAGGAGGACCCCTGCGATCGTGCTCAGCTGCCAGACGAGCCAGAGGCTGACGCCCGCCCCGAGGTAGTAGGTGAGCCGGCGCTCCTCCTGGTCCGCACCGCTCGTCCAGCGGGTGATGGACACCGCATAGGCCTGGTCCGTCATGAGGTAGGCGGCGCCCATGCGCCGCCCGAACGACAGATGGGCGAGGAAGGGCGCGAGCGATGCGGAGTAGAGGAGCATGCGCAGGTTGATCGTGAGGGCGGCGAGGGTGGCGACCACCGCCGAGCCACCGTCGGCGAGGACGTCGGCGGCAGCGAGCTGGGAAGCGCCGGCGAAGACGACGGTGGAGAGGCCGACCGCAGCGACGCCGCCCAGGCCCTCCGTGGTCGGCTGGGCGCCGGCGACGAGGCCGAAGGGGACGACGCCGACGATCATCGGCGCGACGGCCGCCACGCCGGCCCGGAGCTCGCTGGAGACGCGCACCACCTCATCCTGCCGTCCCGCAGGAGCCGAGCCGACTGCCGCGACCCCGCCATGGGTACCATCGACGCACCGCTCCTACGGGTACGCCGAGGCTCCCGCTCCAGAACCGGGCTCTGCGCTTCGCTCCTCGCCAGAAGGGCACCAGTGCACGACGACGATGACCTCGAACCGAGCGGGGCGCTGCCCGTGGCGATGCTGGACGCCTTCGCGGAGACGACGCGACTCCTCTACGTGTCGGAGGACCTGGACGAGACGCTGCTGCGGGTCACGACGCTCGCCACCCGGACGATCGAGGGCTGCGAGGTCGCCAGCCTCACGATGAAGGAGGGGTCGCAGCTCGTCACCCGGGCCCCGACAGGTGACCTGGCGCTGCAGTGCGACCGGATCCAGTACGAGGAGGGCGAGGGTCCTTGCCTCGACGCCGCGCTCCACGCAGGCGTGGTGCTCACCCGTGACAGCACCAGCGACGACCGCTGGCCGCGCTTCTCGCGACGGGTCAGCGAGGAGGAGGCAGGCGTCGGCGGGATGCTGTCCTGCCACCTGATGGTCGGTGGTGCGCGAGGGTCGAGGGCCCTCGGCGGGCTGAACCTGTACGCCACCCGGCCCGACGCCTACAGCGCGGCCGACCGCATGCTGGCCACCCTCTACGCAGCCCACGCCGCGGTCATCATCGACTCCGCCCGCCGAGAGGTGCAGCTGCGGGAGGCGATGGCCTCGCGCGACGTGATCGGTCAGGCCAAGGGGATCCTCATGGCCAAGGGCGGCGTCAACGCCGACGAGGCCTTCAGCCAGCTCCGGCTGGCCTCGCAGCGACTCAACGTGAAGCTGCGAGACCTGGCCGGCGACGTCGTGTCCCGGCGTGAGCGGGATGCCGCAGAGCAGCCCAGCGCCCCCTGACGAGGGCGGGCCGCCTCAGCTGGCGCCGGCCCGCTCGAGCAGCCGACGGGCGATGATCTTGAGGCACAGCGTCTCGTCGGCTCCCTCGAAGATCGACAGCACGCGGGCGTCGACGAAGTAGCGGCTCACGTCGTACTCCTCGGCGTAGCCCATCCCGCCGTGGATCTGCAGCGCCTCGCGCGTCACCCACTCGGCGGCCTTGCACACGTAGGCCTTGACCATCGACGCCTCGAGCGCCCCCTCGCCCTTGGCCATCATGCGAGCCACCGCGTAGGAGAACTGCCGGGCAGCCTGGATGACCACGGCCATCCTGGCCAGCTTCACCTGGGTGAGCTGGTAGGCGCCGACCGGCTGGCCGAAGACCTTTCGGTCCTCGGCGTAGGCGACGGCAGCCTCGTAGGCCGCCTGCATCACGCCGACCGCCCGCGCTGCGGTCTGGAGCCGGCCGTTCTCGAACCCCTCCATCTGGTAGTAGAAGCCTCTGCCGAGGCCCGCTTCCCCGCCGATGAGGCTGTCCTCGGGCACCGTCCAGCCCTCGAAGGCGACCTCGTAGGAGTGCATGCCGCGGTAGCCGATCGTGTCGATCGCCCGGCCCGAGATCTTGCCGCCCCCGTCCTGGGTGAACTCGAAGCCGTGGCCCTCGCCACGGGGCTTGGGCACGACGAACAGCGACAACCCACGGTGGGTCTTCGAGCGGTCGGGGTCGGTGCGGGCCAGGAGCATGAAGACGTCGGCGCGGGCACCGAACGTGCACCACGTCTTGACGCCGTTGATCTCCCACCCGGCATCGACCCGGGTGGCGGTGACCTTCAGGCCCGCCACGTCCGAGCCGAAGTCGGGTTCGGTCACGGCCACCGCCGCCATCACCGACCCGTCCGCCAGCTTCGGCAGCCAGTGCCGCTTCTGCTCCTCGGTCCCGCCCCGCACGAGCGCCCTCGTGAGGATCTCGGGGCGGGTGATGAGCGAGCCGCCGATGCCGAGGGAGCCGCGCGAGAGCTCCTCGGTCGCCACGACCATGCCCATGTAGTCCGACTCGCCGCCCCCCGCGAACCCCTCGTACTCCTCGGGGACCGACAGCCCGAACGCGCCGATCTCGGCGAGGCCCTGGATGATCTCCTCGGGGACGTCGGCGTTGTGGCGGTGGACGTGCTCCGCCTTCGGCTTGATCTCCTGCTCGGCGAAGCGCCGGAAGGTGTCCTGGACCATCTCGAAGTCGGCGTCGAGGTGTCGGGGGCCGGCCTGCCCGCCGAGGCCGATGAGGAAGTCGCTGGCCCGGTACGAGCGGAGGAAGGGCAGCGCCGTGTCGAGGTCACCCGGCTCGACCCCCCACTCCTCCTCACGGCCCAGGAGCTTGCAGGCGAGGTCGTGGACGGCGTCGGCCACGAAGGCACAGGTGATCCTGGCCTCGAGGTCGCCCTTCCCCCCGTAGTCGAGCAGCGCCCTCGAGCTCTCCACCGCCGACGCGGCATGGGCCAGGTCGTAGGCGACCTGCTGCTGGTCGTCGATGCTGCCGCTGGCGGCGAGGTGCTTCGCCGCCCGGTCGAGGAGGAGCGAGGCGGTGTCGATGACGGCTGCAGCGCCGCTCAGGTCGGGCTCGGTCATGCCAGAACGGTAGGCGGCACCGCACGCTGTGCCCACATCTGGGCGCGCCTCGCCGCCCCGCCTTGCCCTCTGCGCCTCGAGGTGATCCTGTCGTCGGGTGCGGAGGTCGATGGAGGCGGCTGATGAGCGCCGACGAGGGTGGCGGCGGGGGTGCGTCGCCGTCGCCGTGTGGGTGGCGGCATCGCTGGCGGCCGCCTGCTCCGGCGACGGCGTCGAGGTGCCCGAGCGGGCCGCAGACGACGCCCCCGGGCGCACGACCTCCACGACCGCGCCGCCGCCACCTGCGCTCGAGCGGGTGTCGGCCACCGCGAGCACGCTCCCGGGCGGGGCCAGCCGCTTCACCGGCGTGGCCGTCGGGAGCCGGGCCATCGTCGTCGTCGGCGAGGCCGCCGGGGAGGCGGCGATCTGGACCACGTTCGACGGCTCCGGGTACGAGCGGGCCCTGCTCGATCCCTCCGACTTCCCCCGGGGCTCGGTGCTGGCCGACGTCGTGGTGACCGATGACGGGTTCGTGGCCGTGGGCAGGGCGGCCGGGGGGGCGGCCGCCTGGGTCTCCATCGATGGCCTGACCTGGGTCAGGACGGGGCTGGACGGCGGGAGCGACGCCGACGTCGTGGTCGTGGGCGAGCTCGGTGTCACCGTGTTCGGCCGGGCAGGGGAGACCCTGGCGACGTGGACGTCCTTCGACGGCTTCGAGTGGGAGCAGGTCCCCGGGGGTGCCGAGGTGTTCGACCGGGCGGGCGCGGCGCGTGTCGTCGGGGCCAGCGACGACGGCGACGGGTACCTCGTCCTCGTCGACCGCGGTGGGAGCGCCGAGTCCTGGACGTCACCTGACGGCAGGTCGTGGGAGCCCGCCCCGACCGTCGAGCAGGAGCTCCTGCCCGCTGCCGGTGCGCCGAGGCCCCGCTCGCTGCTGGGTGCGGGGTCCACGGCCGTGGCCGTGGGCGCCGTGGAGGAGGCCGACGGCATCGACGCCGCCGTGTGGACGTCGCTCTCAGGTGCGCCGTGGGAGCGCGCCTCGCCCAGGGAGGCGGTCTTCGGGGGTGACGGCGCCCAGGTGGCGTTGGCCGCCACGCAGCTCGGCGCCGACCTCGTGGTCGTCGGCACGGACACCGACGACACGGGAGACGTCGATGCGGCGGTCTGGAGCACGGGTGCTGGCGGAGGATGGCGACGGAGCCAGGAGCTGCCGGGCGACGGGCTCTCGGGACCGGGGGACCAGCACGCCGTCGATCTCGCGCCGACCCGGAGCGGCGCCCTCGTCGTGGGGTGGGAGGACGGCCCGGACGGGCCGCGAGCCCTCGCCTGGAACCTCGTGGACGGCGAGGCGGAGCCGGTGCTGCAGGTGCCAGGACCGTCCCTGGCCTGGCAGCGGGTGCCACCGTCGCCCGCCCTCGGTGGCCCCGGGGAGCAGCGGCTCGACGGGGCGACGCGGTTCGACGGCCGGCTCGTCGCCGTCGGCTCGTCGGCTCGTCCGGACGCGCCCGAGGCCGACGTGGACGGCGCCGTGTGGAGCTCCCTCGACGGCATCGAGTGGGAGCGGGTGGACGCCCCCGGCCTCGACGGGCCCGGGGACCAGCGCCTCCTCGACGTCGTCGCCGCCGGTCCCGGCCTGGTCGCCGTCGGCACGGACGGCACATCGGCCGCCGTGTGGACGTCGGTCGACGGCCGCTCGTGGGCGAGATCCACGCCCGATGACGCCGTGTTCGGTGGACCCGGTGACCAGGTGGCCGCAGCCGTGGTCGCCGGGATCGACGGCGCGCTGGTGGCGGTCGGGAGCGACACGGGGACGGGTGACGGAGACGCTGCGGTGTGGCGGTCCACCGACGGCGGCGCCGGCTGGGCCCGCGTCCTCCCCGGAGGCGACCTCGGCGGCCCGGGCGCCCAGGCCATGGCAGACCTCACGGTCTCCGGTCCGGCCCTCGTGGCGGTCGGGCAGGGGACCGGCGGCGCTGCCGCGTGGTCGTCGCTCGACGGCACGACGTGGCAGCAGGTCGGCCTCGGCGAGGGCCGGGCCGAGGCCGTGGCGGTGGGGCCCGGGGGAGCGGGGGTGGTGGCCGTCGGCTCGTCCGGGGCCGCTGGTGGGGGCCTCGACGGTCGTGCCTGGCGCTCCGAGGACGGGCGGAGCTGGGTGCCGGCGGTCCTCGACGACGGAGCGCTCGGGGCGGCCGACCAGGAGCTGCTCGACGTGGCGGTCTCGGCGCCGGCCCAGGGGGAGCCGGTCGTCGGCGCCGTCGGCCGCACGAGCCTCGGCCCAGGAGACGACGCGGCGGCGTGGGGGAGCGCGGACGGGAGCGCCTGGGCGCGCGCGCCCCACGACGAGGACGTCTACGGCGGTGACCAGGCCCAGCGGATGGTCGCCGTGGCTCCGCTGGCGGACGTCCTCGTCGCCGTCGGGTCGAGCGGCTCAGCGCCCGCCAGCCGTGACGCCGCCGTGTGGGTCACGGCCCCCGTCGGCGGCGGTGGTGGCGTCCTGTAGGAGGACCCTCGGCAGGTGGGGGGCGGCGGACCCCGTCGCGTGCTGACGTGGCTTTGCAGGGGCAGGCAGCGAGCGTCCTGCCACCCGTGACCGACGACCGCTGCTGCGACCGGGGGGAGGTCTGAACCGTAGGCTCGCCGGCCATGGCGGAGACCCCTGTGCCCCGGTACGAGCGCACCGATCCGGAGGTGGCCGACGAGATCGTGGCCACGGTGCGGCGCTTCGTCGAGCGGGAGGTCCTGCCGGTCGCGATCGAGCTCGAGCACGCCGACGAGTACCCGGCAGCCATCGTCGAGGGGATGGCCGGCCTCGGGCTGTTCGGCGCCACGATCCCCGCCGCCCACGGGGGCCTCGGACTCGACGTCGTCACCTACACACGGATCGTCGAGGAGCTTTCCGCCGGGTGGATGTCGCTCTCCGGCGTCGTCAACACCCACCTGATCGCAGCCGGGCTGCTCGCCCGCCACGGCACCGACGACCAGCGGGCCAGGTTGCTGCCGGCCATGGCCACCGGAGCGCTCCGGGGGTGCCTGTCCCTCTCGGAGCCGGACGCCGGGAGCGACACCCAGGCGTTGCGGTGCCGGGCCACCCCCGACGGCCAGGAGTACGTGATCGACGGGACGAAGATGTGGGTGACCAACGGCGTCCGGGCCGGCATCGTCGCCCTCGCCGCGCGCACACCCGAAGGCATCACGTGCTTCATGGTCGAGAAGGAGCCCGGCGAGCGCCACGGCGGGATCTCGGCCACCCGCAACATCGGCAAGCTCGGCTACAAGGGCCTCGAGACGGTCGAGATGACCTACGACGGCCACCGCGTGCCGGCCTCGTCGGTGCTCGGCGGTCCCGACGGCCTCGGCAAGGGCCTCCACCAGATCCTCGCCGGCCTCGAGCTCGGTCGGATCAACATCGCGGCTCGCGCCTGCGGGGTCGGGCGGGCTGCGTTCGAGGCGTCGCTCCGCTACGCCACCGAGCGGAAGACGTTCGGCAAGCCCATCGCCGAGCACCAGGCCATCCAGTTCAAGCTGGCGGACATGGCCACCAAGCTCGAGGCCAGCCGCCTGCTCACCCGCAGCGCGGCAGAGCGGTACCAGTCGGGGGAACGGGCGGACGTCGAGGCGGGCATGGCCAAGCTCTTCGCCAGCGAGTCCGCCCTCGAGATCGCGACCGAGGCGATGCGGGTGCACGGCGGCTACGGGTACGCCACCGAGCTGCCGATCGAGCGCTACTACCGGGACGCGCCCCTGATGGTCATCGGCGAGGGCACGAACGAGATCCAGCGCATCGTGATCGCACGTGGCCTCCTCCGACGGCTGAACGAGTCGAGCTGACGCACGATGTGGGGCGCGTCGCTCGCTGCGCCTCCGTAGCGGCCGCAGGCGTCGACGGGACCAGCGGTGATCGTGGCGCAGCTCGGCCGCGCCTCTGAGCCCCGGTCACCGGGGCCCCGCTGCGCCTTCCTGACACCTCCGGTGGCTCCCTGATCGCGCTCGGTCGAGCAGAGGCGGAGCGCGGTCGTTCGTCCGCTCAGGTCAGTCGCCCGAGCCGTTCGAGCAACGGCTCGATGTCACCCTGCACGAGCGCTTCGACGCCCACCGCCCGGAAGCCCATGGCGTGGTTGATGGCGAGCATGTGCGGGTTCGTGCTCGCGTTCCACGTCTGGATCACCTCGACGTCGGGACGCTCGTCGAGCAGTCGCAGCGCGTTCACCGCCTTGAGCCACCGACCCAGTCCGTGGCCCCGGTGCGGGGCCAGCACGCCGGTGTCCCCCTGCTCGACGAGCCACCTGTCGTGGGCGGGGAGGAAGAGCTCGGTGAGCCCGGCGATGGCGCCGCTCTCCCGGTGCAGCGCGAGGACCGTCCACCGTTCGGTGCCCCGGCGGGCGATCGCCTCGTGGGCCGACCGCAGCTCGTCGGCCGAGAAGGTGACGTCCTCGAGGTCGAGGGCATCGATCGGGGCGTCGTTCATCACGGCGACCGCCTCGGCGTACGGCTCCAGCAGGTGGTCGGGCAAAGGGCCGTCGACGCTGAGGAGCTCGTAGCCCGGTGCCTCGTGCTGCGCCGCCGCCACCCAGCGGAGGAGCTCGTCACGGGGGAGGTCGGCCGTCGGCACGCGGTTGCGGTGCTCGCGCTGGCCGACCTCCAGCCCGACGGCAGCGGCGAAGGCGGCCCCCGGCTCGCCCTCCGGCGCACTGCCCATGCAGAGCCGGCGCCCGTCGGCGACCGCCACGGGGAGGATGGTCTCGAGGAGGTGGGCGCCCAGGCCCCGACGCCTGGCTCCCGGCGCCACGTCCACCTCGACGCCGGCCACGTGGCGGTTGTCGGCACGGTCCTCGAGCTGCACCACCGATGTGCCCAGCAGCTGACCGCTGCCACCCCATGCCAGCGCCCGGGTCCTGCGCATCCACGCAGGGTTGATCCGCTCGTCCACTGCGAGCTGCGGGGCCGAGATCGGAGGGTCACCGGAGGACCGGAACATCGACGTGGTGCTCAACAGCTCGGCCAGGGCCCGGACGGCCTCGTCCTCCAGGTCGGCGCATGCCACGAGCTCGACGTGCGCCCCGAGGTCCACGGGTGGCTGTCTACGCCCCGCCAGGCCCGGAGGCCACCGAGATCAGGCGGCGGCCACGCCTCCTCGGTCGATCGGCCCGGTCAGCGGTGGCCGACGTCGATCACGAGCCGGTCCGGGTCGTCGAGCTGGAAGACGTTGAAGGGTCGGGGGCGGTCGACGCCGACGACCCAGACCACCAGCGCCTCGAAGTCCTCCACCAGCTGGAGCTCCCGCACGGCGCTCAGGCCAGGTCGCACCTCGGACGGACCGTCATAGGTGCCGGGCCCACCGCTGCGGGCGCGCGCCCCGTACAGCACCACCTCGATGAAGGCGCCGCCCTGGACACCCACCGGCTCGCCCGACGGTCCTGAGAAGGGAGGGGACCGGTAGCCGATCTCGTAGCTGGCGGTGCCGTCGGCCGAGCCCATCTCGACGTCGAAGGTGAAGACGACGCGGTCGAAGCACTCGTGGGCCCCCGCCCCGATGTCGGTCTGCTGCAGCACGTGCGACTCGGGCCGGGACGTGCGGTCGGCGGTGCTACCGCTGAAGACGCACTCCCCTGTGGTGACGAGCCAGTACCCGCCACCGGTCGGCGTCGGGGCGATGCCGACGATGCGCCGGTAGCGGGCGGGGCCGACCGCCGAGCCGTGGTAGGTGGCGTCGCCGAAGGCGAAGATGCCGCCGTCGGAGGCGACGAGCCAGTAGCCGTCGCCGGTGGGGGTGGGGGCCATGCCGACGACGGGTTGGTTGAGGCGGGTGGCGCCGGTGGAGCCGTGGTAGGTGGCGTCGCCGAAGGCGAAGATGCCGCCGTCGGAGGCGACGAGCCAGTAGCCGTCGCCGGTGGGGGTGGGGGCCATGCCGACGACGGGTTGGTTGAGGCGGGTGGCGCCGGTGGAGCCGTGGTAGGTGGCGTCACCGAAGGCGAAGATGCCGCCGTCG
>CADCSY010000008.1 GCA_902805555.1 uncultured Acidimicrobiales bacterium | reverse complement strand
CACCGCCCGTCAGGTCGGCGGGCGCCGGAGGGGAGCCGGCAGCGACACCCGACGATCCCTCCTCCCCGGAGCCGCAGGCGGCGAGCACGAGCACGGCTGCGCCGAGCAGGCGGAGCATCACGACCTGGTCACCGGAGGCCGGACCGGCCAGGGCACGAGGTCCCGGAGCACGGTCATGCGGCGGGGCGGACCCCGACCCCGGCCGCTCGCAGGGCCGCCTTGGCGTCGGCCACGCTGAACTCGCCGAAGTGGAAGATCGAGGCGGCGAGGACGGCGTCGGCCCCGCCGTCCCTGACGCCCTCGACGAGGTGGGCGAGGGTCCCGACGCCGCCGCTGGCGATGACGGGGACGCCGCACGCGCTGGTGACCGCCGAGGTGAGCACGAGGTCGAAGCCCTCGCGGGTGCCGTCCCGGTCCATCGACGTGAGGAGGATCTCGCCGGCCCCGAGCTGCTCCGCCTCCACCGCCCAGGCGACGGCGTCCAGCCCGGTCGGCGTCCGCCCCCCGTGGGAGTGGACCTCGAAGCCGCCGTCCGAGCGCCGGGCGTCGATCGCGACCACGATGCACTGGGCGCCGAAGGTGTCGGACAGCGTCGCGATGAGCCGGGGGTCGGCGAGCGCAGCGGTGTTGAGCGACACCTTGTCGGCGCCGGCCCGCAGGAGCCGCCGGGCGTCGTCGAGGCTGCGCACGCCGCCGCCCACGGTGAGGGGGATGAACACCTCCTCGGCCGTGCGCGCCACCACGTCGATCATCGTGTCGCGGGCCGCCGACGAGGCGGTGATGTCGAGGAAGACGAGCTCGTCGGCGCCCATCTCGTCGTAGCGGGCGGCCAGCTCGACGGGGTCCCCGGCGTCGCGGAGCCCGACGAAGCTCACGCCCTTGACGACGCGTCCCCCGTCGACGTCGAGGCAGGGGATGACCCGGGCGGTGCGCACGCTCAGGCCATCGCCACGAGGTCGAGGAGGTCGTCGCTCCAGTAGTCGAGCGTCCCCTCGGGCATCATCAGCACCCGCTGCGGCTCGAGGTCGCGCACGAAGTCGGGGTCGTGGCTGACGATCACCATCGACCCCTCCCACCCGGAGAGGGCGTCGGCCACCGCCACCCGGGACGGCGGGTCGAGGTTGTTCGTGGGCTCGTCGAGGAGCAGGAGGTTGTGCTTCCCGGCGGTGAGGCAGGCGAGGGAGAGCTTCGTCTTCTCCCCGCCGGAGAGCGTCCCCGCGTCCTGGAAGGCCATCTCGCCGGGGAGGCCGAACATGCCGAGCAGGTTGCGCAGCTCGACGAGCGGGATGTCGGCGTGCTCCTGCACGTGGGTGAGGAGGTCGACGCCGGGCCGGATGTTCTCGTGCTCCTGCGCGTAGTAGCCGGCGCTCACCTGGAGCCCGAAGCGGACGTCACCCTCGTCCTGGGTGGTGGTGCCGGCGAGGATGCGCAGCAGCGACGTCTTGCCGGCCCCGTTCAGCCCCATCACCATCAGGCGCTCGCCACGGCCGAGGTCGAAGGCGACGTCGCTGAACACCGGCGGGCCCCCGTAGCCCTTGCGGAGCCCGTCGACCTCGAGCACGACCTTGCCGGCGTGGGGTGGCTTGGGCAGGCGGACCCGGAGGTGGCGCTCCTTCTTGGGCCCGGTGACGGCGGCGTCGGCCAGGCGGGCCACCCGCTTGTCGAGCGACTTGGCGGTCCGGGCACGCTTGGCCGTCTGGCCCCGCATGGAGTCGGCGAGGCTCGAGAGGCGGTGGACCTCGGCCGCCTGGGCCGCGGCCGTCTTCTTCAGGCGCTCCTCGTCGGCAGCCCGGGCCGTGCGGTACTGCGAGTACGTGCCCTTGTACTCGACCATCGCCCCCTCGTCGAGGTGCAGGATGCGGTTGATGGCGTCGTCGAGCAGGTCGAGGTCGTGGCTGACGACGATGAGGGCGCCCTTGTAGCTGCGGAGGAAGCCGGTGAGCCACACCTTGGCGTCGGTGTCGAGGTGGTTCGTGGGCTCGTCGAGGAGCAGCGCATCGCTGCCTGCGAAGAGGATGCGAGCGAGCTCGACCCGCCGCCGCTCCCCCCCGGACAGCACCCGGAGCTGCTGGTCGAGGCGGTCGTCACCGAGGCCGAGCCCGGCGGCGATCGAGCGGATCTCGGACTCGGCCGCATAGCCACCGGCGTGCTCGAAGGCGTCGACGGCGCGTGCGTGGCGGCCGATGTTGCGCTCGGAGGCGTCCTCCTCGAGGGTCAGCCGGAGCTTCTCCATCCGCACGGCGAGCTCGTCGAGCCCCCGGCCCGACAGCACGTGGGAGAGGGCGGTGGACGCGGCCGCCGACTCGGGGGTGCGGGGGTCCTGCGGCAGGTAGGCCAGCTCCCCGTGGTGGCTGACGACGCCGCTGTGGGCGGGCGCCTGGCCGGCCAGCACCTTGAGCAGGCTCGTCTTGCCCGCCCCGTTGCGACCCACCAGCCCGACCGTGTCCCCGGCGCGCACGGTGAAGGTCGCCTCCACGAGGGTGAGGCGGCCTCCGACCTCGACCGAGAGGTTGCGGACCTGGAGCACCGGACCAGGCTACGGGCCCGGTGCCCCCGGCCGGGGTTCCCTTTCGGCGCCGATCTCGCACCGCCGGGGCCGGGGGGGTGCCGCCCCTCCTGACGCCCGGGACGAGCGGGTTCCGACCAGGCCGCCGGACCGCCGGCTGGACGTGCCCTCCCGCTCGGGCGCGGGGCGGGGAACGGGCGGGGACCGCCTGCTCAGGGGGCGGCTGCGGCTCCGGGACTGCCGGTGGGCTGGACGGGCTCGAACTCACCCGTGTCCTCGGCGACGAGGACGGCCTTGGCCACCGCCGTGGGCACGGCGGCCTCCACCGCGACCGCTGCCAGCGGCCGGCGGCCGAGCCCGGCGAGGTGGAGCCTGCGGGCCGCCTCCTGGGTCACGATCCGCTCCGTCGCCTCCGGGGTGCTCCGCACCGACCGCAGCGCCAGGCGGACCATGACGTCGGACGAGCGGCGCTCGAGCGCCTCGGTGAGGAGCAGGAGGCCGGCGAGGCACGCCAGCGTGAGCGGGATCAACAGCAGGATCACCATCTCATCATGCCCCTCCGTGACCTTTCTGTCACGTTGCGTGCGGATGGGTCGCCGAGCTGAGGACGGTCAGCGCCTCGGCAACCCCGAAGCGCCCCTCGTAGAGCGCCTTGCCGACGATGGCCCCGGCGAGCCGTCGTCCCGCCACCTCCAGGCCGGCCAGCGCCCGCAGGTCGTCGAGCGAGCCGACGCCCCCGGAGGAGATGACGGGCACCTCGGTGGCGGCGAGGAGGGTGGCGGCACCCTCGAGGTGGGGGCCGGCCAGTGTTGCGTCCCTGCTGATGTCGGTGACGACGAAGGCGGCCACGCCGGGCAGCGCGAGCTCGCTCACCAGGTCGAGCAGGCGGCGGCCCGACGCCTCCTCCCAGCCCCGCACCCTCACCTCACCGTCGCGGTGGTCGAGCCCCACCACCACCTGCCCCGGGTGGCTGGCGCCGAGGCGGGCGACGAGACCCGGGTCGTCGACCGCTGCGCTCCCGAGCACCACCCGGGCGACGCCGGCGTCGAGGAGCGAGGCGTCGCGCACCCCGCCGCCGACCTGGACGGCGACGTCGACCGCTCCGACGACGGCGAGGATGGCGTCCCGGTTCGAACCGTCTCGGCGCGAGGCGTCGAGGTCGACGACGTGGATGGTCGTCGCCCCCGCCTCGGCGAACGCGCGGGCGACGCCCACGGGGTCCTGGCCGTAGACGGTCTCCCGGGTGAAGTCGCCCTGGTGGAGGCGCACCACCCGTCCGGCCCGGAGGTCGATGGAGGGGAGCAGCTCCACGTCAGGCGTCCCGCTCCCCGAGCGAGGCCACGAAGCCGGCCAGGAGGGCGAGGCCGCAGGGGCCCGACTTCTCCGGGGGGAACTGCGTGGCGGCCACGTTGTCCCGCTCCGAGGCCGCCGCCAGCAGGCCCCCGTAGTCGCAGGTCGCCACCGTGTCCGCCGTGACCTCGGGGGCGTAGGAGTGGACGAAGTACATCCACGCCGGGTCGGGGAGGCCGGCCAGCAGGCGGCTCTCCCGGCGGCGCTCGAGCACGTTCCACTGCATCTGGGGGCGCTTGACGCCCTCCGGCAGACGTCGCACGACGCCCGGCAGGATGCCGAGGCCGGCCACGCCGGGCGACTCCTCCGACGACTCGTGGAGCAGCTGCATGCCCACGCAGATGCCGAGGAAGGGCGTCCCGGCAGCGACCACGTCCTTCGCCGCAGCGTCGAGACCGGTCGCCACCAGCGCCTCCATGCACGGGCCGAAGGCCCCCACGCCCGGGAGCACCACCGCAGCCGCCGCTGCGATCACGGCCCGGTCGGCCGTCAACCGGGCGTCGGCCCCCACGTGCTCCAACGCCTTCTGCGCGGAGCGGAGGTTCCCGATCTCGTAGTCGAGCACCGCCACCAGCGGACGCCGGCTCACGTGCCCGCGCCCCGAGCCGCCGCGGCTGCGAGCGCGCTGCTCAAAGTGACCCCTTCGTCGAGGGGATGCCGGTGCCCTCGACCCGCACGGCGTCGCGCAGGCAGCGGGCCACCCCCTTGAAGCACGCCTCGACGACGTGGTGGGTGTTGCCGCCCGCCTTGAGCCGCACGTGGAGCGTGAGCCCGGCGGCGGTGGCGAAGGACTGCCAGAAGTGACCGGCCAGGTCGGGGTCGAACGGGGGCGAGCCGAGGGCGAGGACCTCGCCGAGCGCCACCTCGTACACGGAGAACGGGCGCCCGGACAGGTCGAGCGCCACCTCCACGAGCACCTCGTCGAGGGGGTACAGCCCGCTGGCGAAGCGCCGGACGCCCGCCTTGTCGCCGAGGGCCTCACGGAACACCTCGCCGAGCGCGATGCCGACGTCCTCGACCGTGTGGTGAGCGTCGACCTCCAGGTCACCGCTGGCCTGCACGACGAGGTCGAACCCGCCGTGGCGGCCGAGCTGGCTCAGCATGTGGTCGAAGAAGGGCAACCCGGTGCTGACCTCGGCGCTCCCCGACCCGTCGAGGTCGAGGTCGATGCGGATGTCCGTCTCGGCCGTCGTCCGGCTGCGGGAACCGATGCGCCCGCTCATGCCATCCGCTCCCGGCCTGCGGCGGGGCCGCTCCGGCCACGCTCGCTCCGCTCGCTCATGCCATCCGCTCCTGGCCTGCGGCGGGGCCGCTCGGGCCACGCTCGCTCCGCTCGCTCATGCCATCCGCTCCTGGCCTGCGGCGGGGCCGCTCGGGCCACGCTCGCTCATGCCATCCGCTCCTGGCCTGCGGCGGGGCCGCTCGAGCGACGCTCGCTCATGCCATCCGCTCCTGGCCTGCGGCCGGGGCGCTCGGGCCACGCTCGCTGCGCTCGCTCATGGCTGCAGCACCTCGGTGAGAGCGTCCAGGAACGCGTCGTCCTCTGCCACCGTGCCGACCGTGACCCGCAGGCACCCGTCGAGCCCGGGCCACGACGAGCAGTCACGGACGAGCACCGAGCGGTCGAGCAACCCCTGCCACACCTGGCGGCCGGGGCGGTCGAGGGGCCGGAAGAGCACGAAGTTGGCGTCTGACCGCCACTGCTGCACGGGGAGGGCGCCGAGCCGGTCGACGAGGCGCCGGCGCTCGGCCACGAGCGCGGCCACCCGCTCCTCCATCTCCGCCCCGAACCGCAGCGCCACCCGACCCGCCACCTGCTTGGCGGCGTCGAGGTGGTACGGCAGCACCACCTTCTCGAGCTCGGCCACGAGCCAGGTGGGCCCGATCAGGTAGCCGAGGCGGGCAGCGGCCATCGACCAGGTCTTCGAGAACGTGCGGGTGACGACGAGAGGCCGGTCGTCACCGACGAGCTCGAGCGCCGAGCGGTCGGCGAACTGCCCGTAGGCCTCGTCGACGACCACGACGCCGGGAGCCAGGTCGGCCACCGCTGCGATGGTGGCGGGGTCCTCGATCGTGCCCGTCGGGTTGTTGGGCGAGCAGACGAACGTCACCGCCGGATCGTGCTCCACGACGACCCGCTCGACCTCTGCCAGGTCCAGCGTGAGGTCGGCGGCCCGCGCCCCCACGACGACCTCGGTGCCGGCGACCGCTGCGATCTGGCCGTGCATGAGGTAGGTGGGCGAGAAGAGCGCCGCCTTGCGGCCGTGGCCGCCGTAGGCGAGGCACACCGTCTGGAGCACCTCGTTCGAACCGTTGGCCGCGAAGACCTGCTCCGGCTCGACCCCGTGGGCAGCGGCGACGGCCTCCCGCAGGGCGGTGGCGGCGCGGTCGGGGTAGCGGTGCCACTGGATGCGGGACAGCTCGGCCGCCAGGGCGTCGGCGAACGCCGGCGGTGGCGGCACCGGCGCCTCGTTCGTGTTGAGGCGGATGGCCACGTCGACCTGGGGCGAGTGGTAGCCCTCGAGGAGGGCGAGGTCGGGGCGGACGGCGGGCCGTGCCCGCAGCGGGAGGCTCACGACCCGCGCAGCTGCACGGAGCGGGCGTGGGCGTCGAGGCCCTCGGCCGTCGCGATGGCAGCGACGTGCTCGCCCACACGGGCCAGCGTGGGCCCGTCGAGGGAGACGACGTGCACGTGCTTGACGAAGTCGTCGACCCGCAGCGCGCTCGAGAAGCGGGCCGAGCCGTTGGTGGGCAGCACGTGGCTGGGGCCGGCGAGGTAGTCCCCGACCGACGCCGGGGCGAAGCCACCGGTGAACACCGCACCGGCGTGGCGCACGAGCGGGAGGAGGGCCTCGGGGTCGGCGACCTGGAGCTCGAGGTGCTCGGGGGCGATGAGGTTGGCGACCTCCATCGCCTGCTCGGGGCCGTCGCAGAGCACGGCCCGGCCCCCCTCGAGCAGGGTCGACTCGATGTCGGCCCGTCGTGGCGACGCCTCGACGATCCGGGCCACCTCGGCCGTCACCGCATCGGCCACGGCCTCGTCCCACGTGAGGAGCCAGGCCAGCCCGTCGGGGCCGTGCTCGGCCTGGACGACGACGTCGATGGCGGCGTCGCGGGTGGAGGACGAGCCGTCGGCCACGACCACGACCTCGGACGGCCCGGCGAAGCTCGACGGCACCCCGACGATCCCCGCCCCTGCGACCTCGCGCTTGGCCACCGCCACGTAGACGTTCCCCGGGCCCACGATCACGTCGACGGCGGGCACCGACGCCGTCCCGTAGGCCATGGCGGCGATGGCCTGGGCCCCGCCGATGCGGAACACGCGGTCGACCCGGGCGATGGCGGCTGCGGCCAGCACCTCGTCGGGCACCGACCCGTCGGGCCCGGGGGGCACGCACAGCACCACCTCGGGCACGCCGGCCACCCGGGCGGGGATGGCGGTCATCAGCACCGTCGACGGGTAGGTGGCACGACCACCGGGGACGTAGCAGCCGGCCCGGTCGACGGGGCGGCGCAGGTCGCGGACGAGGATCCCGTCCTTCTCGTGCCTGATCTCGGGGGGCACCGTCGCCTGCTGGTAGGCCTCGATGCCGGCTGCCGCCACCTCGAGCGCCACCCGCAGCGGCCCCGGTAGGGAGGCGAGGGCTTCGCGGAGGGCCTCCTCCGGCACCTCGAGCTCGTCGATGCGGACCTTGTCGAAGCGCTCGGTGCACGCACGGACGGCGTCGTCGCCCCCGGCGGCCACCTCGGCCAGGATGGCCCGCACGGCCGCCACCGGACCCTCGCCCACCGCAGGCGGCCGGGGCAGCACGGCGGACAGGTCGCCGGTCACCCCGCGGAGGTCGAGCCTGGTCAGCACGGCGGGCTCGTCAACATGGCACGTCGAGCCTACCGGTGGCCCCGGCGGGACCCGGAACCGGTTCTGCCGGCGTTTCAGGGGTGGTGCCCCCCCGGGGAAGGTGCGGCCGTGACCGAGGCCGCGCAGCTGTCGTCCATCTCCTCCGCCCTCACCGAGCTCACCGGTCGGCTGACGGCCATCGCCGAGACGCTGACCGGGACCGAGCGGGAGGACGTCGCCGTCGCCCTGTTCGAGGTCGAGCGCTCACTCCTCACCGGGAGCCGCAGGCTCGACGGGGTCCTGCGCAGCCTGGGCTGAGCGCCGCCCGCTCCGACGGGCCGGGGTGCCGGCGAGGAAGGCGCTCGGGCAGATGTCGTTCAGCACGCACGCGTCGCACCGGGGCGTGCGGGCGACGCACACCTGGCGCCCGTGGAGGATGAGGCGGAGGCTGAGCAGGCCCCGCTCCGCAGGGCGCACGAGCGGATCGAGCTCGTGCTCGACCTTGACCGGGTCGTCGCCCTGGGCGAGCCCGAGCCGGGCGCTCAGGCGCAGGACGTGGGTGTCGACGGGCAGGCCGGGAAGGCCGAGGGCGACGCTGCGGACGACGTTCGCCGTCTTTCGCCCCACCCCGGGGAGGCGCACGAGGTCCTCCATGTCGTCTGGGACCTGGCCCGCGTGACGCTCGACCAGCGCTTGCGACATGCCGATGAGGCTCTTCGCCTTCTGGCGGAAGAAGCCGGTGGCGTGGATGAGAGCCTCCAGCTCCCCAGGGTCGGCAGCCGCGAGCGCCTCGGGGGTGGGGAACCGATCGAAGAGCGCCGGGGTCGTGACGTTGACCCGGGCGTCGGTGGTCTGGGCCGAGAGGATCGTCGCCACCAGCAGCTGGAAGGGGTCGGCGAACTCGAGCTCGCACAACGAGGCCGGGGTCCCCGGGTGCTCCTCGGCCAGGCGGTCGGCGACGACCCGGGCCCGCCCCTTCGCCGTCCTCGGCCTGGCCATCTGGGGAGGGTACGGCGCCGGGAGGGGGGTGGTTAGCGTGCGAGCGTGCGGCGCCTCGAGATCAAGCGCCAGCTCCAGGCGGACGACCTCGAGGCGGTCGAGGGACTGCTCTCGCTGGCCGAGGTGGCCGACGGCCACCCCGCCGTCGACGAGCACCGGTGGCTCGACATGGCGCAGGGCGGGAGGGAGGCCTTCGCCGGCCTCGTGGCCTGGGAGCCCGGTCACCACCACCCCGTCGCGTACGCGCAGGTGTCACGAGGCCTGCACAGCTGGGCGCTCGACCTCGTGATCGACCCGCACCACCGGTACGACGCGCTGGAGCTCGGGCCGGAGATGCTGCACGCGGCGTTGGACGTGGTGCGGGGCGAGGGCGGGGGCCACGTCCACTGGTGGGTCCACCAGCCGGCGGCGGCCCACGACGCGATGGCCGGCGCCGCCGGTCTCGCCAGGGGGCGCGACCTGCTCCAGCTCCGCCGCCGGCTCCCCCTCGAGGTGCCCGCCCCCGACCTGACGCTGCGCCCGTTCGTCCCCGGCCGAGACGACCAGGCCTGGCTCGACGTCAACAACCGGGCCTTCGCCTGGCACCCCGAGCAGGGGGGCTGGGACCTCGAGACGCTCCAGCAGCGCTTCGGCGAGCCCTGGTTCGACCCGGCCGGGTTCCTCCTCCACGAGCGGGACGGCCGCCTCGCCGGCTTCTGCTGGACCAAGGTGCACCGCAAGCACGAGCCCCCGCTCGGCGAGATCTACGTCATCGCCGTCGATCCCGACCACCAGGGCACGGGGCTCGGCCGGGACCTCGTGGTGGCCGGGCTCGACTGGCTGCACCGTCAGGGCCTGGCCCACGGGATGCTCTACGTCGACGCCGGGAACCGGGCTGCCGTGCGGCTCTACGAGAAGCTCGGCTTCA
Source organism: uncultured Acidimicrobiales bacterium (assembly GCA_902805555.1). GTDB lineage: Bacteria > Actinomycetota > Acidimicrobiia > Acidimicrobiales > CADCSY01 > CADCSY01. Next base: position 24,462 of record CADCSY010000008.1, on the reverse strand, counting down.
CCACCGACCACGCGGACCGGGCCTACGTCGGGGACGTGGAGGAGGGCTCGCCACCCGGCAGCTGAGTGCGGTTGCGCCGCCGGGTGACGCGACCCGGGGGCGAAGGGGACGAGCCGCTCAGGCGTTGAGGGCGCCGACGCCCACCAGGTTGCCGAGCACCCACGTGACGGCGGCGGCGAAGGAGGCGATCCCCGCCTGACGCAGCGCCGAGTGGACCTTCGAGCGCCCGGTGAAGTGGGCGAGGGCGCCGCCCACGACCAGCGCAGCGATCAGGGCGAGCACGACGGAGGCGACCACCGCGCCCGTCCCGGTGGCCACGAACCACGGCGCCAGGGGGACGATCGCCCCGACCGAGAACGCCACGAGCGACGAGCCGGCGGCCCCCCACGGGGAACCGAGGCCGTCCGGGTCGATGCCGAGCTCCTCGCGGGCGTGGGTCTGCAGCGCCAGCTCGGGGTCGCTCATGAGGTGCTCGGCCAGCGAGGAGGCCTGGTCGCGGTCCATCCCCCTCGACCGGTACAGATCGGCGAGCTCGTTCGTCTCGTGCACCGGGTTGCGGTGGAGCTCGACCCGCTCGATCTCGAGCTCACGCTCGAGCAGCTCGGTCTGGGCCCGCATCGAGACGTACTCGCCCGACGCCATCGACACCGCCCCCCCGAGCAGCCCGACGAGGCCGGCGAGGCGCACGAAGCCGGCGCCCGGCCCGGCGCCGGCGACCCCGAGGATGAGGGCGACGTTGGACACGAGCCCGTCGTTCACCCCGAAGACTGCGGCGCGCGCGCTGCCGCCGTTGATGTCACGGTGGTGGTGCTCGTGGAGCTGGTGCTCGCGCTCGGTCTGCTCGTGCGCGGCGCTCTCGGCCAGCGGGTCGCCGGGCAGCCCGTCGTCGAGCAGCGGGCGCTCGGGCGCAGGGGCTGCCACCCGGTGGGCGCCCGCGGCCGTGTCCTGGTGCCCGCCCGCCTCCATGGCGACAACGCTACCGGCGGGTCGAGGCGGTGGGAGGTGACGGCCCGCCCCTAGCCTCGAAGGGTGCCGACCCGCTACGACGCCGGCCCCGAGGACGTCGCTGCCGCCCTCGGCGACCAGCCCGCCTTCCGCGCACGGCAGGTGTGGGACGGGCTCTACCGGCGGGCCATCGAGCCGGGGGAGATGACCGACCTGCCGCTCCGCCTGCGCCAGCAGCTGGCCGACGAGCTGCCGCTGGCCCTCGAGCCGGAGCTCGTGTCCGAGGCCGACGGCGGCGACACCGTCAAGTGGCTCTGGCGGCTGCAGGACGGGGCGCTCGTCGAGACCGTCCTCATGCACTACGCCGAGCGGGCCACGGTCTGCGTCTCGTCCCAGGCCGGGTGCGCCATGGGCTGCAGCTTCTGCGCCACGGGGCAGGCCGGCTTCGAGCGCCACCTGACGACCGGGGAGATCGTGGAGCAGGTGGTGCGGGCGGTGCAGCGGGCCCGCCCGCGACGCCTCTCGAACGTCGTGTTCATGGGCATGGGCGAGCCGATGGCCAACCTCGACCACGTGATCCCCGCCCTGCACCGGCTGCACGACGACGTCGGGATCTCGGCCCGCCACCTCACCGTCTCCACCGTCGGGCTCGTCCCCGGGATCGAGCGGTTGGCGACCACCGGCCTCCCCGTGAACCTGGCGGTGTCGCTCCACGCCGCGGACGACGAGCTGCGCGACACGCTCGTGCCGGTGAACCGCCGCCACCCGCTCGAGTCGCTCATGGCTGCCTGCCGGGGCTGGTTCGAGGGGACGGGCCGGCGGGTGTCCTTCGAGTGGGCGCTGATCGCCGGGGTCAACGACCGACCGGTCGACGTCCGGCGCCTCGCCGACCTCGCCCGGGACGTGCGGGCCCACGTGAACCTGATCCCCCTCAACCCCACCCCCGGCTACGCCACCCCCGGCACGCCGCCCGCCGGGGTGCAGCGCTTCAAGGACGGGTTGGTCGAGCTGGGTGTCAACGCCACGGTCAGGCGGAACCGCGGGACCGGCATCGACGCCGCCTGCGGCCAGCTCCGCGCCGGCCACGAGGTGACGATCGGTCGCCGCCGCCGCCGGGCCGCGGTCTGACGGAACCAGGCCCCGGTTGCGGGTGCCTCGGTCACCGGACCAGCACGGTGCGGCCCGTCCCGGTGCGGATGGCGTCCTCGAGCACCTCGCCGGCGTGGACCACGGCGCCGGGCCAGAGGACGCACCGCGTGGCCGTCCCCGCCACCACCGCCCCCTCCCCGACCACGGTCCGCCCTCCCGAAGCGGCCAGGTTGGCGCGCAGGTAGGCGCCAGGGGTGCCGCAGTCGAGGTACCTGGCGGTGGTGCCGGTCAGCTCCAGGCGCCCGAGGACGTCGAGGGCCCGCCAGCACACCTCGTAGAGGCCGGTCGGCACGACGGGCAGCGGGGCGATCGCCCACGGCGGCAGGAGCGAGCCGACCACCCTCGGCCGGGACGGGAGCCGGCCGCCCCCCTCGCCGGCCACGAGCACCCGGACCCGCTCGCCGTCCCACCCGTCGGCCATGGCGGCGAGGTCGGCTTCGTGCCAGATGTCGCCGTTGACCACGAGCGCGGCCCGGCCGTCGAGCCACGGGCGCAGGTTGGCCACGGCCCCCGCCGTGCCGAGCGCCTCGGGCGCCTCCTCCACCACGTGCACGCGACCGACGAGGTGGTGCCGGAGGGCGCCTGCGTGGTGGTGCACGTTGACGGCGACCGCTGCAGGTCCCGCACCCACGAGCGGCTCGACGTGGCCGATGGCCAGGTCGACGAGGGGGACCCCGCCCACGGGGCAGAGGACCTTCGGTCGCTCGGCGGTGAGAGGCGACAGGCGGGACCCGCCTCCAGCGGCCAGGACGATCGCTGCCACACTGTCAGCCATGGAGACCCGGAGGTGGACCAACCCGTCGCAGCCCCAGACGCTGCAGATCGCCGTCTTCCTCCTCTACTTCCGAGCCTTCTTCAGCCTGCTCGTCGGGCTCTTCGGCGGCGCGCCCCTCGGCATCCTGATCGGGGCCGGCCAGGCCGGAGCGGCGTTCGGCATCGCCAACGAGAAGCGCTGGGGCTACTCGCTCGGGCTGGCGGCGTCGTTCGCGCCCGCCGCCCTGCGGGTGCTGTCGTCGGGTCCAGGCGCGCTGCTCCGGGAGAACCCGATCACGCTGCTGTTCGAGGTCGCGCTCATCGCGCTCCTGCTCCACCCCCAGAGCCGCGACTACCAGCGCATCTGGTTCAGCTGACCCCACCCGGCCGGTCTACCCGAGCCGCCGGCGCCCCGGCGGGCAGGGGGGTCCGGCACCGCCGGTAGGTTCCTGCAGTGGGGTACAACCTGGCCGACCTGCTCGAGTCGGTCGCAGCCGCTGTGCCCGACCGGGAGGCCGTCGTCACGGCCGCCGGGGCCGACGGCGAGCCGGAGCGGCGGCTCACGCACCGCCAGCTCGACGAGCGGGCCGACCGGCTGGCCCACGTGCTCGCCGGGTTCGGGGTGGGTGCCGACGACGTCGTCGGGCTCATGCTCCGCAACGGCAACGAGTACCTGGAGGGGATGCTCGCCTGCTTCAAGCTGCGGGCGGTTCCGGCGAACATCAGCTACCGGGCGACGGCGGCCGAGGTCAGCAGCCAGCTCGACGGCGCCGGGGCCGTCGCCCTCCTCCACGAGCCCGAGCTGGCAGGTGTGGTGGCCTCCGCCGGCCACCTCGGAGCCACCCTGGCGCGGGGGGTGGCGTGGGAGGGCGCCCTCGCGGCGGCGCCCGCCGGGCCCGTCGCCGTGCCGGGACGTTCCGGGGACGACCGGTACCTGCTCTACACGGGCGGCACCACCGGCCGGCCGAAGGGCGTGGTGTGGCGCCACGAGGACCTGTTCCACGGCGCGCTGGGAGGCGGCACCCCCGACGGGGACGGGCCCCTGACCGGTCCCGCCGACCTGGCGGCGGCGGCTCCCACCGGGCGGGCCCGCTACCTCCCGGCCAGCCCGTTCACCCACGGCACCGGCCACTGGAGCGCGCTCACCGCACTCTTGGGCGGGGGGACCGTCGTGTGCCTCCGGGAGGCCGGCTTCGACGCCGCCCGCATGCTCGACGTGGTGGTGGCCGAGGCCGTGACCTGCCTCGTCGTGGTCGGGGACGCCTTCGGCCGCCCCATCCTCGAGGCGCTGGAGGGGCGGTGCGACCTCGAGCGGATGACGCCGCTCAACGTCATCCTCTCCGGCGGCGCCACCCTCGCCCCTGCGACGAAGACCGGGCTGCTCCGGCTCCTGCCCTGGGCCATCGTCGTCGACGGCTTCGGCTCGTCCGAGACGGGCGGGCAGGGGCAGTGGGTGACGTACCCGGGTGCGCCGGACGCCGTCGACAACCGGTTCAGGATGGGTGCCGACAGCGTGGTGCTCGACGACGACCACCGGCCGCTGCCGCCGGGGTCGGGGCGGGTCGGGTGGCTGGCCCGCCGGGGTCACCTGCCCATCGGCTACGTGGGTGACCCCGAGGCGACCCGGCGTACGTTCCTCGAGGTCGACGGCGTGCGCTGGGCGGTCCCCGGGGACCGGGCCGTCCAGGAGGCGGACGGCACGATCGTCGTGCACGGCCGGGGCTCCTCGACCATCAACACCGGGGGCGAGAAGGTGCAGGCGGAGGAGGTCGAGGCGGCCGTGCGGACCCACCCTGCCGTGCTCGACGCCGTGGTCGTGGGCGTCCAGGACGAGCGGTGGGGCGAGGTCGTCGCTGCGGTCGTGGCCGTGCGCCCCGGCACCTCCGTGAGCGTGGAGGAGGTGGCGGCGCGCTGCGGTCGTGCCCTCGCCCCCCACAAGCTCCCGCGGCGCCTGGTCGTGGTGGACGAGGTCGTCCGCTCGCCCTCCGGCAAGCCGGACCTGCGCTGGGCACGGGCGGCCGCGTCGGGCTCCTGAGCCGGCGCCCACCGTCGCCGCCCGCCCGGCCGGCGGGCACACTCGGATCGTGGGCGCGCTGATCCGGGACGGCTTCGAGGTGCTGATCGTGATCGCCGTCGGCGGGATGCTGGTGGCTGCCGTGGGACGCCTGCGCCGGGGTGAGGTGCGGGTCTACCGATGCTTCTTCTGCGACCGTCCCACGTCGCGCGCCTACCCCCGCTGCAAGCACTGCGACGCCGAGCAGCCGGACGCCATCTAGCTCGCCGAAGCCTGGTGGGCAGCAGGTGGGTGGGCGGGGGCCCGTCCGTACGATGGCCGGGTGCCCACCCCCCGCTCGCCGATGCCGGAGCTCCTGCCCGAGGGCGACGCCAAGGTCACCGCCGTGCGGGGGATGTTCGACGCCATCGCGCCCAGGTACGACCTGGTCAACCGGATCATGACGTTCGGGCTCGACGTCCGGTGGCGGCGCCGCACCATCCGGGACCTGGCACTCGGCCGAGGCTCCGTGGTGCTCGACCTGGCCGCCGGCACCGGGGACTTCTGCCGTGAGCTCGCCTCGGCGGGGCACCACGCCATCGGGATGGACCTCTCCTACGGGATGCTGGCGGCGGCCCGCACCGATGCGCCCCTCGTGCAGGCGGACATCCTCAGGCTGCCGGTCCCCGGCACCTCCGTCGACGCCGCCGTGTGCGGCTTCGCCCTCCGCAACCTCGTCGAGCTCCCCGCATTCTTCGCCGAGCTGGCCCGGGTCGTCCGACCGGGCGGCCGCATCGCGCTGCTCGAGGTGGCCACCCCCGAGAACCCGGTGCTGCGCCTCGGCCACGGGATCTACTTCGGCAGGGTCGTGCCCCGCATCGGCGGCCTCCTGTCGGATCCCGCTGCCTACCGCTACCTGCCCCGCTCGGTGGCCTACCTGCCGCCGCCCGGCGCGCTCGTGGCACAGGTGGAGGCGGCCGGCTTCGAGGACGTCAGGCGCACCCCGCTCACGGTCGGCGCCAGCCAGCTGCTGCTCGGCACCCGGTCGATGCCAGCCCCCCAGCCGTGACCCGCAGCGCCACGCACGTCGTCGAGCTCGTCGCCACGACCACCAGGCTCGACGACGACGTCGACCTCCTGGCCTGCGCGGGTGACCAAGGGTGGCTCTTCGAGAGCGCCGACCACGGGCTGGCCGGACGGGGCGAGGCGCTCCGGATCACCCTCCCGCCGGGGGCGGCACGGGCCGCTGACGCGGCGGAGGCGGTGGCGCATGCCTTCACCCGGGTGGAGGTCGCAGACGAGGTGGGACGGCCGGGCACCGGCCCCGTCGCCTTCGCAGCGCTCCCCTTCGACGACGAGGCGCAGGCCACCGCCGTGGTCCCGGCGCTGGTCGTCGGCCGGGCGGCCGACGGGACCCGCTGGGTCACCCGCACCCGGAGCCCAGGCGCGACCGACGACACCGACGACCCGCTCGCCCCCGGTCGACGGGCGGGGGGCCCCGGGCCATCCCGCTTCGACGTGTCGTCGACGCGCTCGCCCGAGTCGTGGTGCCGCGCGGTGGTGGCGGCGAGGGACCGCATCAGGGCGGGCGAGCTCACCAAGGTCGTCCTCGCCCGAGAGGTGGTGGTGGAGGCCGACGCCCCGATCTCCCCGGTCGAGGTGCTCGGCCGGCTGCGGGCGGCCTACCCCTCCGCCTACCGGTTCTCCGTCGACGGGTTCATCGGCGCCAGCCCCGAGCTCCTCGTCAGCCGGGCCGGCGACATCGTCCGCTCGCAGCCGATGGCAGGCACGGCCGCCCGCAGCGGCGACCCCTCCGCCGACGCCCGGCTCGCCGCCTCGCTCCTCGCATCGGCCAAGGACCTCTCGGAGCACCGGATCACGATCGACGCCGTGCTCGACACGCTGCTCCCCTTCTGCTCCTACGTCGATGCCGAGGCCGAGCCCTCGGTCGTCGCCGTCGCCAACGTGCAGCACCTGGCCACGCTCGTGCACGGCCGCCTCTCGTCCCCTCCGGCCAACGCCCTCTCGCTCGCCACCGCGCTGCACCCGACGCCGGCGGTGGGCGGGGCGCCCCGCCACGCCGCCCTCGCCGTCAGGGCGGAGCTCGAGCAGCTCGACCGCGGGCGGTACGCGGGGCCGGTGGGCTGGGTCGACGCGGCCGGCAACGGCACGTTCGCCGTGGGGGTGCGCAGCGCCGAGATCGACGGCCGGCGGGCGAGGGTCTTCGCCGGCAACGGGATGGTGGCCGACTCCGACCCGGCGGCGGAGCTGTCGGAGACGAGGGCCAAGCTGCTCGCCATGCTCAGCGCCATCGTCCGCCCGTAGCACCCGGGCGCGCCTGCCGGCGTCGGCGAGCGCTCAGGGCCGCTCGGTCCAGACCGGCGGCGGCTGGATGTCGGGGTCGGGCGTGTCACCGGGGTTGTCGGTGCCCTCCGACTCCTTGGTCAGGACCGGGGTGAAGGTCATCTCGCCCTCGGCCCTGATCTGACACGAGAGGCGCGCCTCGCCCAGGAGGTCGCGCCCCTCGAGCAGGTCGAGCTCGGCCTCGGTCATCGTGGTGGGCTCGCCGGCGGTGAAGACGACACGGCACGTCGTGCACATCGCGTTGCCGCCGCACCGGTGCATGATGCCGATCTCGAGGTCCTGCTCGATGGCGAGCACGAGCCGCTTGCCGTCCGCCACCTCGACCGACTCGTCGCCGCTGCTGAGCGTCGCCATGCGCCCTCCCCGTGGTCCCCGCCGGGCCACCCGGCGGCTGCGTGACCATACGTGGAGCCGGCAGGCGGGCCGAGCACCCACCTGCCGGACCGGCCACCTCGATCCGACGTGGCCGGTCAGAGGGCGGCGGCGACGGCGGCGTGCACGGCGTCGTGGACCGCCACGTTCGCCGACCTGTCGGTCTCGACGATGACGAGCGTCGTCCCGCCGCCGGCGGCGAGGCCACCGACGGTGGGGCCGACCAGGTCCGCCTCGTGGACGGTCACCGTCGGGAGCCCGTGCGCAGCCGCCAGCCCGGCGAGGTGCACGTCCTGGGGGGTGCCGAACAGCTGCTCGAACCGCTGCGTCGAGAGCGACGTCTGCTGGGGCAGGAAGCTGAAGATGGCGCCACCCCGGTTGTCGACGACGACGATCGTGAGGTCGAGGCCCCTCGACGCCAGCCCGAGCAGCCCGTTGGCGTCGTGGAGGAAGGCGAGGTCGCCGATGAGCACGGCGGTGCGGCCACCGGTGGCGGCGACGCCGACCGCCGTCGAGGTGACCCCGTCGATCCCGTTCGCCCCCCGGTTGGCCAGCACGCGGAGGTCCGGACGGGGCGCGGCGTACCACTCCAGGTCGCGGACCGGCATCGACGACGAGACGACCAGCGTCGCCCCCGTCGGGAGGGCGGCGGCCACCGCACGCGCCACCAGCGGGTCGGAGGTGGCCCCGCCGGCGAGCACGCGGTCGAAGGCGGCCTGAGCGCTGGCCTCGGCCGCAGCCCAGGACCGGAGCCACCGCCCGCCGTCCGCCGGGGGTGTGCCCTCGAGCGCCGCAGCCAGCCCGGCTGCCCACCCGCCGGGATCGCCTGTCACGAGCAGCTCCCCCGTGCGGTCGGGGTCCACCCAGCTCCCGTGGCGCTCGACGATGAGGTGGCGGGCACCGCTCGTGCGCAGCCACTCCCCCACCACCTTCGACGCCGGCGGCGCGCCGAGGCGGAGGACGACGTCAGGGCGGTGGTCGGCGGCGAACCGCTCCGAGCGCAGCAGCGCGTCGGCGGCGGCCACGGTCGTGGCGCCCACCGTCCGGCACCCCGACTTGGGGTCGGCGAGGACGGGCCAGCCCAGCGTGCGGGCGAGGGCGGCGACGGCACCGGGATCGGAGCCGGACCCGCCGCCCGCCACGATCACGCCGCGGCCCCGGAGCAGCCCGGCCAGCGACGCCACGGCGGCGGGGCCCGGCGGTGCGGCAGCGGGGGTCGCGTGCCAGGGGTGGCCATCCGCCCTCCCCTCGGGCAGCGGCCCGGGAGCCGCCACCAGCGGGTCCCGGAAGGCGAGGTTCAGGTGCACGGGGCCCGGTGGGGAGCCCACCGCCTCGAGCAGCGCACGGCTGGCCAGGGACCGCCACGTCCCGGCCGAGGCCGGATCGGCCGCTCCCGGCTCGGCGTACCAGCGGACGGCGCCGCCGTAGAGCTTCACCTGGTCGATGGTCTGCGGCGCCCCGAAGCCCTGGAGCTCCGGGGGCCGGTCGGCGGTGCACACCAGCAGCGGCACCCTCGCCTGGTGGGCCTCCACCACGGCGGGGTGGAGGTTGGCGGCGGCGGTGCCACTGGTGCACAGCAGGACGGCGGGGACCTCGCTGGCCAGGCCGATCCCGAGCGCGAGGAAGGCCGCCGAGCGCTCGTCGAGGTGCACGTGGAGGGTGATGCGCTCGTCGGCGGCGAGCGCCAGGGCGAGCGGGGTGGAGCGGCTGCCGGGGCTGACGACGGCGTGGCGGACGCCCCCCCGCACCCACTCGTCGACGAGGGTGGCGGCGAAGGTCGCCTGCCCGTCCCCGCTCACGACCACCCCGTGGCACCATCGGGCCGGTGCTGTGGGTCGAGCAGAGGGGCGCCGGGCCGCGACTGGCGCTCGTGCACGGCTTCACCCAGAACGGCCGCTGCTGGGGCGAGGTGGCCGACGACCTGGCCCTGGACCACGAGGTCCTCCTGCCCGACGCGCCGCTCCACGGCCGGTCGGCGGGCGTGGTCGCCGACCTCGTGCAGACCGCACACCTGCTGGCCGAGGCCGTGGGCCCGGCCACGTGGCTCGGGTACTCCATGGGCGGGCGGGCCTGCCTCCACCTCGCCCTGGAGCGCCCGGACGTGGTCGAGGCGCTGGTGCTGCTGGGCGCCACCGCCGGCCTCGACGACGCTGCGGCGCGGTCCGAGCGGGTGGCGGCCGACGAGGTCCTCGCCCGCCGCCTCGAGGTGGACGGGCTCGAGGCCTTCCTCGACCACTGGCTGGCGCTGCCCCTCTTCGGAGGGCTCTCGGCGGAGGCCCAGCACCGGGAGGCCCGCCTCGAGAACGACGCCCGGGCCCTCGCCACCAGCCTCCGGGTCGCCGGGACCGGTGCCCAGGAGCCGTTGTGGGACCGTCTGCAGGAGGTGCGGGCGCCCGTGCTCGTGGTGGCCGGCGCGCTCGACGGCCGGTTCGTGGCGACCGGGGAGCGCCTGGTCTCGGCGCTCGGAGGCGAGGCCGAGCTGCGGCTGGTGCCGGGTGCCGGCCACGCCGCCCACCTCGAGCAGCCGCAGGCGTTCCTCGACGTCGTGCGGCCCTGGCTGGCCGGGCACGGCCGCTGAGGGGCGGCAGCGTCCCGCGGCGCGCATCACGCCGTGAGGGCGAGCCCGAGCGCGAGCAGGCCGCCAGCCGCCAGCTGCACCCTGCCGGTGGCCCCCAGGACGGGGATCAGGCGAGGCCCGGTCGCCCCCCCGAGGACCGTCCGCACGGGCGGGACGGCGAGGGGGATGGCGAGCAGGACCGCCAGGGCGCCGGGCCGCACGAGGCCGACCGCGGCGGCGGTGACGAAGGCACCGATGAGCAGGGTGGCGTACAGCGAGCGGGTGTCGCGGTCGCCGAGGCGGACGGCCAGCGTCACCTTGCCGGCGACGACGTCGGTCGGGATGTCGCGCAGGTTGTTGACGACGAGCAGCGCGGTGGCGAGCAGCCCGACGGGGATCGCGGCGGCCACGGAGAGGCCCGACACCCGTTCGAGCTGCACGTAGGTCGAGCCGACGGTCGCGACCAGCCCGAAGAACACGAACACGAACAGCTCGCCGAGGCCCAGGTAGCCGTACGGCCTGGGCCCACCGGTGTAGAGGTAGCCGGCCGCGAACGACGCGGCTCCCACCACGAGGAGCTCGGGTCCGACCACGGCGGCCAGGGCGAGCCCGGCGACGGCGGCGACGGCACCCGAGAGGAGTGCGGCGAGCTTCACCTCCTTGGCGGTGGCGAGGCCGGAGCTGACGAGTCGGACCGGTCCGACGCGGTGGTCGTCGGTGCCGCGCTCGCCGTCGGCGAAGTCGTTCACGTAGTTGGTCCCCACCTGGATGGCGAGCGCGACCACGAGGGCGGCGACGGCCCGCCACGGGACCACGTCGGTCCCCGGCACCCCGACCGCCGCGGCGGTCCCGACCACCACCGGCACGACGGCCGCCGGCAGCGTCCGCGGGCGGGCGCCGAGCACCCAGCGGTTCCGGAGCCCGGCGTCGCTCATGTCATCCGCTCCAGGCCTGCGGCCGGGCCGCTCGGGCCACGCTCGCTGCGCTCGCTCATGTCACCCGCTCGTGGCCTGCGGCCGGGCCGCTCGGGCCACGCTCGCTGCGCTCGCTCATGTCACCCGCTCGTGGCCTGCGGCCGGGCCGCTCGGGCCACGCTCGTTGCGCTCGCTCACGTCATCCGCTCCAGGCCTGCGGCCGGGCCGCTCGGGCCACGCTCGCTGCGCTCGCTCATGCCGCCCGCTCCCGGCCTGCGGCCGGGCGGCGCGGGTCACGCTCGCTCACGGGCGGCGGGGGAACGCCCCGAAGTCCGGTGGGCGCTTCTCGCGGTAGGCGTTGCGACCCTCCTGGGCCTCCTCGCTCATGTAGAAGAGCAGGTTCGTGTCGTGAGCCAGCTGCTGGATCCCGCTGAGCCCGTCCTCTGCCGCGTTGAAGCTGGCCTTCAGGAGGCGGAGCGCGAACGGGGACAGTGCGAGCATCTCGCGGCACCACCGGACGGTCTCGGCCTCGAGGCGGTCGAGGGGGACGACGGTGTTGACCAGGCCCATCTCGAGCGCCTCCTGGGCGCCGTACTGCCGGCAGAGGAACCAGATCTCCTTCGCCTTCTTCGGCCCGACCAGGTTGGCGAGCACACCGGCGCCGAAGCCCCCGTCGAAGCTGCCCACCTTGGGCCCGGTCTGGCCGAAGCGGGCGTTGTCGGCGGCGATGGTCAGGTCGCACACGACGTGGAGGACGTGGCCGCCGCCGATGGCGTACCCGGCGACCATCGCCACCACCGGCTTGGGCAGGCGCCTGATCTGGACGTGCAGGTCGGTGACGTGGAAGCGACCCACCCCACCGGGGCTCACGCCCTCGCCGCCGACGTAGCCCGAGTCGCCCCGGACCCGCTGGTCGCCGCCCGAGCAGAAGGCGTCGGGCCCCTCACCGGTGAGGACGACCACCCCGACGGTGGTGTCCTCCCGCGCCAGCTCGAAGGCGCGCGACAGCTCGACGACCGTCTCGGGCCGGAAGGCGTTGCGCACCTCGGGCCGGTCGATGGTGATCTTGGCGATGCCGTCGGCGGTCTCGTAGCGGATGTCCTGCCACTCGCCTGAAGCCCGCCAGGTGACCGCTGCGTCGTCCACGCGGCGACCGTAGCCCTGGCCCCTCGGCGGCCGGTAACCGGGCGGCGTCAGCTTCTCGCGGACTAAGGGGACGCCGGAGCCGCCCGAGCCGGTCGCCGTAGGTTGAGGTCGTGCACGAGCTGGTGGCCGTCGTGGCCCGGGGCAGCGAAGCCTTCGTGGCTGCACTGCAGCGCACGTGGGATGCCGGTGACGCGGTGCTCCCGCTCGACCCCCGCCTGCCCCCACCGGCGTCGGCCGCCCTGATCGAGGCCATGGGGCCTGCGGCGGTGGTCGACCCCGGTGACGGCGAGCGCCGCTCGCTGCCCGGCGGGGTGCCGGTCGAGCCGGGTGACGCCCTGGTGGTGGCGACGAGCGGCACCACCGGAGCGCCGAAGGGAGCGGTCCTCACCCATGCCGCCGTCGAGGCGTCGGCCCGAGCGACGAGCGACCGCCTCGGGGTCGACCCCGCCGTCGACGGGTGGCTGGCGTGCCTGCCCCTCGCCCACGTCGGGGGGCTCTCGGTCGTCACCCGCGCCCTCCACACCGGGACCCCGCTGACGATGCTCGAGCGGCCCGACCCTCCGGCCGTGGAGGCAGCCGGACGGTCGGGGGGAGCGACCCTCGTCTCACTGGTCGCCACCGCGCTGGCCCGCACCGACACCTCGTCCTACCGGGTGGTCGTGCTCGGGGGCGCCGCCCCGCCGGCCACGCTCCCGGCGAACGTCCGCACGACGTGGGGCATGACCGAGACGGGGAGCGGCGTCGTCTACGACCGGCGTCCGCTCGACGGCGTGGCGCTGCGGGTGCAGGCCGGGGAGCTGCACGTCCGGGGCCCGATGCTCGCCCGGAGCTACCGCGACGGCGCACCGACCGTCGACGGCGACGGCTGGCTCAGGACGGGCGACGCCGCGAGCATCGACGATGCCGGGTTGCTGCACGTCGTGGGCCGGATCGGCGACGTCATCGTCACCGGCGGCGAGAAGGTCTGGCCCGATCCCGTCGAGGCGGTGCTGCGAGGGGTGGCGGGCGTGGGTGAGGTGGCGGTGGCCGGCCGCCCCGATCCCGAGTGGGGCAGCGCGGTGGTGGCCTGGGTGGTCCCCGCCGACCCGACCGCCCCGCCGTCGCTCGAGGCGCTGCGGGCGGCGGTGAGGGAGGCGCTCGCCCCGTGGGCCGCTCCCCGGCGCCTGGTGCTCGTCGACTCGCTCCCGAGGACCACCCTCGGCAAGGTCCGACGGCGGCACCTGCCCGACCCTCCGGGCTGAGCCTCAGCCGCCGGCTGCGCTGTCGGCGGGGATCGAGGGGAAGGCGTCGAGCAGGAGGTCGCCGTCGCCCCCGCTCACGGCGGGGCCGAGCTCCAGGGGCCGGACGGAGCCGTCGGCCAGGTCGACGGCGTGGACGCTCCCCGGGCCTGCGCTCCGGTCGGCGAAGAGGAGCCAGCGGCTGTCGGCGGTGAACGCGGCCGACGCCGGGAACCCGCCGCCCGACGCGGTGACGAGCTGCTCGGTGGGGCGCCGCTCACCCCGCTCGACGTCGATGAGCGCCAGGCCCCCGGGCTGGTCCTCCCCGTAGAAGGGGATCGAGAGCCACCTGCCGTCGGGTGAGAAGCGGGCTCCCGCGTAGGTGTCGTACCTGGACCGGGGGGTGGGGGGCCCGACCTCCCGCTCCCTCCCGCCGTCGAGGTCGCTGAGCACGAGGCCGCACTCGAGGTCCTCCCCGCACCGCGACCGGACGAGGGTGCGCCCGTCGTAGGCGACCGCCGTCCCCTCACCGAGCGTGTCGACCCTCCCGGTGGTGGCGTCGACGGACATGATCGACCCGGCTGGGCTGACGATGAAGCCGTCGCCGACCGGCAGCACCGGCCCCGACTCGCCCGGGAGGACGACCCGCCTGCCGCTCGCACCGGTGAGCGTCTGCTCCACGAGCTCGACGTCGAAGCGCTGGTCGACCGTCCAGAACGCACCGGCTCGGGCCGAGGGCAGGTAGCCACCGAAGACCGGGAGGTCGAGGGGGTCGACGACGGCCCCCTCGGCTCGGGGTACGACCAGCGGCGCCGAGCCCGCCAGGAGGAACGAGCTCCCGACGCCGAGCACCGCCTGGAACGGGGACCTGTCGGGTGCCGGCCGGAGGCGCGCGGTCCGCACGACGCCCGAGTCGAGGTCGGCCACGGCCACCTGGTCCCGAGCGACGACCACGACCGTGGTGCCGGTGGGTGCGGGCAGGCGGGGCCCGAGCGTGGCGGAGGTCTCCAGGACCGCCGGGGTCGGGTCGTCGGCGACCGGGCCGTGCGGGCCCGTCGCCGCCATCGGTCCCGGCCCGACCGGCGAGGTGCCGGGCGCGCCCTCCGGGGCGGCCGGGTCCTCCCTGCTCGACCTGTCGGCCACCACCCCCGCCACGAGCAGCGCAGCGGCGACCCCCGCAGCCACCACCCGACGCCGTCCGCCGGCTGGGCGGGCCCGGCCACCGGGCAGTGCGGCCGCCGGCGGGTCGGCGCCACCCTCCCGCCGGTCGCGCGGTGCCTCCCGAGGCGCCTCACGGGGCGTCAGGAACAGCGAGGGGTCACCTCGCCCCGGCTCGCCGGGGCGAGACGGCGGGGCGGCCAGGAAGCGCGAGCGCTCCGTCCGCCGGTCTGCCACCCGCCCTCCTCCGTCGTGCAGGGACGGAGATCGTAGCCCCGCCCCGCCCGGGCTCCCCGGCGCTCAGCCTCCGGGGCGGACGGTGGCGCCGCCGTCGACCACGAGCGTCTGGCCGGTGATCCACGACGCCGCGTCCGACGCCAGGAAGAGGGCGGCGTTGGCGATGTCCTCCGGCTCGCCGAGCCTGCCGAGGGGCGTGCGCTTCCCGAGCACGTCCTCGTTCGGCTCCCACAGCGCCTTCGCCATGTCCGTCTTGACCAGCCCCGGGGCGATGGCGTTCACCCTCGTCTTCGGTGAGAGCTCCGCCGCCATCTGCTTCGTGAGGTGGATCACGGCCGCCTTGGTGACGTTGTAGTAGGCGATGCTCGTCTCGACGCCGAGCCCGCCGATGGACGCGATGTTGATCACCGACCCGCCACGCTCTGCCAGCGCCGCACGGTGCGCGAGCTGGGTCCACACGAGCACGCCGAGCTGGTTGACCTTGACGGTCTTGTCGGCCCGGGGCACGTCGATGCCCATGAGCGGGCCCATGTACGGGTTGGTCGCCGCGTTGTTGACGAGGATGTCGAGGCCCCCGAGCCGCTCGACGCAGGCCTCCACGCAGGCGGCGGCCTGGTCGGGCTCCCCGGCGTTGGCGGCGAAGACCTCGACCTCGCCCTCCATGGTCGCCGCCGCCTCCCGGAGCGCATCCTCCTTGCGGGAGGAGATGAGGACCCGGGCGCCGGCGGCTGCGTACCCGGCGGCGATGGCCCGACCGATGCCCCTCGACGCCCCCGTCACGAGTGCGACCCTGCCGTCCAGCCTGAGCTCCATCGGCCGGACCGTAGCCCGAGCGCCCCGACCGCAGCACCGAGCCGAGGTCGGGGCGGCCGGAGGCCCTCAGCCCGCCGGGGGCACCTCGGGTGGCTCGGCCAGGTCGCCCCGCAGGACCGAGCCGCCACCGGGCGCCCCGCTCGGGGGGGCCGCCGGCGGCGGGGGAGGCGGCGGCGGAGCCGGGGTCGCCAGCGGGACCGACGGGGGCACACCCGGCGCCGGAGGCGAGCTCGTCGGCGGAGCGCTCGCAGCGGGGCCTCCCGTCGGGGAGCCGTCGGGGTGCTCGGGATCGAGCTCGCGTGCCTTGGCCTTCGCCGTCTCGGCCTGGCGCTTGAGCGACTCGCTCGACCGGCCGAGGTAGTCGACCGCCTTGTCGATGCTGCGCTCGACCACCGCGCTCCGACCGGCCATGAGCCGCTTGACCGTGTCCATCATCGCCATGGCCCACCCGTACCCCCACCGGCCACCGCACCATCCCGACCGGTGAGGACGGCCGGAGCGCTTGGCGCGGCGGGGTGGGTGCTCCCCGGCCGTCGATACGGTGGCCGCATGTCCGGCTCGAACCGCCTCGGGCAGGAGGCCAGCCCCTACCTGCGCCAGCACGCCGACAACCCCGTCGACTGGTACCCGTGGGGCGAGGAGGCCTTCGCCGCGGCCCGCGCCATGGACAAGCCGATCCTGTTGAGCGTGGGCTACTCCGCCTGCCACTGGTGCCACGTGATGGCCCACGAGAGCTTCGAGGACGCAGCCACGGCGGCCGTGGTGAACGACCTGTTCGTCAACGTCAAGGTCGACCGGGAGGAGCGCCCGGACGTCGACGCGGTCTACATGGAGGCCGTGCAGGCGATGACCGGCCACGGCGGCTGGCCGATGACGGTGTTCCTCGCCCCCGACGGCCGCCCCTTCTTCGGGGGGACGTACTTCCCGAAGGAGTCCCGCCACGGCCTGCCGTCCTTCGTCGACCTGTGCAACGCGGTGGCCGAGGCGTGGCGGGAGCGGCGCCACGACATCCTCGAGCAGGCCGGCCAGCTGACGGCCAGGCTGCAGCAGCGCACGCTGGGCGGCGACGGCGGTGAGGGACCGGGAGCGGACGACCTGGCCGGGGTCCCCGGCGCCGTGGCCGCCGACTTCGACGGCGAGTGGGGTGGGTTCGGCCGGGCGCCGAAGTTCCCCCAGGCGATGACGCTCGACCTGCTGCTGCGCCTCCACGTGCGGGGCGCCGACGGTGACGACGCCGAGGCCGATGCGCTCGGCATGGTGACGACGAGCCTCGACGCGATGGCCTCGGGCGGGATCTACGACCACCTCGGCGGCGGCTTCGCCCGCTACTCGGTCGACGCCTTCTGGATGGTCCCGCACTTCGAGAAGATGCTCTACGACCAGGCCCTGCTGGCGCGCGCCTACCTGCACGCCTGGCAGGTCACCGGCGAGGCCCGCTACCGCCAGGTGCTCGACGAGACCGTGGGGTACGTCCTGCGCGACCTCCGTCACCGGGACGGTGGGTTCCTCTCGGCAGAGGACGCCGACTCGGAGGGCGAGGAGGGTCGCTTCTACGTCTGGAAGCCCGACGAGATCCGGGCTGCGTGCGGCGACGACGTCGAGGCGGGCGAGGGCGCCATCGGCTGGTACGGGGTGACGGCGGCGGGCAACTTCGAGGGCGCCAACATCCTGCACCGACCGGTGCGGGGCGACCTCGCCCGGCCACCCGCCATCGAGGCGGCCCGGGCCGCGATGTTCGGGGCCAGGGAGCGGCGGGTGCGGCCGGGGCTCGACGACAAGGTCCTGGCGGAGTGGAACGGCCTGTTCCTCTCCACACTGGCCGAGGCGGCGGCCGCCACCGGAGAGCGCTCGTGGCGGGAGGCGGCGGTGGCCTGCGGCGAGTTCCTCCTCGCCAACCTCAGGCGGGAGGACGGTCGGTGGCTCCGGGCCTGGCAGCACGAGGCCGGGGCCCGCCACCTCGCCTACGCCGCCGACCACGCGGCGCTCGTCGACGCGTTCACCCGCCTGGGCGAGCTGACCGGTGAGGCACGCTGGACCGCAGCGGCCACCGCCACCGCCGACTCGCTGCTCGAGCTGTTCTGGGAGGAGGACGAGAGCGGGATGCTCACCACAGGTCACGACGCGGAGGTGCTCGTGGCCCGCCAGCAGGACCTGCTCGACAACGCCACCCCGTCGGCGAACTCCAACGCGGCCCTCGCCCTCGCCCGTCTGGCCGCGCTGACCGGCGAGGACCGCTTCGGGGCGATCGCCCGCCGCATCGTGGAGCGCCTCGGAGGCGTGGCCCTGGAGCACCCGACCGCCTTCGCCAACCTGCTGGCCGCAGCCGACGTCCTGGCCCGACCGCCCCTCGAGGTCGTCGTCACCGGAGACCGGCCGGACCTCGTCGGCGTCGTGCACCGCCGCTGGCTCCCGGGCGCCGTCCTGGCCTGGGGCGAGCGGACCGACTCCCCGCTCTGGGAGGGGCGGGGTGACGGCCTGGCCTACGTGTGCGAGGGCTACGCCTGCAGGCAGCCCGTCAGCACCGAGGAGGAGCTCGCCGGCCAGCTCCCCTGACCTCGGCCAGATCCGGCGTCCGGGTCGCCGCCGTGCGGGGGCAAGCGTGGGGCAGGGCCCGTGCACGTCGACGACGCCGAGGCTCCTGTCGGCACCATCGTCAGAGCCGCCGGAGCCCGAGCCACACCCGACCGGAAGCCGGCGACCAGCCGAGACAGGAGCTCACCAGTGGTCGCGGTGGACCACCTCGGCAAGGGGGCGGCGGGGACGGGTGGCCGACCGACCCGGTTCGTCGGCGGCGGGGTGGCCGAGGGCGATCGTGCCGAGCGCCCGTCGACCCTCGGGGACGCCGAAGGCGTCGAGCACCGCCCGCTCGTGGGAGAACAGGCCGAAGAAGAGGGCGCCGAGACCCTCGTCCACCGCGCCGAGCAGGAGGTTCTCCACGGCCGCCCCTCCGTCGATCCACCAGTAGGGGACGGGCCAGGCGGCCACGTCGCCGAGCCCGGTGCGCCCCTTGTCGAGTTCGCCGTAGCGGCTGGCGTAGGCAGCCGGGTCGACGACGGGGACGACGAGGACCGGCGCCAGGAACAGCCCCTGCCAGCGGAAGCCGGCCCGAGCCCCGGCCTCGGGAAAGGTCAGGTCCCAGTACCGGGAGGTCGACGCCGGGTCGGCGAGGACGAGCAGGTCGAGCCCCTGGGTGAAGCCGGCCGACGGGGCCCGGGTGGCGGCGGCGAGCACCCGGTCGAGCGCGTCGGGCGCCACAGGCACGGGCTCGAACGCCCGCACCATCCGCCGCCGACGCAGCACCTCCGAGAGCTCCATGCCGGGAACCCTGGCACGCAGGCCGTGTCGAGCGCAGCGGCGGACGGCGGGTCGCGGACCGCGCTCGGGGGGAGGGCGGGCGACCCGGCGCTCATCGTCCGCTGCCGGACCAGCCGCCGACCTCGTCGAGGGCGGACAGGTCGTCGGCCCCGGCGATCACGCTGAACGACCCGTCGGTCTCGAGCACGACCGCGGCGAGGGAGGCGACCGACCCCCTTCCCTCCCGTCGCACCGCCTGGTCCACGTCGCTCTTCGTCACCCGCTCGGCGGCCATGGCGTCGCTGCGGTAGCGCCCGTGCACGACGAGCGCCACCGGCGTCGAGCGCACGCCCTGGCGCAGGAGGCGGATGCGGACCGAGGACCAGGCGACGACGTACTGCAGGCCGACGAGCGTGACGACGGCGACGAGCCCCTGTGCGACCGACACGTCGCGCGCCAGCAGGATCGTGGCGAGGGTGGACCCCAGTGCGACCGTCACCACGAGGTCGAAGGCGTTCAGCGATGCGAGCGTCCGCTTCCCGGAGGCGCGCAGGACGAGGACGAGGCCGACGTACGCCAGCACCCCCGTGAGGGCGGTGCGTCCGAGCGTGTCGAGGCTGTCGGTGACCATGGCGACGGCCTACACCCCCCCGAGCGGGGCCCGCTCGTGGCAGGGGGTCCTTGCTGGGCAACCGCCTCCCAGGTAGGACGTGGAGGTGGGGATCCGCCAGGGCGCACTGCTGGAGCGCCTCCGGAGCAGCCTGTTCTTCGTCCCCATGCTGTTCGTCGCCCTGTTCGCCGCCCTGGGCCTGGTGATGACGGAGGTCGACTCCCTGTTCGACGGCGCGACCGATCTCCCGTTCGTGCTCACGTCGACGGTGGACAGCGCGAGGGAGCTGCTCAGCGTCGTCGCCGGAGCCACGGTGACCGTTGCCGGCATCGCCTTCTCCGTGTCGCTCCTCGTCATCCAGCAGGCCTCGAGCCAGTTCTCCCCCCGAGTGGTGCACAGCCTGTTCCGGGACCCGTTCAACCGCCGCGTGATGGGGCTGGCGGTCGGCACCTTCACCTACTGCCTGATGGTGCTCAGGGCCGTCCGGGGCCCGTTGGAGGAAGGTGGCGAGCCCGTCATCCCCAACCTGTCCGTCGGCGTGGCGGTGGTCCTCGGTGTCGCCGCCATCCTGGCGATCGTCGCCTTCATCGACCACAACGCGCACTCGCTCGAGGTCAGCCAGATCCTCGCCCGCGTCACCGACGGCACGGTCGACCAGATCCGTCGCACCTGGCCCGAACGGGGGGCGAGGCCGGACCTCGCAGGTGAGGACCGGCTGCCGGCCGGGCCGGGCCACCGCATCCTGTTCGCGACCAGCGGCTGGTTGCAGCAGCTCAGCACCGAGGGCCTGCTCGACCTCGTCCCCGACGGCGGAACCGTGCGGTTGGACACCACCGTCGGCCGCTACGCCGTCGAGGGGACGCCGCTGTGCACGGTGTGGCCGGTGCCAGACGACCTCGAGGCGGCCGACGACCACGCCGAGGGCGCCACCCAGACCGGTGCCGTGCGGACCATGCAGCAGGACCCGAGCTACGGGATCCGGCAGCTGGCCGACGTCGCCCTGACCGCCCTCTCACCAGGGGTGAACGACCCCACGACGGCGCAGGAGGCGATCTTCCACCTGGCCGCGGTGCTCCGGGAGGTCCTGGTGCGGGACCTGCCACCGAGTGTCGAGGTGGACGAGCGGGGCCGCCGCCTGCTCAGGCCCGAGGAGCACACCCACGAGACGCTCATCGAGCTGGCGTTCGACGAGATCCGGCGCACGGCGGCGTCCCTGCCCACGGTCTGCACCTACCTCCTCGAGGCGTTGCACCTCCTCCGCGGCGCGGTGCTCGACGTCGGCCGACCAGAGCTGGCAGCGCACCTCAGGTGCCAGGCCGACCTCGTGCTCGCCGGTGCCGAGCACGCCGACCTCCTCGCCGCCGACCGGGACGTCGTGCGCGCCGCCCACGAGCGCCGCTTCGGTGAGCCTGGACCTGCACCGACCTGACCGGCGGAGGAGCGCACGAGGCCATGGTGAGCGACGACAGTGGCACGCCCGACAGCGAGAGGCCCTCCGGCGGTCGACACCGCACGCCGCCCCTGCAGCGTCGCGCAACCGAGCGCGAGCGGCTGGCGGAGGTCATCGCCGGTCACCTGGACATGCCGATGACCGGCGCCGGCGTGATCTTCCTGCTGCTCGTGGCCGCAGAGACGATCACGGATCCCGAGGGCGCCGTGGGCACGGTGTTCACCTGGCTCGGCTGGTCGCTGTGGGTCCTCTTCGTCGCCGAGTTCCTGCTCCGACTGGTGATCGCACCGTCGACGGCGCAGTTCCTCCGCCACAACTGGTGGCAGGTCGTCTTCCTCGCGGTGCCGGCCCTCCGCTTCCTCCGTGCGCTGCGTGCCGCCCGAGCCGCCCGGCTCGGACGGGTGGTCAGCTCCGCCGTGCGCACCGGGCGGTCCGCCGGACGGCGGCTGTCGAGCCGCGTGCTCGCGATCGGGACGGTGACGGCCATCGTCGTCCTCGCTGCGAGCCAGATCCTGTTCGAGGCCGGCGGCTACGACACCTACGGCGAGGCGCTCTACGCAGCCGCGCTGGCGACGATCGTCGGCGAGCCCCTGTTCGCGTCAGGCGCGGTCGGACGGGTGGTCGAGCTCGCGCTGCTCTGCTACTCCGTCGTGGTCTTCGCGACGCTCGCTGGATCGATGGGAGCCTTCATCCTCGAGCGACGAGACGCAGACCGGGTGGCTGCCCGCCAGGCCGCCTCGTGAGAGACGTCCGGCGGGGCGGTCGGGGCTACGCCAGGGCTGCGAGGTCCTCGGCCATGGCCCAGCCGAAGGCGACGAGGCTGTCTCCCCTCGCCACGTCGATGGCGGCGAACAGGGCCACCACCTCGGGGTCGACGGTGTCGGGCTTGAGGCTCTCGTGGTCGAGGACGCACGGGGGGACGCCGGTGCCGGTGGCGGTGAACGCCCGGTCCTCGTAGGAGCCGTCGATCCCGAAGCGCTTGGCGAGGCGGCGGCCCCAGGCCCGCTCCTCGCCCGTCGCCTTGTGGTCGGGCCGAGGGACGATGTCGTCGAGCTTGAGCACGGACCGGAAGGCCTCGAAGCCGGCGGGCTCGATGAAGCGGGTGCCGATGATGACGTCCTCGTCGGGGAAGGCGAGGACCGCCCGGCGGAACTGGGCGCCGAGGATGGCGCGCAGCGCCTCGTTCCGCTTGCTCGTCCGCTTCACCGACGCCATACCGATGAGCACGCTCGGGGTCCCCCCGATGCGCTCGAGCGTGCAGAACGAGAAGCCCTGCAGGGCGTTCCCGTTGCGGGCGAGGGTGACCAGGACCCACTCCTCACGCTGCTTGGACAGCAACCCGATGTCGTACTTGGCGGGCCCGTCCGCGCAGATGTCGCCCATCTCGGCCAGCTCGGCATCGCTGAGCGACGTGCAGTCCTTGGTCTCCGTCTCGATGGCCATACCGGTTCCCATCCCCCGTTCCGCGGTGACGTCTCGCCCACCAGTCCACAGGCTGGGGCACCCCGGGCGCAACTCGTGACGACGCCGGCGCCGGCGTCAGGCCGCCTGCGAGGCCACGATCGCACCGGCGCCGAGCAGCACCTTCAGCTCGCCGAGGAGGCCTCGCCCGCTGTCCACGTTGCACGCTGCAGGCAGTCGCAGGACGGTCGAGCCCACGTGGAGGAACACCGGTGAGTCCCCTGGATGCTCCCCGAGCAGGGCCTTCAACCGGTCGACGACGCCGGCGTCGAGCATGCTCGGCGGGACCTTGATGCGCAGCGGGATGCCCCCGTCGTGGGTCAGCTCGATGGGCGTGATCTCCATCGCGATCAGCTTCGGGGTGTCGTCCCTGGTGTCGAGGCGGCCCTTGACGCAGACCACCGCGTCGTCGACGAGCTTGTGGCCGTGGTCGACCATCGTCTTCGGGAACACCATCACCTCGATGGCGGCGCCCAGGTCCTCGAGCACGAAGATCGCCATGAGGTCGCCCTTCTTCGTGTGCTTGCGCTGGAGGCCGGTCACGACCCCACCGACCGTGCGCATCGACGGCCCGCTCCACCCGTCGCCGCCACCTGGGGTCGACACGGCGCCCGTGTCGCGCAGCTCGACGATCGTGCAGTCGGCGTGGCGGGCGAGGAGGTGCTCGGCGCCCATGAGCGGGTGGTCGCTCACGTAGAGGCCGAGCATCTCCTTCTCGTAGGCGAGGCGCTGCATCTTGTCGAACGTGAGGGTGGGGATGGCGATGCGCTCGTCGAACGACGAGCCCCCGTCGTCGGCCACCGCCCCGAAGAGGCTCATCACCCCGGCGTCGCGCTCCCGGCGACGGGTGAGGGCCTGGTCGACGACCTGCTCGAACACCGTGAGCAGCCCCCGGCGCTCGTGGCCGAGGCTGTCGAAGGCGCCCGCCTTGATGAGCGACTCGAGCGCCCGCTTGTTGAGCACCTGGGGGTCGACCCGGTCGCAGAAGTCGTGGAAGTCGAGGAACGGCCCGTGCTCGCGCTCGGCCAGGATGAGCCGCACCAGCCCCTCCCCCACGTTGCGCACGGCCGCCAGCCCGAAGGGGATCGTCCCCCGGGGGGCTCCGGCCTCGGACGGGACGTAGCGGGCGGTGAAGTTGAGCTCGGAGAGGTTGACGTCGGGGACGAGCACCTCGATCCCCATGCGCCGGCACTCGGCCAGGTAGATGGCCGAGCGGTCCTGGTCGTCCTTGACCGAGCCGAGCAGGCACGCCAGGTACTCGACCGGGTGGTTCGCCTTGAGGTAGGCGGTCTGGAACGACACGAGCCCGTAGCCGTAGGAGTGGCTCTTGGGGAAGGCGTAGTCGGCGAACGGCTCGATGATGTCGAACCAGGCGTCGCCGAGCTCCCGGCCGTACCCGGTCGCCTCGCACCCGGCGACGAACGTCGCCCGGTGCTCGGCGATGAGGGCCCGCTGCTTCTTGGCGCACGCCTTGCGGAGGTTGTCGGCCTCGGCCAGGGAGTAGCCGGCGAAGCGCTGGGCGAGGCGCATCACCTGCTCCTGGTAGATGGGCAGCCCGTAGGTGTCGCCCAGCACCTCCTCGGCGTCGGGGTGCAGGTAGGTGGTGGGCTTGCGGTCGTTCTTCCGATCGGCGTAGTCGTTGTGCATGTTGGCTGCCATCGGACCGGGCCGGTAGAGGGCCACGAGGGCGGCGACGTCGTCGAAGCTGGTGGGGGCGAGGCTGCGCACGAGGGCCCGCATGGGGCCGCCCTCCAGCTGGAACACCCCCATCGAGTCGCCCCGGCGCAGCAGCGAGAGCGTCGCCTCGTCGTCGAGCGGGATGGCGTCGATGTCGAGCTTCGTGCCGTGCACCCGCTCGATCAGCGCCACCGTGTCGCTGATCACGTCGAGGTTGCGCAGGCCGAGGAAGTCCATCTTCAGCAGGCCGAGGTCCTCGACCCCGTGCATCTCGTACTGGGTGACGACCGGCGCCTCCTCGGGGTCCTTGCCGGCCTCCGGCTTGCGCTGGACGGGGAGGTAGTCGGTCAGG
>CADCSY010000007.1 GCA_902805555.1 uncultured Acidimicrobiales bacterium | reverse complement strand
CCGGGACGCGAGGGGTCGAGACCGGTCGCTGACCTGCGTCCGTCGCAGCGTCGCAGTCCTCGGGACCGGCCGAGGCGTGGCGGCCGACGCAGGTGCGCGCCGGCCGCCCGCCCGGGTCGACCGCTGCCACCTGTGAGCCGCCTCCCGTCGAGCTGCGAGGTGCCTGTGAGGTCGACGTGCCGATCACGCTCCCCGGCGAGGCGGCAGCGAGCGGGTCAGGGTCGCCACCCGGGGTCGCGGCCGCTGAGGGCGATGGCACGCGCGAGGAGGTCGGTCGTCGACGACTTGACGGGCGGGTCGTAGGCCGAGCCACGCTCGTCGGGGCCGAACAGCGAGAAGAACCTTTCGAGGACGTCCAGCTCGGCCGTCGTCACCGCGAAGGGCTCCCCCAGGGCTCGGGCCAGGTCCCAGCCGTGGATGCACAGCTCCTCGATGCCGACGACCGCTGCGATCTCGGCAGGCATGTCGAGGGGTCCTCCGGTGGTGCCCTCGTACGCAGCCGGGTCGTCCCAGGTCGATGCGAGCGCCAGCAGCTCCGCGGGGATGCGCGTCCGCCACCCCTCACCCAGGTCGGTGGCGCGGCCCGGTGACGGCGCCTTCATCCCGTCGACGTCCTTGCGCCCGGCGGCGGCGATGCCGACTGCGAACCCGCTGACGTGGTCGAGCAGGTCGCCGACGGTGTACTCGCTGCACGGGGTGCCACGGCCCAACGCATCGTCCGGCACGCCCCGCACGAGCGCAGCGAGGCGGTCAGCACCGGGGTGCATGTCCATCGTCATGTCGGTACGACGACGCGAGACCGCAGATCTCACCGGTTGCGGGGCCACACCCACGGGGTGGGGGCGGTCGGCAGCCCCACGCACGCCGTGACGCTGACGGTGTCACGACGGCGTGGCCACGACCAGGACGGTTCGACCGGATCTGGTCTCAAGGTCGACGCCGAGCCCACCGATGCTGGCTCGGCGACGACCGGCGCCTCCGGTCCGGAGGGAGCTCGTGATGGTGCGGTCTTGGCGGGGCGGCCGGATGCTCGGCGCGACCAGCTGTGCGGTGGCGGTCCTGCTCGTCGGCTGCGGAGGCGGAGCGGCCGACGTGGGCGCCCCGTCCGGGGCCGGTGCTGCGCCCTCGGGGTGCGTCGCGAGCCAGGGTGAGCGGCCGGCGAAGGCCGTGCTCCGGTGCACCGAGGGGGCGGTCGCGTTCGTGGAGACCGAAGCGGCCGCCGGGACGGGTGTCGTGATCGAGGCGGGCGGGGCTCGCTACCTGCTCACGAACGAGCACGTGATCGACCCGTTCGACGCTGCCGACGTCACCGTCGGAGGTGCCACGCTCGAGGGGGTCGCGGTGGTCGGCGTCGATGCTGCAGCCGACATCGCGCTCCTCGGTCCGCTCACGGGCGGTGACCTCCCCGACCCCCTCTCGCTCCTGGACGGGACCGACGTCGAGCGGGGCGACGACGTCTTCCTCGTCGGCTTCCCGGGTGACACCGGGTCAGACGGGATCGAGGCGACGATCGCAGCGGGCATCGTGTCGCGGGTCCGGTCGGCAGAGGGCTTCGACCAGCAGTTCATCCAGACCGACGCCGCGATCGGGGGCGGGCAGTCCGGTGGGCCGCTCTTCGACGGGGCCGGCGGGCTGATCGGGATCGCCGGCCTCTCCTTCGCCGAGGAGTTCGCCCTGGCCTTGACCGGACGTGACGTGCGGGCGTCCGTCGAGCGGATCGTCGACGGCCAGGGAGACGACTACCTGTCGGTGCCGGCGGCCACCCGTCAAGGCGAGGGCGCGACCTCCGGGTCGTTGCGGATCACCGATGCGAGCGACGGGCAGGTCCTGTTCCTCCCGGCGGCCGACGAGGACCGCTCCTGGAACCTCGCCGTCGACACCACGAGCAGGCCCGTCGTCGTCGTCGAGACCTTCGTCGAAGCCGAGCCCCTCGCCCTGAGCGCCAACGCCGTCGAGGTGGTCGCCGACGTCGAGCGCCAGCTCGCAGAGGCTTCGGGTGGCGCCGGTGACGGTGCCTCGGACCTGTCGGGTCTGGCGGAGATGGGCGGCGAACCCGGGGTCGCCGCTCGGGAGACGGCGCCCGGCACCTTCGAGGTCCCCGTCGACGCCGGCCAGTCGGCGATCGTGATCGTCGCCGCCCCGCTGACCGATGCGCCCCTCGACGTCCCCTGGACCTCCGACCTGCCGCTCTCGCCTGCGTCGCGCCCGATCGGCAGCGACGCCCTCGAGGTCGGTGACGAGCTCGACCGGGTGGTGGGCGGGTTCGACACCGCCCACGACGTGGTGATGGACCTCGACGCCGGCCAGGAGGTGAGGGTCCACGTCCACGCCAGCCAGGGCGACCCCGGGGTCATGGTCTTCCGGCCAGGTCAGGCCGTCGACCACCTCACGCTCGCGGACCCCGAGGGCGCCGGCATCGAGGTGGTCGACGACAACGACGAGGGCCTGTACGGGCTCGGTGCCGAGGTCACCGTCGAGGCGGAGGCCGCCGGCGAGCACCGGTTCCGGGTGTACAGCAACGACTACAACGCGGTGAAGGTGCGCATCTCCTCGGTCGACTGCGCGACGACTGCGTGCTCCGGCTGACGGGAGCTCGGAGCGGGCACCTTCGTCGGCGTAGCGTCCGGGGTGTGGACGACCCTGCTGCGCTCCGACAGCGGATGGTCGACGCGCTCGTGGAGGCGGGAGTGGTCACCTCCGGTGCCGTGGAGCAGGCGATGCGCCACGTGGCGCGCCACTGCTTCCTGCCCGGGGAGGACGTCGCAACCGCCTACGCCGACATGGCCGTCGTCTTCAAGCGGTCGGCGCAGGGGCAGCCGCTCAGCTCTGCGTCGCAGCCGACCATGGTCGCCGCCATGTTGGAGCTGCTCGACGTCCGCCGCGGGCAGCGAGTGCTGGAGGTCGGCACCGGCACCGGCTACAACGCAGCGCTGCTGTCGGCGCTGGTGGGTCCCGACGGCTCGGTCGTGACCGTGGAGCTCGAGGAGGACCTCGCTGAGGGCGCCGCCCGGGTCCTGGCGGCCACGGGGGCCGGTCCCGTCGAGGTGGTCTGCGGGGACGGAGGCGCCGGCCACCAGCCAGGTGCTCCCTACGACCGGATCATCGTGACCGTCGGGGCGCCCGCCCTCGAGGTGGCGTGGACCGCGCAGCTCGTCGACGGGGGGCGGGTCGTCGCGCCGATCGTGGGCGGGGACGGCATCGGCTCGGTGGTGGTGGCCGACAAGGTCGGCGGGGCCCTGGAGCGCAGGTCGGAGGTCCCCTGCGGGTTCCTCCTCATGCGGAGCACGGCCAGCACCC
Organism: uncultured Acidimicrobiales bacterium; assembly: GCA_902805555.1. Taxonomy (GTDB): domain Bacteria; phylum Actinomycetota; class Acidimicrobiia; order Acidimicrobiales; family CADCSY01; genus CADCSY01. Next base: position 31,141 of record CADCSY010000007.1, on the reverse strand, counting down.
CGCCCGCGACGTGCTGACCGAGGCCGAGCTCGAGGAGTCGCCACCGAACGAGTGGTTCTTCTGGCGCCGCGCTCCAGGTGCGCTGTTCCACGTCGCCGTCGGGTTGCTCGCCCTCTCGCTGCTCTGGGTGCACAGTGAGCCGGGCGTCGACCTCCTGCCCTGGATCACGGTGGTCCTCCTGAGCTGCCTCCTCGCGCTCGTGTGGGCCGTCCGGCTCCTCACGTTCCTGCTCGCGCTGACCCGCGGCCGCTCGGCCGGGTCGGCGCTGGCCTGGCTGCCCGCTCCTGCGGTGGGACTCGTCGTCCTCGTCCTCGTCGTGACGGGCGTCCCGCTCCAGGCCCGGTGGACGATCAGCCGTCCCGCGTTCGACGCGGTGGTCGAGCAGCACCTCCGAGGTGTGGAGCAGGTGCCCGAGCGCCCGGGGCGGTTGGGGCTCTACCGGATCGACCGGGTCGACGACGTCGACGGCGCGCTGCTCTTCTTCGAGGGGGAGATCGGCGCCTTGGGCGCGTCCGGCTTCGCCCACGTCCCCGAGGGCCCCCGCCCCGATCTGTTCGTCGACAGCGCCGGCCCGCTGCGCTTCGAGCCGAGGGGCGGCCCGTGGTACTCGTGGACCACGGCTGACGACTGAGGGCCCGGGGCGGGGCCAGGCGCGCCCGCCCTATGGTGCCGGCACCGCAGTCGCGACCCGGGGGGGGACAGCATGGAGATCGACGCCGGAGCCGCAGGGTTCGACGCCGCCCGCCTGGCCCGCATCGACGAGCACCTGCAGCGGAGCTACGTGGAGCCAGGGAAGATCGCGGGCTGCCAGACGCTCGTCGCCCGCCGGGGCAAGGTCGCCCACCTGTCGTCCCTCGGGTCGATGGACCTCGGGCAGGGCCGGCCGGTCCGGGACGACACCATCTGGCGCCTGTACTCCATGACCAAGCCCATCACGGGTGTCGCCCTGATGACCCTCTACGAGAGGGGGTACTTCCAGCTCAACGACCCGGTGCACCGCTTCGTCCCGTCATGGCGGGGCATCAAGGTCCGCGAGCGGGACGCCGACGGCTCGACCCGGCTGGTCGATCCGGTCCGCCCGCCGACGGTGCGCGACGTCTTGATGCACACCTCCGGGCTCGGCTACGGACCGGCCAACGCCGACCTGGCCCTGCCCGAGCCCGGCTCCGGCAACCGGGGCTTCACCACCGACCGCTACGAGAGCCTCGAGGCGCTGGTGGACGAGCTGGCCGGCGCGCCGCTGCGCTTCCACCCCGGCACCCACTGGCTCTACTCGTTCGGCACCGACGTGTGCGCCCGCCTCGTCGAGATCATCTCGGGCGTGCCCTTCGACGAGTACCTGCAACATGAGGTCTTCGACCCCCTGGGCATGGTCGACACCGGCTTCGTGGTGGGTGACGACGACGTGGAGCGCTTCGCCGTCGGCTACGGCCGCAGCTCGAAGAAGCAGCTCGTCGTGATCGACCATCCCGACGAGAGCCCGTACCGCAAGCCCCGCTCGTTCCTCTCCGGTGGCGGCGGGCTCGTCGGCACGACGGCCGACTACTTCCGGTTCTGCCAGATGCTGCTCGGCGGCGGGGTGCTCGACGGCGTGCGGATCCTCGCCCCCCGCACGGTCGAGCTCATGACCATGAACCACCTCCCGGGCGACGGGCAGCTGTCCGACGTGGCCCGACCCGGCGCCTACGGCGAGACCGGCTTCGAGGGCATGGGCTTCGGGCTGACGATGGCCGTGAGCCGCGGCCCGGCCGAGACCGGGGTGAGCGGCACGCCCGGGGAGTTCATGTGGGGCGGCGCCGCCTCCACCACGTTCTGGGTGGCGCCGGTCGACGACCTCGTGGTCGTGTTCATGACCCAGCTGATCCCCTCGGGCACGTTCAACTTCCGGGGCCAGCTGAAGGCACTCGTCAACGGCGCGATGACGGACTGAGGCTGCTCCCGCCGGCCCGGCCCCCGGCTCGGCACACTTGTGGCATGGCCGAGATCGAGGAGACCCAGCTGCCGGGCGTCGGCGTGCGCCACGAGTTCGTGACCGCAGGCGGTGAGCGGGTCGCCGTCCTCACCCATCGCAGCGGCCGGCGGGAGGTCGCGGTGTTCGACCGGCGTGACCCGGATGCGTGCCGGACCTTCCTCCACCTCAGCGCGGACGACACCCGCTCCTTGGCCGAGCTGCTCGGGGCGGGCCAGGTCAGCGAGGCCGTGGCCGCAGTCCGCCACCAGATCGAGGGCCTCGCCATCGACTGGATCACGCTGCCGGCCGACGGGCCGCTCGTCGGGGCGACGATCGCCGAGGGTCAGCTCCGTTCCCGGACCGGGGCGACGATCGTGGCGCTCATGGGGTCCGGCGGGACCCTCCCGGCGCCTGGTCCCGAGCAGCGCCTCGACGGCGGCGACGTCGTCGTGGCGGTCGGCACCCCGCAGGGGCTCCAACAGCTTCGGGTGCTCCTCGGCGCATGACGCTCGCCGCCGCGAGCGGCGAGGTCGCAGTCGTCTTCATCGAGGTCGGCGCCGTCGTCCTCGTCCTGGCCGTCCTGGCCAGGGTGGCGTCGGGCATCGGCGTCACCGCCGTCCCGCTCTACCTGCTCGTCGGGCTGGCCGTGGGGGATGGCGGCGTGGTCCCGCTCGACCTGAGCGCCGACTTCATCGGGGTCGTCGCCGAGATCGGCGTGCTCCTCCTCCTGTTCGCGCTCGGCCTCGAGTACACCTCCTCCGAGCTGCGCCAGGGGCTGCGCACCGGTGTGGCACCGGGGGCGGTCGACGCCGTCGCCAACTTCGTGCCCGGGCTCCTCATCGGCCTGCTCCTCGGCTGGGACGTGACCACCGCCGTGCTGCTCGGTGGTGTCTCCTGGGTCTCGTCCTCCGGCATCGTGGCCAAGGTCCTCACCGACCTCGACCGGCTGGGCAACCGGGAGACACCCCCGGTCCTCAACCTCCTCGTGATCGAGGACCTGGCGATGGCCGTGTTCCTCCCGGTGGCGGCGGCGCTCGCCACCGGGCGGGGCCTCGGCGCGACGCTCGTCACGGTGGGCATCGCCCTCGTCGCGGTCGCCGTCATCCTCGTCGTCGCGCTCCGGGGCGGTGAGTGGCTGAGCGCGCTGCTGGCACCGGCCACCGACGAGGCCCTGCTGCTCGCCGTGTTCGGGCTCACGTTGCTGGTCGGCGGGTTGGCGCAGCAGCTCGAGGTCTCCGCCGCCGTGGGTGCCTTCCTCGTGGGGCTCGCGCTCTCCGGCCCCGTGCAGCACCGGGCGAGCGCGCTCGTCGGCCCCCTGCGGGACCTGTTCGCAGCGATGTTCTTCCTCTTCTTCTCCTTCCAGGTGGACCCGGCCGACCTCCCTGGTGTCGCCGTGCCCGCGCTGGCGCTGGCAATGCTCGGGACCGGCGGGAAGCTCCTGAGCGGGTGGTTCGTCGCGGCCCGTGCCGGGGTGGCTCGGGCGGGCCGGCTGCGTGCGGGGAGCGCTCTCGTCGCCAGGGGCGAGTTCTCCGTCGTGATCGCCAGCCTCGGCGCCACGCTGGTCGACGGGCCCCGGCTCGGAGCGGTGACCGCTGCGTTCGTGCTGGTCACCGCCGTGGCCGGACCGCTCCTCGCCCGGTTCGTCGGCCGACCCGCCGTCTGAGGGGTTGTGCTCCGTAAGCCTTTCGATATAGTACGAGAGTCTTACGAAACGAGCGGGGAGCCGGGATGGCCAGCAGCAGGGGGAAGCGGTCGATGTTCCGACACGGCGAGCTCCACCTCGTCGTGCTCGCCCTGCTGGAGCGCGAGCCGATGCACGGGTACCAGCTCATGGGTGCCCTGAACCGGCTGTTCGCGCCCGGGTACAAGGCCTCGCCAGGCAGCGTCTACCCCGGGATCGAAGCGCTCGCCGAGGCCGGCCTGATCGTCGGTTCCGACGTCGGTGGGCGGCGGGTCTACGCGCTCACGCCACGAGGCGCCGAGGCACTGGCCAGGCGACAGCACGAGCTCGTCGCCATCGAGGTCAGGACGGGGGTCCGGCTGGGGGAGGGCAAGGCCGACGACTGCCTCGACCACTTCGTCGCCAGGGTCCGGGCGGTCGCCCCCCGACTCGACCTCCAGACGCTCGACGGCGCACTCGCCGCCGCAGCCGCAGAGATCGAGCGGCTCGCTGCCCACGACCACCCGCAGACCACCACCACACGGAGGATCTCATGAACGACCCGTTCGAGCAGGTTGCACGAGCCGAGCTGCGCCGGCGCTCGCAGCGGCGGCGCCGGGCAGCGCAGGCATCCCTGCGCATCCACGCCGCCGTGTTCGTGTTCGTCCAGCTGCTGCTGCTCGCCGCCTGGGCGCTGACCGGTGCCGGCTTCCCGTGGTTCGTGTTCCCCCTCCTCGGTTGGGGAGCCGGTCTCGCCGCCCACGCCATGGCGGTCCGGGAGTCGACCCGCCCGGACGACGCCGACGACCTCGGGCTCGGGGTGGGCGTGCAGTGACGGCGAACCGGGCCGAGTGGCTCCGGGTCGAGCGGGCGGTCGGCCTCGGCGAGCGGCTCTACACCCGGGTGGAGGTGAGCGAGCGGACAGGGGTCGCCCCCGAGCTGTCGCGGCGGCTGTGGCGCGCGCTCGGGTTCCCGGATGCCACCGACGACGAGCGGATCTTCACGGTCGCCGACGCCGACATGCTCCGGGTCGCCGCTGCGCTCGTGCACGACGGCGCCGTGGCACCGGAGGTCGCGGTGCAGGTCACGCGGGTGCTCGGCCAGTCCCTGGCGCGGGTGGCCGACGCCCAGGCCACCTCGTTCGGGCAGGGGCTCTTCGGGGACTCCGCCGAGGTCACCACCGCGGTCGAGGCGCTCCGCCCGACGCTCGAGTCGTTCGTGGTCTACGCGTGGCGACGACACCTCGCGGCGGCGCTGCACAGCCGCCTGGAGGTGACCGCCACCGGCGGCTCGGATGTGGACTGCGTCGGCTTCGCCGACCTGGTGGGGTTCACCGCGGCCAGCCAGCAGCTCAGCTACCCAGAGCTGGCGGCGATGGTGGAGCGCTTCGAGGCGGTCGTCTACGACATCATCGCCATCCACGGCGGCCGGGTGATCAAGATGATCGGCGACGAGGTGATGTACGCGGTGGGCGACCCCCTGGCCGCCGCCCACGTCGCCCTCGAGATCGCCGAGGCGTGCGACGCCGACCCCGTCATCCCCTCCGCCCGGGTCGGCGTGGCGCAGGGTGAGACCCTCCGGCAGGAGGCGGACCTGTTCGGCCCCACCGTCAACCTCGCGAGCCGGCTGGTGAACCTGGCCAACCCCGGCGCCGTGGTCATCTCCGACGAGCTCGCCACCTCCCTGGCCGACGAGCCCGGGCTCCTCGTGCGCAACCTCCGGCCCCGCCGCCTCCGTGGGATCGGGATCGTGCGGATCCACGTGCTGCGCAGGAGCAGCGTCGGCCGCTGACCGCGAGCGGCCGGGGGCCGACGTCGCCGGCGCCGCTCGCGTGGTCACCGGCGCCCCTCCGGCGCGCCCGGCGTGAGCAGGGGGACCAGCGCCGCCATGTCGTCGAACACGGTCGTCCCGGGACCGCTCAACCAGGCGGCGGGGGTGAGCCCGCCTGCGTAGCCGAGGCAGCGCATCCCGGCGCGCCGTGCCGCCTCCACGCCGGCGACGCTGTCCTCGACCACCACGCAGGCCGCCGGGGGGACCCCCAACCGGGCCGCCGCGTGGAGGAACAGGTCCGGTGCGGGCTTGCCCGCCGCCACCTCCGTGGCGCTGAAGATCCGGCCGTCGAAGCGGTCCAGCAGGCCGGTCAGGCCGAGGGTCAGGCGGACCTTGTCGATGGTGCCGCTCGACGCCACGCACGTCGGCAGCGTGAGGGCGTCGAGGGCGTCGGCGACCCCGTCCACCGGCACCAGCTCCGCGCGGAAGGCGTCCGTCAGCGCCGCCCGGTACAGCGAGGGCCACTCGGGCACCTCCCGACCGAGCGCGCGCTCGATGCCGGCGAGCATGTGGGCGTCGCTCCGGCCGACGAAGCGCTCGAGGATCTCGTCCTCGCCGAGCGGCCAGCCGAGGGTGGCGAGGAGCTGCGCCTCGACCCGCACGGCCAGGCGCTCGCTGTCGACGAGCACGCCGTCGCAGTCGAAGATGACGAGCTCCACGGGGGCCGACCAGTCTGGTGGCGCCGTCGGGAGCTGCACGGCGCGACGCTAGGGCCGGGCCCCGGCGGGGGCGGCCCGCCGCAGGGTCAGCGCACGGCGAGCCAGGCGGCGACGACGACGCCGAAGCCGATCACGGTCCACCGCAGCGTGGTGGCGCCCAGGCGGCGGGCGAACCCCGCGCCCAGGTAGCCGCCGAGGAGGCTGGCGGGTGCGACCACGGCGACGAACCCCCAGTCGACAGGGGCGAACAAGGCGAACGCCACCAGGGCCACGGTGTTGATGACCAGCGAGAGCGCAGACTTCAGCGCGTTGGTGCGCTGGAGGTGGTCGGTGAGGAAGATGCCGAGCACCGCCAGCAGGATCACGCCCAGCCCGCCGCCGAAGTACGCGCCGTAGACCGCCGCCGCGAAGGTGGCGAGGTGGACGTCCGTGGTGCGGCTCCGGCCGCCGGCTTCGATCCTGGCGGCGAGGCGTGCGGCCACCCTCGGCTGCACCGCGAGGAGGGCGCAGCCCACGAGGACGAGCACCGGGACGACGGCCTCGAAGACCGCATCCGGAGCCTGCAGCAGGACGACCGAGCCCACGGCGCCTCCTGCTGCGGCAGTGGCCCCGAGCGCCACGACCCGGCGCCGCTGGGCCCGCACCTCGTCGCGGTAGGCAGCGACGCTCCCGAGGTAGCCGGGCCACACGGACACCGTGTTCGTGACGTTGGCGGCGAGGGGCGGGAGGCCGGCGGCGACGAGCGCCGGGAACGACACGAGCGAGCCACCGCCGGCCACGGCGTTGATCGAGCCGGCGGCGAAGCCGGCGGCCGCCACGAGCAGGGCCGTACCGGGGGTCATCTTCCGGCTCCGGTCGGTCGGGGGGCGGGCCGAGCGCCCGTCGGGCGGTGCCTCAGGATTCGAGCAGGAGGTGGTCGAGGCGCACGTCGCGCAACCGCTGGAGCACGGCTGGCTGCGGGTAGCGCAGGACCAGGGCCCCGCCCTTGCCCCGCAGCTGCGAGGAGGCGTCGAGGAGGAGGGCGAGGCCGAAGCCGTCCACACCCACGAGCTCGGTGCAGTCGACGTCGATGGTGCTGGTGCCGTCGACGAGGAGCTCCTCGAGCACGACCTGCGCCCGGCTGACGGTCCCCTCGGCGAGCGATCCCTCGAGGGTGACCTCCACCAGCCCGACCAGGCGCTGCACGCCGATGTCGAGCGCCGCCGGCGCCTCGGATCGGAGATCGATGGTTGCGTTCACGAGGGGCCTCCTGCGGTGCGGCCGCCCCTCGACTGGGACGCCGCTCGACCTTTCTACCCGAGTGCTGCCTCTTGCAAGCACTCTGTCGGCCGGTTCAGACGGGGCGCACGCCCCGGAGCCCGGCCCAGGCGAGGTCGGACACCTGTCGTGCCAGCAGGTCGGGGTCGAGGTCGAGGTCCTGTGCGAGCCAGCGGCGGCTCGTGCTCTCGGCCAGGCCCACGACGCCGTAGGCGATCGTGCGACGGTGGACGTCGTCGATGTCGGCGTCGATCAGGGCGCCCACCGACTCCGCGATCGCCGCCTCGACCCGGCGCGCCGCCTCGGCGAACTCGGCGTCCGGGCGGGCGCCGCTGCCGAACAGGACGGTGAACGCACTGCGGTTCTGGTCCACGTAGCGGAAGTAGGCGGCGAAGCCGACCTCCACCTGCTGGCGCGGGCCGGCGGCGGCGTCGGTGGCGGCGAGCAGGGCGCCGAGGAGCTGGTCCCCGACGTCCTGGAGGAGCTCGAGGAACAGGTCGCGCTTGGAGGCGAAGTGCTGGTAGAGGACCGGCTTCGTGACGCCCGCCGCCTCGGCCACGTCGTTCATCGACGTGTCGTGGAAGCCGCTGGCCGCGAACATGGCCACGGCCGTGTCGAGGAGCTGGCGCCGCCGTGCTGCTGCCGGGAGACGCACCGCCGGGGGGGCGGGAGCGTCGGGAGCGGCCACGACCTGATCCTACCGGTTGGTAACTTCCGGCTCCGGCCGGAGACCGGCGCCGCCCCTAGTAGGCGATCACGCTCCTCGCGACCTCGCCGGTGGCCATGGCGTCGAACGCCTCGTTGACCTCGTCCAGCGGGATCGTGCGGCTGATCAGCTCGTCGAGCTTCAGCTCACCCGACTTGTACAGCCGGACCAGCTTCGGGATGTCCTCGTGGGTGTTCGACGACCCGTACCAGCAGCCCTTGATCGTCTTGCCCTGGAGGACGAGGCCGAGGAAGGCCGGGATCTGGACCATGGCGTCCATCTTCGGCACGCCGACGAGGACGACCTCGCCGCCACGGCGCGTCATGGTGATGACCTGGTCGATCGTCTGCTGGAGGCCGATCACCTCGAAGGCGACGTCCGCCCCGCGCTCCTCGGTCAGGCCCATGACCTTGCCCACGGGGTCGCCGTCGCTCGCGTTGATGACGTCGGTGGCGCCGAAGTCCTTCGCCATCTGGAGCTTCGTCTCGTTCATGTCCACTGCGATGATGCGGCTGGCGCCGGCGATCCGGGCGCCCTGGATCACGTTGAGGCCCACCCCACCGCAACCGACCACGGCCACGGTGTCGCCCGGCTTGATGTCGGCGGTGTTCATCGCCGCCCCGACGCCGGTCAGCACGCCGCAGCCGATGAGGGCGGCCACCGTCATCGGGACGTCGTCGTCGATCTTCACCGCGCCGCTGGCGGGGATGATCGAGACCTCGGAGAAGCTGCCCGTCGCAGCCATCTGGTGGAGGGGCGCTCCCCCCGACGTGAAGCGGGGGGTGCCGTCGAGCAGGCCGCCGCTCGCCAGGCTGGCATCGGCCTTCTTGCAGAGGTAGCCCTCGTTGCGGGTGCAGAAGAAGCACTCGCCGCACTGGGGCACCCAGGACACCACGACGTGGTCGCCCACGGTGACGTTGGTGACGCCCTCCCCGACCTCCTCGATCACACCGGCGCCCTCGTGGCCGAGGACGATCGGGCAGTTCGGGAACATCGTGCCGTTCTGCATGGAGACGTCGGAGTGGCAGACGCCGGAGGCGCCGAAGCGGATCTTGACCTCGCCGGCGTGGGGAGCCTCCACCTCGACGTCGTCGCGGATCTCGAGCGGCAGCCCGGTCCCGGTGAGCACTGCGGCCTTGACCATGGTGGGACTTCCCCCTGCGTGATGGACGTGTCAGCGGCATGCTGGCACCGGGGGCCGCCCTGCGCCAGACGGCGTCGCCGCTAGAGGCCGAGCTCGCGGTCGTGGCGCTCCGCCGACTTCACCGCGTAGCCGAGGATGATGGCCGGCGCCAGCACCACGCACCCGGCAACCAGGCAGGCGATGGTGGCGGAGGCGATCGCCCCGCTGAACGTGGTGGCGAAGCCGACGACGAAGAGCACGATGGCCAGGCCGAAGAGGGCGTAGCCGACCCGGCTGGCGGCGGCGACGCCCCGAGCCACCTTGGCCCGCTGGGCTCGGACCGGGTCGGAGGCGGCCCCCGCTCGGTCGCCGCCCCTCACGCCGGCCACCGAGCGGAACCGGCCGTCACGTCCGGGACCACCGCGTCCGGTCGCGCGCCGAGCGGCTCGGAGGTGGCTCGCGGCCGCTCACCGAGCCTCACAGCCCCCACCGATCGTGGAGCAAGGTCGTCAGCTCGGCCCCGACCTGCTCGAGCGAGAGGTGGGTCCGCACGAGCGCCTGGTTGACGTCGTGGAGGTCCTCGTCAGGCGCCTCGAGGAAGGTCGCGAGCGGGCCGGGATCGTCCGGGGGGAACCACCGGAAGCCGAGCTCCCGGAGCTCGAGGGCGGCCGGGTAGCGGCCGACGGCGATGGGCCGGCGGTGCACCGCGGCCTCGGCGACCGGGTTGCCGAAGCCCTCCCACCGCGACGGCAGCAGGACCGCGTCGCAGGCTGCGTAGGCGTCGGCGATCGACGGTGCCGGACGGTGGATCGTCGGGCAGTCGGCGTCGGCGAGCACGTCGGCGAGCGTAGGGCCGTACCCCTCCTCGGCCGGTCCCGTGAGCCAGTACGTGCCCCCCAGGGCCTCGGCCAGCGCGACGGCGGCGGGGACGTCCTTGCGGGGGATGGCCCGGACCGGGTGCAGCACCAACCGGTCGCCTTCGTCGAGGCCGAGGGCCCGACGTGTGGCCGCCCGGTCTCCCGGTCGGGCGTGGACGTCGATGCCGCACCTGATCGTGCTGGCTGCCACCCCCCGCCGGGCGAGCTCCTCCCGGCTGAGGTCGTTGATGGTGACGTGGGCCCACCCGGGGTCGTCCGGTGGCCAGCCGGTCACCCCGGCGAAGCGCTCCCGCTGCCACGGGAGGTCGTAGTGGTGGAGCAGCGCGGGGCGGCCTCGCAGCACGGCGGCCACGACGGCGCTGGCGCGCGGGTTGAGCGGCAGGGAGCAGAGGTTCTCGACCACGACCAGGTCGGCGTCCTGGAGGGCGGCGGCGACCTCGTCGGGGTCGGGCGGGGGTGTTGCGTCGGGCCCGTCGTCGGGCGACCAGGCCAGGGCGGGCACGAGGCGGTCGGCCTGCCCGGCCCCGGCCACGGTGGTGACCGCATGGCCGGCGGAGGAGAGCAGCCTCGCCCAGCTCGCGGCGACGACCGACACACCGTCGGTCCCGCCCAGGCGGAAGCTCAGCAGGGTGATGCGGGCGATGGCCCTAGTGCCGCTCGGGCCGGCTGTCGGCCGCGGCAGCGTGCACGTCTCCGGTCCCGTGCCCGCCGGTCACGGCCTGCGCCTGACCGGCCCGTCCACCCTGCGGCCCCCCGTCGCCCGGTCGGTCGCCTCCCGGGCGGCGTCGGCCCGGGGCCGCAGCAGGCGGAACACGACGGTGCCGAGCCCCGCGGCGAGGACGAGGTCGCCGAGGGAGACGACCTCCCGCAGCGGTGCGAGCGGGATCACGTCGCCCAGGGGGACGAGGACGTCGTCGTCCCGCTCGAGGTGGCGCCTCGACCCCACGTCGATCCCGGCCGCCTCCTCCGACTCGACGATCCCGGCGTCGACCACCGCCGCCGTCCGGACCGGCATCCCCCCGTTGGGGAGGATCACGGCGATGTTGAGCAGAAGGCCGAGGAGCACGATCGGCATGCCTGGCAGCCGGACGTTGGCGAGCCCGAAGCCCGCCAGGCAGAGGGACGACAGGGCGAAGGCGGTGGAGGTGGGCGCCCCTTCGACGGCCAGCAGCTCCGGCACCCACTGGAGCACCACGCCGACGACCAGGACGGGCAGGAGTCGCAGGGCCGGGGCGGTGACCAGGCCCCGCCGGCCTCCCCGAACCAGGCCGGCGAGCAGCCCGAGGCCGATGGCGACGGCGGCGACGCCCACCGACGCGACCGTACCGTCGTGGACGCGAGTGGTCGCGGCACCGGAGCGTGCCCGGGCGCAACCCGCGCCGGGAGCGGAGGCGGTGGCGGGGGTCGATCACGTGCCGTCCGTCGCGCCGGACGGGGGCCGGCTGGCCGGCGGGCGGCGCACGGGCGTGGCACGGCTGGCGCCGTCCGCAAGCCGGAGCCGCCGGGGGAGGTCAGTCCCGCTTCGGGACGCCGATCAGCAGGCCGGCCGCCAGGCGCTGCGGTGCCGCGTGGAGCAGTGAGAACGCCATCGCCCGTCGGGGCAACCGGACGGCGGTGGCCCCCGTGGCCACCGCCGCCACGACGGCGGTCGCCACCTCCTCGACCGTGAGCTTGCGCTGGACGCGCAGGGCGTAGGTGCGGTTGAACGACGCAGCGGTCGGCCCGTAGGCCCCCGGCTCGTCGAGCCGGGCCAGCATGTCGGTGCGCACCGTGCCGATCTCGACGATGGTGGTGTCGACGCCCGTCCCGTGCAGGTCGATGGCCAAGCCCCTCGTGAAGGTCGACAGGCCCGACTTCGACGAGGCGTAGGTCGACATGCCGGGGAACGCCACCGCCCCCGCCTGGGACGAGATGTTGACCACGTGGCCGCGCCGCCGGTCGATCATCCCCGGGAGGACCTGGCGGGTGAGCTCGACCGGCGCCACGAGGTTGAGCTGGAACACGTCCGAGACGTCCTCGGCCCGCTGGCGGTCGATGGGTGCAGCCACCTCCATGCCGGCGTTGTTCACGAGCACGTCGACCGGCCCGTCCGCTCGCTCGATCTCTGCCATCAGGCCGCGGCGGCCGGCGGGGTCGCAGAGGTCGGCGGGGTGCGCGGTCCCGCCCAGTCGCTCGGCCAGGGCACGCAGCGGTCCCTCCGACCGGGCGACGAGGGCGACGCGGGCGCCTGCAGCGGCGAACGCCGTGGCCATGCCCTCCCCGATCCCCCGTGACGCTCCGGTGACGACGACCCGCGCTCCGGCCAGCTCCACGTTGCACCCCCGTTCCCAGGTGCCGGACCCTACCGCGAGAGGTGCGTCCGACGGCCGGTCAGGCTCCGTGGACGATCCGGGCGGCTCCGCCCGACCAGCGGCGCATCACTGCGAGGGCCAGCGCTGCCCGCTGCCGTGCAGACGGGGCGCCCTGCCCCGTTCGAGCAGCCAGACGATGAGGGCGGCTCCGAGGACGGAGAGGATCAGGCCGCTCCTGCCACGGAACAGCACGTAGCCGACCAGGCCCCCGAGGAACGACCCGCCGATGCCGACGAGGATCGTCATGCCGATCGACATCGGGTTGCGGCCGGGGATGGCGAGGCGACCGAGCGCCCCGACGACGAGACCGCTGACGATGAGCCCGAGGATGTAGGACACCTGTCTGCGGTTCCCGGGCTGACGGCAGCGCAAACCGCACCGGGCCCCGGCACGGGATCAGATGTTGGAGGGGAACAGCCGCGAGATCTGCTCGAAGCTGAGGAACAGGGTGACCGCCCCGAAGGGGAGGGCCAGGGCGTAGCTCGGCCACCGTCGCCAGCGGTCCCCGAGGAGCCAGGCGCCGAGGGCGATGAGGCCGGTGGCGGCGCCCCAGCCGGCGGCGGGCCCCCGGGCCGAGGGGTCCCCGGCCAGGGAGGGGTCGTCGATCGACTGCGGTCCCTGCTCCACCACGGGGTCGTCGTCGACCCCGCCGGCGGGGTCGGGTGCCGTGTCGGTGGGGGCCGTGTCGGTCGGGGCGGTGTCGGTGGGGGCCGCGCCGGTCGGGGCGGTGTCTGTGGGGGCCGTGTCGGTGGGGGCGGGCGCCGGGGTTGCGACCGGCTCGCCGCTGAGGACCCCCGAGACCACGAGGCGCTGGCGGGCGGAGTACTTCGGGTGGCAGGTCGTCAGGGTGAGGCGCGCCTCCTCCGAGGCGTCCAGCACCTCGACCTGGCTGGGGGACACGATCGAGATGCGGTCGATGACGTAGCGGAAGTCCCCCTCGCGCGTGGTCACGAAGATCTCGTCGCCCTCCTCGACGTCGCCCAGGCCGCCGAAGGGCGCGCCGTAGGTCGTGCGGTGGCCGGCGATGGCGGCGTTGCCGGGTCGCCCGGGCAGCGGGCTCCCCGGGTAGTGGCCGGGCCCCTTCTTCAGGTCCCCGAGGGTGACGCCCTCCACGACGGCCTTGTCGACGCCGATCTCGGGGATCCTGATGATGGCGACCGCCTCCCCCTGGGGCGCGGGGGGGCGGGTGGTCGGGGGTGCGGTGGTCGGCGCCGACGGGTCCCCGGAGGAGGTCGGCGGGGCGGTGGTGGGGGTCGTGGGCGGGGGGCTCGTGTCGATGCCGTCGAGCGAGGCCTCGAAGGAGGCGCGCAGGTCGTCCTGCGCCCTGGCCTCGGCCAGCCCCGTGCCCCAGAGCTGGTAGGCGACGAAGAGCAGGACCAGCAGGCCGGTCGCGATGAGCGTCCGGCCGATCCCGCCGACGATCCTCGCCCACGGCATGGGCGCCAGGCTACGCCCAGCGCGACGTGCGCCACGGTCGGTCACGGCGGGCGGTCGGCCCGCCTTGGCCCACCTCGGAGGCCGCCGGTACCGTTGGGGAGCCCCATGGACCCTGCTGTCCGACTCCGCTCCGCGGTCTGCCTCCTCGGCCGCTTCCCCGCCCTGGCCGGCCTCGACCTCGACGTCTCCCGGGGCGAGGTGGTGGCCGTCGAGGGACCGAACGGCGCGGGCAAGACCACGCTGCTGCGGGCGCTCGCCGGCCTCGTGCCCGTCCACGAGGGCGAGGCCGAGGTCCTCGGCCTCGACCTCCGCCGGTCGAGGCGTCGGGTGCGAGCCAGGGTCGCCCTGCTCGGGTCGACCGGAGGCCTCTACGACGACCTCTCGGTGGCCGACAACCTCCGCTTCTGGGCCCGTGCGGCCGGCCGCCCACAGTCGGCGGCCGACGAGGCGCTGGCCCAGCTCGGCCTCGACGGCCGGCTGGCCGACGTCGCCGTTGGGCGCCTCTCCACCGGCCAGCGGCGCCGGACCGCCCTGGCCGCGCTCGTGGCCCGCAACAGCGAGCTGTGGCTGCTCGACGAGCCCCACGCCGGCCTCGACGCCGCCGGGCGGGACCTGGTCGACAGCCTGGTCGTCGGCGCCTCCCGGCGGGGCGCCACCGTCCTCCTCGTCAGCCACGAGCTCGACCGGGCGGCAGCGCTCGCCAGCCGCCGGGTGACGATCACCGGTGGTCGCGCCACCGCCAGCGGGGCGCTCGGCCGGATGCACCCTGCCGGCCCGGTGGACGTCCTCCCCGGTGAGCCGGAGGTCGCCGGTGTGGCGTGACGCGCTCCTCGTGGCCGGCAAGGACCTGCGCATCGAGGGCCGCTCGCGGGTGGCCCTCAACCAGGTGCTGCCGTTCGCCGTGCTCGTGCTCGTCCTGTTCGCCTTCGCCCTCGACCCCGACCGGGGGGTCCTGGTCAGGGCGGCGGCAGGCCTGTACTGGGTCGCCGTGCTGTTCTCCGCCCTGCTGGCCGTGCAGCGCTCCCAGGCCATCGAGTCGGGCGAGGGCACGCGCGACGCGCTGCGGCTGTCGGGGCTGGACCCGGCCGGCGTGTTCCTCGGCAAGGCGGGAGCGGTCGCCGTCCAGCTCCTCGTGCTCGAGGTGCTCCTCGGCCTCGGCGTCGTCGTCCTCTACGGCGTCGAGCCTGCGGGGCTCGGGCTGCTCGCCGTGACCGGCCTCGTGGCGACGGCAGGCCTGGCGGCCGCCGGTACCCTCTACGGTGTGATCGCAGCCGGGTTGCGGGTGCGGGAGACGCTCCTGCCCCTGCTCCTCCTGCCGGTGCTCGCACCCGTCCTCATCGCCGCCACCCGGGTCTCCGAGACCGCCCTCTCCGGGGCGTCGGCCGGCGTCCCGGCGGGGAGCTGGCTCGTCCTGCTGGTCACGTTCGCCGTGCTCTACCTCGGGTTCGGCGTGGTCGCCTTCGGCCCGTTGCTGGAGGACGGATGACCACCACCGAGCTGTTCGACGAGCGCGCCGGCCAGGACCGGGAGCCCGCCCCGCCCGCGGCCGGAGGGGCGCTCACGCTCGCCCTCGGCGTGGCCGCGGTCCTCGCCCTCGGCGTCACGTACGCACTCGGGCTCGCCCTCCCCGAGACCGTCGAGCAGGGCGACCACTCCCGGCTCATCGCCATCCACCCGGGCCTCGCCTGGGCCTCCTACGTCGCCTTCGGCGTGACCGCCCTCGCCAGCGCCGCCTGGCTCTGGCCCCGCACCCGCCGCGCGACCTGGGACCACCTGGCCGGCGCGTCCGCCGAGGTGGGCGTGGTGTTCACCGCCCTCACCCTCGTGACCGGGTCCATCTGGGGTCGTCCGACGTGGGGCGTGTGGTGGGTGTGGGACGCCCGGCTCACCCTGTCGGCCCTGATGCTCGCCATCTACCTGGGCTACCTCGCCCTGAGGCGGGTCCCCGCCGCCCCCGACCTGCGGGCCGGGCGCTCGGCGGTCGTGGCACTCGTCGCCGTGCTGGTCATCCCGGTCAACCACTTCGCCGTGGAGTGGTGGCGCACCCTCCACCAGGGCCGCTCCCTGGCCCAGCTCACCCCCGAGAACGACCTCGACGGGCGCTTCATCGGGGCGATGGCCGTGGGCTTCCTGGCCATGACGCTCGTGTACGCCTGGCTGACCCTGCACCGGATGGCCGTCGCAAGGCTCGAGGACGCCGAGGCCGACGTCGACCTGCAGGCCGCCCTCGTGCAGCGGCGGGCCGAGGGGGTCTCGTGAACGGCTACGTGGCCGCCGGCTACGCGTCCACCCTGGCCGTCCTCGCGGGCTACGCCCTGCACGTCCTGCGCCGGGCCAGGGTCCTGCGGGCTCGGGCGTCGGCGGCCTCCGACGTCCGCGTGCCCGGAGGAGCGGGACGGTGAGCGGGCCGGGGATCAGCGGCGACGTCGGGCGGGACCACCTCGACCGTGACGACGACGACATCCGGCCGTTCTCCGAGGCGGGTGGTCCGCGCGTCGGGCGCACCTTCCAGCGCAACCGCCTCCGGCTGGGGCTCGTGATCGCAGCCGTGGCCGGTGCCATCGCCTTCCTGCTGCTGCAGGGGCTGGGCTCGGCGACCACCTACTTCCGCAACGCCGACGAGGCCGTCGACGACCGCTCGGCCCTCGGGACCGACCGGTTCCGGCTCCAGGGCACCGTCGTCGAGGGCTCCCGCCGCCAGGTCGGCGAGACCGTCGAGTTCACCGTCGCCTACGACTGCGCCTTCGTGCCCGTCGTCCACCGCGGCGACCCACCCGAGCTGTTCAAGGAGGGCATCCCCGTCGTGCTCGAGGGCGCGTTCCCCACCGAAGCCGCCACGACCTACGAGAGCGACCGGATCCTCGTGCGCCACACGTCCGAGTACCGGACCGAGGAGTCCGACCGGTTGGCCCTCGCCGCCGAGGAGCAGTGCCCGGGTGCCAGGGGCGCGGCGGTGGGCTCGTGAACGCCGCCCTCGGCACCGCCGGCGTCGCCCTCGGGCTCGCCGCGTCGCTGCTCGGCGTGGTCACACTCGCGGTGGGCCTGCGCTCGCGGCGGCCGAAGCTCCTGCGGGTCGGCCGCTCCTACGCCTGGCTCGTGCTCGGCGGCGCGGTCCTCGCCACCGTCGCCATGGAGCGAGCCCTCATCACCCGGGACTTCTCGCTCCAGTACGTGGCCGACAACGGGAGCACGGCCACCCCCGCGCTCTACAACGTCGCCACCCTGTGGGCGGCCCTCGAGGGCTCGATCATCCTGTGGGCGCTGATCCTGGCCGGGTTCACCGTCGGCGTCGTGGTGAAGTTCCGGACCCGCCTCACCGACCCCCTGGTCGGCTGGGCGAGCCTCGTGATGCTCGTCGTGTGCGCCTTCTTCTTCATGCTCCTGGTGGGCCCGGCCAACCCCTTCACGACCGTCGCCGGCGCCATCCCCACCGACGGTCCCGGCCCCAACCCGCTGCTCCAGAACCACCCGCTCATGGCGATCCACCCGCCGATGCTCTACCTCGGCTACGTGGGCTTCACCGTCCCGTTCGCGTTCGCGGTGGCGGCGCTGGTCACCGGGCGGCTCGGCGAGGGCTGGCTGGCGGCAACCCGGCGGTGGACGCTCCTGGCGTGGGGGTTCCTCACGATCGGGATCGGCCTCGGCTCCTGGTGGTCCTACGAGGTGCTCGGGTGGGGCGGCTTCTGGGCGTGGGACCCGGTGGAGAACGCCTCGTTCCTGCCGTGGCTCACCGGCACCGCCTACCTGCACTCGGTCATGGTCCAGGAGCGGCGCGGGATGCTGCGGGTCTGGAACCTGTCGCTGCTGCTCTCCACGTTCAGCCTGACGATCCTCGGGACGTTCCTCACCCGTTCCGGCGTGCTCGACAGCGTGCACAGCTTCACGGAGTCGCCCATCGGGATGTGGCTGCTGGTCGCCTTCGCAGCCACGGTGGTGGTGACGGTCGGCCTGATCGGCTGGCGCGGCGACCGGCTGCGCTCGCCCGGCAGCATCGACTCGCCGGTGTCCCGGGAGGGGGCGTTCCTCCTCAACAACCTGCTCTTCGCGGCCTTCGCCTTCGTGGTGCTGCTCGGCACGGTGTTCCCGCTCGTGGTCGAGGCCGTGAACGACGAGCGGATCTCGGTCGGGACCCCCTACTTCAACCGGATGACGGCCCCCATCGGCCTCGCCCTGCTGTTCCTCATGGCCGTCGCCCCCGCCCTGCCGTGGCGCAAGGCCTCGGGTGAGCTGCTCTGGGACCGCCTCAGGTGGCCGACCTGGGCCGGCGTGGCCACGCTGGTCGGGGCCGTCGCCATCGGCGCCAGGGGCATCTCCCCCCTCGTCGCCTTCGCCCTCGGGGGGTTCGCAGCCGCGGCCGCCGTCCGCCAGCTGGCCCTCGCCGTGGGCGCCGCCCGCCGCCAGGGCGCATCGCCCCTCCGCGCCTTCGTCGGGCGGTCGAACGGCGGGATGATCGTGCACCTCGGGGTCGTCGTCGTGGCCGTGGCCTTCACCGCGGCTTCGTCGTACACGACGAGCGCCACCTACACCCTGGCCGAGGGGGACTCGGCCACCGTCGCCGGCCACACCGTCACCTACGAGGGCATGAACCCCGAGGACGTGTCGCCCCAGCGCACGCTGGTGAGCGCACGGGTGCGGGTGGACGGCGGCCAGGTCTACGAGCCGGCCCTCAACCAGTTCCCGAACGCCACGCAGACGATCGGCACCCCGTCCGTGCGGGTGGGCGCAACGGAGGACGTCTACCTCACCCTGGTCGCCGCGCCGGAGCGAGAGGGCGGGCCCGTCGTGCTCGGCGTCATCATCGAGCCCCTCGCCTCCTGGCTCTGGGTCGGCGGGGGGATCATGGGCTTCGGCACGCTCCTCGCCGCCTGGCCGACCTCCCGCCGCCGGCGGGAGGACGACCCGGTGCCGTCGGCCGAGGGCGGGCGGCTGCCGGCCGCAGACGTGGCTCGGATGGAGGACGGCGAGGCCGGGCGGGACGACGTGCCCGTGCCCTCGGGGGTGGGCTGAGTGGCGGTCGACCAGGCCGAGGACGGGCGACCGACGTCCGACGACGCCGACCGCGACGCGCTCGACGACGACGTCCTGCGGCCCCGGCGTGGGCGCACGGCGCTGCTCACCGCGACGGCCGTGGGGGTGGTGCTCGCGGCGTTCATCGCCATCCTCGCCACCGGTGAGCCCGCCACGTCCCGCCTGGGGGACAGCCCGCTCCTCGGTGAGCGGGCACCGGAGCTGGCCGGTGCCTCCCTGCTGACCGGTGAGAGCTTCGACCTCGACGACGAGCGGGGGCGGTTCGTCGTCGTCAACTTCTTCGCGACCTGGTGCGAGCCCTGCCGGCGCGAGCACCCCGACCTCGTCCGCTTCGACGCCGCCCACCAGGCGGCAGGAGACGCCCGGGTCGTCAGCGTGGTGTTCAGCGACGAGGCGGGCGACGTCGAGCAGTTCTTCGAGGAGCGTGGCGGCGACTGGCCGGTCATCGACGACACCTCGGGCATCGTCCCGTCATGGGGCGTGACCGGCGTGCCCGAGTCCTACCTGGTCGACCCGGCTGGCTTCGTCGTGTCGAAGATCGTCGGCGGGATCACCGCCCAGGGGCTCGAGGACCTGCTCGGCCGGGCCCAGGCCGGCCCGGCCACGGACTCGTGACGGACCGGGCCGTCCCCGTGCCAGTGGCGGTCGCGGCCACCGCGACCGCGAGGACCGAGCGGGAGGCCGTGGTGAAGAGCGGGGCCGGCGCGTGAAGCGCACCCTCTCGATCCTCGTTCCCCTGCTCGTCGTGGTCGTCGCCCTGGTGGTCGGCTCGTCGGGGTCGGACGGCCCGAAGACGTCCGCCGAGCGTGCGCAGGCCATCGCCGGCACCGTCCGCTGCCCCGAGTGCCAGGGGCAGTCGGTGGCCAGCAGCGATGCGCCGGCGGCGGTGGCGATCCGCGAGGAGATCGACCGTCGGGTCGCAGCCGGCGAGAGCGAGGAGGAGGTCCAGGCCGCGCTCGTGTCCTCGTACGGCGAGGGGGTCCTCCTCAACCCGCCCGGCTCGGGTGTGGCGGGGCTCGTGTGGGTGCTCCCGGTGGCCGGCCTCGTCGTCGCCGCCGGCGGGCTCGCCCTCGCCTTCCGCAGGTGGCGGCCCTCGACGGCCGGACCCCCCTCCGAGGAGGACCGGCGCCTGGTGGACGCCGCCCGCCGCCGTCGCCGGGCCGGACCCTGACGGTGGCGTCACCAGCGGGCCCGGGCGGGGCCCGAGCTGGCGCCACCCGGCGGCTCGACCCCGACGCGCTGGCCGACCTCGAGCAGGAGCGGGACCTCCTCCTGCGCTCCCTCGACGACCTCGACCGGGAGCACGAGGCCGGCGACCTGAGCGACGCCGACTACGAGGCGCTGCGGGACGACACCACGAGGCGGGCGGCCGACGTCGTCCGGGCCATCGAGGGGCGCCGAGCGTCTGTGGCAGCTCGTCCCCCCACCCCCCGCGGGCGCCTCGTCATCGCAGGGATCGGGGTGGCCGTCGTCGCCGTGGCCGCCGGCGTGGCCGTCTCCACCGCGTCGGGGAGCCGGGAACCGGGCACGTTCGGGAGCGGCGAGGTGCGCGACCTCACCGACGACCGCCTCGAGGAGGCGTCGGCGCTCGCTCGGAGCGGGGACGTCCAGGGTGCGCTGGACCTCTACGACGGGGTGCTCGAGGACGACCCCCAGAACGTCGAGGCGCTCTCCGAGCGAGGGCTGCTCCTCGCCTCCCTGAGCGAGGCGGCAGGCCTGCCCGACCTGCTGGTGAGCGGGCGGGAGTCCGTGGAGCAGGCCCTGGCCGTGGACCCCGGCAACCCGAGGCCGCTGTTCTACCTCGGCCTCATCCAGCGCCTCGAGGGGGATGCCGAGGCAGCGCAGGCGACCCTGCGCCAGGCCCTGGCGGCCGACCCGCCGCCCCGGCTCCGCCAGGACATCGAGTCCTTCCTCGGCGAGGCCGTCCCGTCGACCACGGCCCCCCCGCCGGCGACCTCCCAGCCACCCACCGGATGACGGCGCCGCGAAGCGGCGTTGGGTCCGGCCGGGCCGACCGTCACCGCTCGGTCGGTCCGCCGAAGGTCGGGTCGCGCTTGTCGGTGTGGGACGCCAGGCCCTCGCGGGCGTCGGGGCCGGCGAACCCGAGCATCTCGTAGGCGAGCGAGGCGTCGAGGATCGCCGCCTGCTGCCGGTACCAGTGGTTCAGCGTCTGCTTCGTCCACCGGATCGCCTGCTGGGCGCCGGTGGCGAGCTGGGTGGCGACCTCGAGGGCGCGGTCCTGCACCTGGTCGTCGTCGACGCACAGTGAGACGAGGCCGATGCGCTCGGCCTCCTCCCCGGTGAGCGGGTCGCACGTGAGGAGGAGGTACTTCGCCTTGGCCATGCCGCAGAGCAGCGGCCAGCAGATGGCGGCGTGGTCGCCGGCGGCGACGCCGAGGCGGGTGTGCCCGTCGATGATGCGGGCGCTGCGCCCGACCACCGACACGTCGGCGAGGATCGCCGCCACGAGCCCGGCCCCGACCGCCGGGCCGTGCACGGCGCTGACGATCGGCTTCGAGCACTGGATGATGTTGAACACGAGGTCCCTCGCCTCGCGCATCGTCCGCAGCCGGGCGGCGTCGTCGTTCATGAGCCGGTCGAGCAGCTCGAAGGAGCCGCCGGCGCTGAACCCCCTGCCCGCGCCACGGATCAGCGCCACGTGCACGTCGGGGTCCCGGTCGACGGCCAGCCACACGTCGGCCAGCTCACGGTGGGCCTCCGGGCCGACGGCGTTCAGGCCGGGCCCGTCGAGCGTGATGCGCAGCACGTGTGCCGCGGGCTCGTCGAAGGCGAGGTGCGGAAACGCCGAGTACCGGTCCACGCCGACACCGTACGGTGCGCTTCGTGACCGATCCGCTGGCCGAGCTCAACGCATGGGCGGCGA
This sequence comes from uncultured Acidimicrobiales bacterium, assembly GCA_902805555.1. GTDB lineage: Bacteria > Actinomycetota > Acidimicrobiia > Acidimicrobiales > CADCSY01 > CADCSY01. The sequence goes on along the minus strand of CADCSY010000007.1, from coordinate 9,377 downwards.
CGAAGGTGCCCGGCCTGTTCGGGCTCGAGATCACCCACAGGGGGGACGACGGGTGCGAGGGGCGGCTCACGGTCACCGAGCCCCTCATCGCCGGCACCGGCTACCTCTTCGCCCCGGTGGTCGTGGGCATGGCCGACATCCTCTGCGCCCTCGGCATGGGGCCGGGGATGCCGGAGGGGTCGTCGTTCACCACCGTCGAGCTCAAGGCGAACTTCCTGTCGTCGGCCCGGGAGGGCGAGGTCGTGCACGGACGGGCCACACCGGCCCACGCCGGTCGCACCACCCAGGTCTGGGACTGCGTCGTCACGAACGAGGCGACGGGGCGGACGATGGCCCTGTTCCGCAACACCCAGCTCATCCTGCTGCCCCGCTGATGGGCCGCCTCCTCCTGTGGGACATCGACGGGACGCCCGTCCCCGCCGGGGGCGTGGGTGGTGCCGCCATCACCCAGGCGGCGCTGCAGGTCGCGGGCCGAGCGCTGACGGGCGAGGAGGTGGTGATGCACGGCAAGACCGACCCGCAGATCATCGCCGAGCTGTTCCGGGCCGCCGAGGTGGCCGACGACGACATCCCCACCCTCGTCCCACTCGCCGTCGCCGAGTGCGAGCGGCTGCTCGCCGCCGCCGAGGCCCAGCTGCGGGAGCAGGGTGAGGTCGTCGAGCGGCTCGGCGGCGCCGACGTGGCGCTGCCCGACCTCACCCGCACCGACGAGGTGGTGGCGCTCCTGACCGGGTAGGTGCCGGTCTCGACCGACGACCGCACGACCCGGTGGGTGGCTCGCCCCGTCAGCGCGCCGTGACCGCGTCGGCGAGGTCGTGGGGTCCCGACGAGGGGTACCCGCCGGCCCCCCTGACGGCGGCGCCCCAGGGGAGCAGCACGTCGACCAGCGTGGCGATGTCGTCGCCGAGGGCGTCGACGATCGGCTGGCACATCCGGTCGGTCGCGACCTCGACGGCCTCTCGCGCCGCCCGCCCGTCGTCGGTCAGCCCGCCGCCGGCCACGAGGCCACGTGAGGTGAGGCGCTCCTCGGCAGCGTCGAGGTCGGCGTCGGACCATGCCCTGGTCCGCACGTAGGTGCGCAGCGGCAGGCCCCAGTACGGCTCGGTGAGCAGCCCGATCTCGACGGCGTCGAAGCCTGCGGCGGTCCACGCCGCGACATGGGCGTCGCCCCGGTACTCCCGGAGCATGTCGCCGAGGCGCCACACGTCGCCGACGGGATCGCCCGGCAGCCCGAGCGACAGCAGCCCGGAGAACAGCGGCTTGCCCTCCGGTCGCAGCGGCGCGACGGCCCGCTCGAGCAGCGGCCGGGCGGCATCGATGCCGGGAGGCGACTCGCCCAGCACGCGCACGAGCTGGGCGGTCGCCCCCTCCGTCCGGGCGGCGCAGATCGTCGGCGCGTCGGTGAGGGACCAACCGTGGGCCACGGCCGGCACGACCACCCGTGGGTTGAACACGCCGAACGCCGAGGCGACCACCTCACCAGGCACCTGGCCCATGACCGAGCCGCGGCTGCAGAAGTAGGCGGGCCCGTCAGGGCCGGCCACGTTGCCGAACGACCCGGGAGAGCCGTTGAAGCCGAGCGCCTGGTACGCCTCGTGGCACTCGGGTGCGAAGTAGACCTGGCCGGTGACCGGCTCCAGGGCCCCTGCGAGCGAGCGTGCTGCCTCCATCTACGTCCTCCTCCGGTTGGCGGCGATGCGGGTGGCTGCGTCGCCCAGTGCTGCGAAGAGCTCGGTGGCGTCGTCGACGAGCTGCTCCCGCGAGATGCGGATGCGGCCGTCGAGCCACGCCACGAGCAGCTCGCTGAACCCTCCCACGAGCACGGCGGCCGTGACGGCGCCGATCTGGTCGCGCGCCGCCGCCCTGCCGTGGCGCGCCGTGGCGTCCGCCTCGACGTAGCCGGCGATGGCGAAGCCGGTCTCGAGCCGGCGACGGTTCAGCGCCTCGTTGCCGAGAGCCTCCACGTAGAGCACGCGGGCGCGGCGCCGGTCCTCGTCGACGTAGCGGGTCGTCGTCTCGACCGTGGCCCGCACCATCGCCAGCGGGTCGTCACCGGCCGCGAGGACGGCCTCGCGCACCTCGTCGCGCAGCTCTCGGACGAGCCGGTCGTAGAGGGCGACGACGAGTGCGTCGAGGTCCTCGAACGACTCGTAGAAGTACCTGGGGTTCAGCCGGGCCGCCTGGCACACCGCACGGACGGTCGTCCCCGTCCACCCCTCCGTGCCGAGCAGCTCCAGGGCGGCGTCGAGCAGCAGCGTCCGCCGTTCCGTGACGCGCTCGGCCGCCGGGACCCCGGCCCACCGACCGGGCCGTGTGGCTTCGGATGAGGTTGGCAACAGGCGTTACCATACCGGCCTCTGGCAACGCCTGTTGCCAGGCGACGGGGTGTGCGGCCGGCCGGCCGCGCACGGGGCACGAGCAGTGCGGGGAGGTGTCGTGGCCGGTCCTGAGGCAGTCGTGGTCGTGGGAGGTGGCGTCGGGGGCCTGACGGCCGCGCTGGCGCTCGGGCGGGCGGGCCACGCCGTCAGCGTCCTCGAGCGCGACGTGCTCCCGCCAGTGGCCGATGCGGAGGAGGCGTTCCGGGCCGAGCGGCGGGGAGCGCCCCAGGTCCACCAGACCCACGGGTTCCTGGCCCGCATGCAGGTCCTGCTCCGCCAGCGCTTCCCCGACGTGCTCGACGACCTCGTCGCCGCCGGGGCGACCACCATGCCGACCACGGCGCAGCTCGGCGAACCGCAGCCGGGCGACGAGGACCTGAAGGTCATCATCATCCGCCGCACGACCCTGGAGTGGGTGCTGCGACGGGCCGCCCTGGCCGCCCCCGGCGTCACCATCCGAGCCGGCGTCGGCGTCCGCGGCCTCGTCGGCGGCGGTGGCGCCGTGACCGGCGTGCGCCTCGACGACGGCAGCACCTTCACCGGGGGCATCGTGGTCGGTGCCACCGGGCGTCGCGGTGCCGTGCCTGCATGGCTCGGCGACCTCGGGGTCGACGTGCCCGAGCGGATCCACGAGAGCGGGCTCATGTACCTCTCCCGCTGGTACCGCCTCCCGCAGGGCTTCGACCTCCGCAGCCTCGACCCCAAGCTCGGCGGCGACCTCGGCTTCGTGAAGTTCCTGGGCGTGCCCGGCGACGGCGGCACGCTCAGCATCACCCTCGCCATCCGCCCCGACGACGGCGAGCTGCGTGCCGCCCTCTCCCAGCCGTCCGGGTTCGAGCGGGCGTGCCGGCTGCTTCCCGGACCCGACCAGTTCTTCAGCGGCCCCGAGCTCGAGCCCCTCGGGGGGGTGCGCCCCATGGGCGGCCTGCTCAACCGGCTCCGCCGCTTCGTCGACGACGGCGGCGAGCCCACCGTCCTCGGCTTCCACGCCATCGGCGACGCCCACACGTGCACCAACCCGCTCTACGGCCGGGGCTGCTCGCTCGCCATGGTCCAGGCCGTGCTCCTCGCCGACGCCGTGGCCGCCCACCCCGGTGACCCCGTGGCCCGGGCCCGGGCCTACGAGGCGGGGTGCGCGCGAGAGGTCGAGCCGTGGTTCGCTGCGTCGGTGGAGATGGACAGGCACGGCGCCGACCCGTCGGGGGGCGTCAGCGACCCGGCGTCGCCGATGGCCCGGCTCCTGGCCGCCGCCGAGACCGACCCGGTCCTCGGACGCGGCTTCGCCCGCCTCTGGAACCTGATGGCCACGCCCGCAGAGCTGGCGGCCGACCCGCAGTACGTCGCGCGGGCTGCGCACGTGCTGTCGCACCCCGACGACCACCCCATCCCGCCCAGGGCGGGACCGAGCCGTGAGGCGCTCCTGGCAGCCCTCGCAGAGGAGACCGCCGATGTCTGAGCGCACGATCACCACCAACGGGGTCGACCTCCACGTGGTGGACGAGGGCGAGGGGCCCGCCGTCGTCCTCGCCCACGGGTTCCCCGAGCTGGCCTACTCGTGGCGGCACCAGGTCCCGGCGCTCGCCGCCGCGGGCTACCGGGTCCTCGCGCCGGACCAGCGCGGCTACGGCCGCTCGAGCCGGCCGGAGGCGATCGAGGCCTACGACATCCTCGACCTCAGCGGGGACCTCGTCGGCCTCCTCGACGAGCTCGGCATCGACAGGGCCGTGTTCGTGGGGCACGACTGGGGGTCGATCGTGGTGTGGCAGCTGGCCCTGCTGCACCCGGCGCGCGTCGCCGGGGTGGTCGGCATGAGCGTGCCGTTCGTCCCCCGGCCGCCGGCCCCGCCGGTGCAGCTCATGCGGGCTGCGTTCGCCGGCTCCTTCTTCTACATCGTCTACTTCCAGGAGCCGGGCGTGGCCGACGCCGACCTCGGCGCCGACCCGGCCACGACGATGCGCCGGCTCCTGTGCGGCGTGAAGGTCGATCCCTCGGACGACGCCGGTGCCGGCATCTCCAGCCAGGCCGACGACGGTCGTGGCTTCGTCGAGCGGCTCCCTGAGCCCGAGGCCCTGCCCGACTGGCTCCCCCAGGCGGACCTCGACCACTACGTGGAGGCCTTCACCCGGACCGGCTTCACCGGCGGCATCAACTGGTACCGGAACTTCGACCGCGACTGGGAGCTCACGTCCCACCTGGCGGGCGCCAAGGTCGAGCAGCCGTCGCTCTTCGTCAGCGGTGCACAGGACCCGGTGCTCTCCATGAGCCCACCGTCCGGCCAGGACGGGTGGCTCACCGACCACCGCGGCGACGTGCTCGTCGACGACGCCGGGCACTGGGTGCAGCAGGAGAAGCCGGACCAGGTGAACGCTGCCCTGCTCGGCTTCCTCGACGCCCTCCGCCGCGACGGGAGATCCTGGTGAGAGCAGCACGCAGACCCCCGGGCCCCGGCGGCTCCGACTCGCCGTCCCAGCCGATCGGCAGCCGCCCCGGGCGGGCCGGGCGGGCGGCTGTGAAGGCGACCCGGACCGAGGTGCAGGAGCAGGAGGAGGAGCGGGCGTCATGAGAGCGGCAGTGCTCCACAGGGGCGAGATCGTCGTCCGGGAAGACGTCGAGGAGCCGACGCCGGCGCTCGGCCAGGTGCTCGTGCAGGTGAAGGCGTGCGGGATCTGCGGCAGCGACCTCCACTTCGCGAGGCACGGTGCGGAGATGCTCGCCCTCGGCAAGCAGATGGAGGGCTTGGCGTCGCTCGGCGCGCCGGCAGAGCTCGACCTCGAGCGTGACGTCTTCCTGGGCCACGAGTTCGCCGCCGAGGTGCTCGAGATCGGCCCCGACACCGAGGCGCCGGCCGCGGTCGGCCAGCTGGTGACCTCGTTGCCCGTCCTCATGGGCATGGACGGCATCCACCCGATCGTCTACTCGAACACCGTGCACGGCGGCTACGGCGAGCGCATGCTGCTCACGGCGCCGCTGCTGCTCGAGGTGCCGAACGGGCTGCCGGCCCACCACGCCGCCCTCACCGAGCCGATGGCCGTCGGCCTCCACGCCGTGAACCGGTCCGGCATCGAGCGGGGCGCCGGCGCCCTCGTGCTCGGCTGTGGCCCGGTCGGCCTGGCGGTGGTCGCCGCCCTCCGGGTGAAGGGCATCGAGCCCATCGTCGCGACCGACCTCTCGCCCGCCCGCCGGGCGCTGGCGCTGACCATGGGCGCCCAGGTCGCCGTGGACCCCCGGGAGACCACCGGGTGGGAGGCGTGGCAGCAGGCCGGCGGAGGGCGGCCCCTGCACGTCTACGAGGCGATCGGCGTGCCCGGCATCATCAACGACATCATGCGCTCGGCACCGGCAGGCACCGGCGTGACGGTCGTCGGCGTGTGCATGGAGACCGACACGGTCACGCCCTTCTTCGGGATCGCGAAGGAGCTGCAGATCCAGTTCGTGCTCGGCTACGACCCGATGGAGTTCGCCCAGTCGCTGCGCTCGATCGCCGAGGGCGAGATCGACGTCGCGCCGATGGTCACGGCGCAGGTGCCCCTCGAGCGGACCGGCTGGGCGTTCCAGGCGCTCGGCGACCCCGAGGAGCACTGCAAGATCATCGTCGAGCCCTAGCGGCGACCGCCCGGAAGTCCGCCGGGCGCTTCTCCATGAACGCCGCCACGGCCTCCTCGTGCTCCGGGCTCACGTAGCAGTCCTGCAGGCGCGCGAGCTCGCGCCGCTGGGCCACGAGGGGGTCGGCCTCGGCGGCGTTCTGGGTGAGCAGCTCCTTGATCCACCGCAGCTGCCGGGCCGGGTTCTCACCGTAGGTCCTGGCCCGGGCCACGGCGGCGTCGAGCAGCGAGTCGTGGGCCACCAGCTCGTCGGCGAGGCCGAGCGCCACGGCCTCCTCCGCAGCGACCATCCGGCCCGAGAGCATGAGGTCGGAGGCGGCCCCGAAGCCGACCCGCTGGGGCACGAACGAGCTCGAGGCCAGCTCCGGCACGAGGCCCATCTTCACGAACCGCAGGCTGAACCTGGCCTGGTCGGAGGCGACGATCCGGTCGAACGGCAGGATCATCGTCAGCCCGACGCCCACGGCCACCCCGTTGACGGCGGCGACGAGCGGCTTCGTCGACCGCACGAGTGTCACCCAGTCGCGGCTGCCGCCGGGCACGGCGCCGGTGGGCCCGTCTGACAGCTGGGCGTCGAAGACGGCCTCGATGTCGGCGCCGGCGCAGAACCCGCGACCCGACCCCGTGACCACCACCGCGCCGATGTCGCCGTCGGCGTCGGCCGCCTCGATGGCGTGCACGAGCTCGGCGCTCATGCGCGGCGTCCAGGCGTTCAGCCGCTCGGGCCGGTCGAGGGTGAGGACGACCACGTCGTCCCGCCGCTCGGCGGTGATCTGCTCGTACGCCGCCTCGTGGTCCGCCACCCGGGCCTGCTCCGGCTTCGTCATCCGTCCCCCCGTTGCTACGTTCTGAACGATCGCTCAGTTCACCACAGGGGGCAGCCACGGTGTCGACCGAAGAGCGCACGACCGCAGACGCGCTCGCCCGGACGCTCGCACCGGTGCTCGGCGAGGGCCTGGTGGTCGACGACCTGCAGCGCCTCTCCGGAGGCGCCTCGCGCGAGACGTGGGCGTTCAGCGTCGGTGACCGCGAGCTGATCCTGCGCCGGGACCCGCCGGGCCGGCCGGGGATGCCGGGGTCGATGGCGCTCGAGGCCGACGCCATGCGCGCCTGCGGGCGAGCCGGCCTGCCGGTGCCCGAGGTGCTCGTCGACGACGACGGCACGAACCTCGGCACCGCCGGGCTCGTGATGGGACGGGTGCCGGGGGAGACGCTGGCCCGCCGCATCCTGCGCGACGAGGAGTTCGCACACGCCCGTGAGGTCCTCGCCGGCCAGCTCGGCCGCTTCCTGGCCGGTCTCCACGCCATCGACCCAGTGGAGGTGCCGGGGCTGACCGAGGTCGACACCCTCGAGCAGTACTGGACGGCGTACGAGGCGGTGGCGGACGTGTCACCGACGTACGAGGCCGCGCAGCGCTGGCTCGGCTCGCACCGCCCGCCGTCCACCGGAACGGCGGTGGTCCACGGAGACCTCCGGATGGGGAACCTGATCGTCGACGAGGAGGGGCTGCGGGCCGCCATCGACTGGGAGCTCGTGCACCTCGGCGACCCGGTCGAGGACCTCGGCTGGCTGTGCGTGAAGGCGTGGCGCTTCGGTGAGGCGCTGCCGGTGGGCGGCGTCGGCACGATCGACGAGCTCCTGTCGGCCTACGAGTCGGTCGCCGGCACGTCGGTCGACCGGGACACGTTCCACTGGTGGCTCGTGCAGAAGACGCTCCAATGGGGGATCGGGTGCATGGGGCAGGCGGCCGCCCACCTGAACGGCCTCGTGCGCTCGGTGGAGCTGGCCGCCATCGGCCGGCGGGTGGCCGAGCAGGAGTGGGACCTCATCGAGCTGCTCTCGCCCGAGGCATGGGCGGACGCGAGGGCGACCGTCGGCGACCCGACCGACGACGAGCCCGGCCTGCACGGTCGCCCCACCGCCGCCGAGCTGCTCGACGCCGCCCGTGGCTTCCTCTCGGACACCGTCATGGGCGCCACCCGCGGGCACGTCTCGTTCCATGCCCGGGTGACGGCGAACGTGCTCGGCATCGTCGAGCGCCAGGTGCTGCTCGGGCCTGCGCAGGAGGTGCGCTTCCGGTCGGGCCTGGCGGACCTCGGGGCATCGTCGCCGGCCGAGCTGTGCGACGCAATCCGTGACGGTCGCTTCGATGACCGGCAGGACGAGCTCTGGCGCTTCCTCGCGGCGTCGGTCCGCGACCGGCTGGCGGTCGCCAACCCCAAGCACCTGGCCAGGCCCTGAGCGGCTCGCCTCGGAGGATCGCTAGGCAGGGCCCACGAGCCGGCGGGCGAAGCCCTGGTAGAGCTCGATCACCTCGGGCATCGTCCGCTCCATCTCGGCGAACGGCTCCACCAGGGACGAGCACAGCGTGACGATCGCCCTCGCGGTCTCCTGCGGCTCGTCGCAGGTGAAGTCGCCGGAGCGGAGGCCGTCGACGATCACCGACTCGACGAGGAGGAGCAGGCGGCGGCGCTTCTCGTCGATGGCCCCCCGCTCCGGCGGGTTGAGCCGCGTGTACTCGCGCAGCGCCACGTTCGAGGCCAGGCGGGCGAAGTCGTCGTGGAGGTGGGTGGCGATGAGCGTGGCCACGAGCTCGTCGAGCTGGGCGGCGGGGGACCGGTCGGCGGCTGCGAGCCGCCGGTCGAGCCGGGTCAGCGTGACCTCGTGGGCCTCGTCCAGGAACTCGCGCAGCAGCTCGAGCTTCGACGGGAAGTGGTGGTAGAGGGCGGCCACCGAGACACCGGCCCGGGTGGCCATGTCCCGGATCGAGGAGCCCTCGTAGCCGTCCTCGCCCATGACCTCGACGGCGGCCCGCAGGATGGCTGCCTTGCCGGGCCGGTTCGCCATGGCACGACAACTTAGCGAACGCTAAGTTCTCGGCACGGCGGACCGGGGGAGGGGCCGATGACGGAGACCGACGAGCTGTTCGCGATCGAAGAGATCGACGTGCGGGGGGTGCCGACGAAGGTGTTCCGACACGCCCCGGCGTCGCTCCGCCAGATCTGGGATGCGAGCGGGGCGCACGGGGACGCGACCTACCTCGTCTACGGCGAGGAGCGGCTCACCTTCGACGAGGCGCACGCCCGGGTCCGGGCGCTCGCCCACCGCCTGCGCACGGAGCACGGCGTGCAGCAGGGCGACCGCATCGCCATCGCCACCCGCAACTACCCGGAGTGGGTCATCGCCTTCTGGGCTGCGGTCGGGACGGGGGCGGTGGCCGTCCCGCTGAACGCATGGTGGACAGGGCCGGAGCTGGCCTACGGGCTGGCCGACTCGGGCGCCGTGGTGCTCGTGGCCGACGACGAGCGGCTCGAGCGCATCGGGCCCCACCTCGAGGGCACGGCCGTGCGGGTGACGATCGGGGTGCGCACCGACCGGGGTGAGGTCAGCTGGGGG
>CADCSY010000006.1 GCA_902805555.1 uncultured Acidimicrobiales bacterium | reverse complement strand
CGACTAGACCGTGCGGTCAAGTTTGCCTGGCGGCCCTGGCCGAGGTCAACCGAACCTGCGGCCTCGGAGGGAGGCCCCGTCCGGTCCGTACGCTCCGTCCGGTTTCGCACAGACTTCTCCACACCCTGTGGATCCGCAGGGACTCGGTTCAGGCGCCCGCACCGGCGATCGATCGGACCCAGGCGACGAGGTGGGGCGCCACCGTCGTCGGTGACGCGTCGTCGACGATCGCCACGGTCACGTCGGGGACGAGGTCCACCAGCTCGTCCCGGTGCACCCCCGAGCGGGAGGCGGGCGACTCCACGACGAGCACCGGCACGCGGAGCGCGGACGCCCCCCGCCGGGCGAGGTCGACGCTCGTCTGGCGGGGCACGACGTGGCGGAACCGCGGGTCGACGGCCCCCACCGGGGCGGGCCCGGTGGCGGCGGGGTCGTCGAACACCGCCCGCAGCCAGTCCCGCTCGCCGGCGATGACCTCCGAAGGTGTCAGCCACGGACCGCCGAGGCCGTCCACCAGCGCCAGCGCCGAGGCCCGGCCTCCGAGCGCGAGGAGCTGCGCCGCCCACCCGTTCGCCCCCACCCCGACCACCACCGACGGCTCGGTGCCGGCGTCGGCGTCGGCGAGGACCGGCAGCACCGCGAAGGCGGCATCGACGAGCTCGTAGGCGCCACCCTCCGGAGCGGGAGCCGTTCCGTGGCCCGGGAGGTCCGGGGCGTGCACCGCACCGGGGCAGCCCGCAGCCTCGAGGGCCTCGGCCCAGGCGGAGCCGGCGCCAGGGTCGCCTGCGTCGTGGACCACCAGGACGGCGGCGGCTGCTCCTCCCGTCATGGCCCGACCTCGGCCACGAAGCGGCGCAGCGCCTCGACCACGACGGCCGGCTGCTCGACGTGCACGTAGTGCCCGGCGCCGGCGACGACCTCGTGGCGCACGTCGGCCAGGTAGGCGAGGCGCTCCTCGACCTCGGCGGGCGACAGGTCGCTCCAGGTGTCGTGCTCGCCGCCGGTGAGGACGAGCACAGGTCGCTCGACCAGGGCGTGCTCGGCCTCGATGAAGCCGGGACCGAAGGGTGAAGGGAGCCCGACGCTGAAGAGCGGGTCGGCCTTCCACACCCAGCCGCCCTCCACCTGCCGGCTGCCGTGGCGCACGAGGTGCTCGACCCACGGCCGGGGCAGGCGGGTGTTGATCGCCGCCCGCCGGTCGACCATCTCCTCGACCGTCTCGTAGACCCGGGCCCTTCCCGTGGTGGCGCGCTCCGCCGCGGCCAACCCCCGGTGCACCCCCTCGACCAGGTCGAGCTGCTCGAAGGCAGACGCCGGAGGGCCGAGCCCGTCGAGGTCGACCACCCACCGCACCAGCTCGGGCCACACGCCTGCGACCATGAGCGCCTCGCCGCCACCGAAGGAGTGCCCGACGAGCCCTGCGGGAGACCCGGCCTCCCTGATCAGGAGGGCGAGGTCGAGCGCCGTGGCCGCGAAGGTGTGGCCGGACGAGAGCCGCCCGCTGTCGCCGTGGCCGCGGAGGTCAGGGGCCAGCACCCGGTAGCCGAGCTCCACGAGGTGGGGCGCGAAGCCGTCCCACATGCGGCCGTGGTCGTAGGCACCGTGGATGCACACGACCGGCGGTGCCGCCTCGTCCCCCCACTCCCAGACCCGCAGCCGCATCCGGCCGAGGTCGACGAACCCGGCACGGTCGGGGGACGGGAGATCCACGCCGAGCAGTGTTGCCCACCACCGCCGACCGGTCCCGTGGGTTCTCGCAGACCGCCCGCCGCGCCGACTCGGCTGAGGACGCCTCGCTCGATCCAGGTACCGCCCGGCCGGCGGAGCCCCGATGGGCCTTCGCGATCCTGCGAGCCTCCAGCGTCCAGCCCGTGGCCGTCGATCGAGGTCGCGTCGTCGGTGGAGACGATGGGAATCGAACCCACGACTTCTGCCTTGCAAAGGCAGCGCTCTGCCAACTGAGCTACGTCCCCGGGGATGCGCCGGCAGGGGTCACAGTAGCAACGCCCACCTCCGGTCGGTCGGGCTCGGGTCGGTCGCCTCAGCCGCCGGCTGCGGTCGACGGCCCCCTGGCCTCGTTCACCATCGCCACCATGGCCTTGCGCACCGCTTCGGGGGTGGCGCACGGCTCCGGGAACCCGAGGCGCACGGCGGCTCGGCCCGCAGGTGAGACCGCGACCATCTCGAAGCCGTAGCGGTCGACAGCGGACATCGAGGCCTCGGTCGTGTCCGGACGGCCGGCCGCGTGACGGCACAGCAGCACCTGCGCTTCGGCGTGGTCGGCGTTCATGTGGCCGATGATCCCGGCGGCCGCCTCCGCGAGCGGATCAGGCTCGGCAGCTGCGTAGGCGGCTGCCCCGACCCAGCTCATCCGGCCGTAGCCGCCCACGTAGCGGATGTCCCGGACGGTCAACCGGAAGAAGGTGAAGTCACCGAAGTCGATGTAGTACGCGGCCGTGGGGATGGCGGCGAGGTAGCGCTCCCGCACGTCGGGCCGGTCCGCGTCCGCCACCTCGAGCAGGTCGCCGAGCAACGTGGCCCGCCCGCTGGCCAGTGGGTCTGCACCATCGGGGACGGGCTCGGTCGCCAGGAAGCTGGACCGGGGGTCGCGGAGGGCGTTCTGCGTGTGCTCGGCCATCTGGCTGACGAAGAGGAGCGGGTTGCCGTCGGCGTCGAGGGCGTAGCTGGCGACCGAGCCGTAGGGGTAGCCGGCAGGTTCGACAGCCAGGGTGCACAGCGTGCCTCGGGACTGCGATGCGACGAGCGTGCGGCACCGCTCGGCGTGGGAGGGCTCGGGAGGCGGAGGCAGCGGCGCAGGCCCGGCGGCCGGGCCGCCCTCGGCCCCGGTCGGGACGTCGTGGCCTGACGGTCGCTCCGGCATCTCCGCACCCTACGAGGGTGCGACCACCTCGTCCTCCGGGCTGGTGCCGGGCCGGGAGGCGGCCAGCCGCCGACCGGAGGGCGAGAGGATGGCGCCCGCCACACCTGCGACCGTCACCAGCCCGCCGAGGAGGTGCAGTGGCGTGATGGGCTGGTCGAGCAGGAGCCAGGCCAGACCGCCGGCCAGGAAGGGCGTGGTGAGCTGGACCACCGGCGGGATGTTCGCCGCCACCCACCGGAGGGGCCAGGTGGAGACGAAGTGCCCCAGGGCGCCGGGGACGACGGCGATGGTCGCCGCCAGGAGCAGGTCCCTTGCCGCCGCCGAGCCCGGCGACTCCCCCACCAGCACGACGTAGCCGCTGACGGTGAGCCCGGCCGCGAGCACCACGCCGAACAGGAAGGGGATCACGTCGATGTGGGCGCGGGCCTGCTTCGACCAGACGAAGTACACGGCGAAGAAGGCCACGTTCACCACGGCGAGGAGCATCCCGAGCGGTGCGCCCTCCGGACCGGATGCGCCGGCGAGGACGACGATGGCTGCACCGACCACCGCCACCACCGACCACAACCGGAACGCCGCTCCCGGACGCTCGCCGAACAGGGGGATGGCGAGCACCGCCACGAACATCGGTGACAGCACCTGCATGAGCGTCACGTCGACCACCGACGTCGCCTTGATCGCGGACATGAAGGCGAGCTGGTGCAGGCCGAAGGCGACCCCCGCCCTGCCTGCCCACGACCAGCCGGGGAGGTCCGGGCGCCGACCCGTCACGCGGACGTGGACGAGGGTGGCCACCCCCATGACCGCCGTGCCGATCCACAGCCGCCAGAACGACAGGACGGGTCCAGAGACCGACGAGGCACCCACGAGCACCGGCCCGAGGCTGAACAGCAGGACGCCGACCCAGAGCAAGGCGACGGGCCGGCGCTCGCCGGCCGCAGCGAGACGTGCCCCCGGGGTGGACGCCGACGAGGGGAGGACGTCGGAGGTCGTCATGAGCCGGGCCAAGGCTAGGGGGGCGCGCCGGCCGGTCCTCCGGCACTTCCACCGGCCGGCGCCACGAGCACCGGACCGGTGCTACTGCACGGTGACCTCGGTCACCATGCCCTCCGTGAAGTGGGGCGGCCCCTCCTCCTCGCCGCCGACGGGGATGGAGCAGATGACGGTGTACTCGCCCGCCGCGAGCTCCATCAGGGCTGAGGCCTCCTCGCCTGGCGGGGCGAAGGCGGCGCCCGCGAAGGTGATCATCGACTGCGCCTCCTCCTCGGGCAGCGCCAGCAGCTCCTCGACCGACATCGACGGGTCGTTCTTCTCGAAGACGATCATCTCGTGGTCCTCCGCCTCCGACAGGTTCTCGAAGTCCACGGCGATGGTCCCGGCCGGCAGGGTCTCGGGGAGGCCCTGGAAGGCGTAGTCCACGGCGTCGACCGACACGGTCTCGAAGTCGCACGAGGGGATGGCCTTGGTGACCATCGCGCCGTAGGTCTCGAACGCGTCGTCCTCACGGAACGCCGATGCGTCGCCCTCGACGAGGGCGTCGATCTTCGGGGTGAGCTCCTCGACCTCGGCTTGCACGTCCTCGGGTGCAGCACCCGACAGCTCCTCCCAGATGGGGGCGAGGTCGGCGCCCACCGCCTTGACGTCCTCCTCGGTGCTCTGGTCGTCGAGCTGCACGCTCGTCACGGCGCCGTTGAACTCGACGAGTGCGCTGCAGAACGCGTCGTCGCCGCCGCCCGCCGCCTGCTCGCTGCCACCCTCTGCGGCGGGTGCATCGACGGCTGCCTCGTCTTCGTCTTCGTCGTCGCCGCAGGCGCCTGCACCAGCGAGCAGGACCCCTGCGAGGAGCATCCGGCCGGCCGAGCGCCGGACCCGTCGTGCGTCCAACATCATGGGTTCCCCCCTTGCCTCGTCCTTCGTGGCGTCCTCATTCCACCACGAAGCGTCCGGGCTGAACAGGAGCAGGATTGTGCGGGAGGTGGAGTGCCAGCCCCGGCCCCGACGGCGTCCGACCTCCAGACACAGCCGCGGACGGGGCGCCTCCACCACTGACTCGGTCCGGCCAGGTCCTCGAACCCCGACCCGCCGGCGTCATGGCAGGGTGGGGACACGACGCGCCGCTCGGCGGCGCCCCGACGCCAGGAAGGCCCGATCATGCCCACCGAGTGCCCCGCCGCCGACGGATCCAGTCCCCGCAAGGTCAAGTTCGACGGGCCGCCCCCCATGTGCATCGACCCGTCGAAGCGCTACACCGCCGAGATGGCCACGTCGATGGGGACGATCGTGATCGCGCTCGACGCCGTGGCGGCGCCGAACACGGTGAACAACTTCGTCACGTTGGCCCGCTACCACTTCTACGACGGCGTCATCTTCCACCGGATCATCAAGGGGTTCATGTGCCAGGGCGGCGACCCGGAGGGCTCCGGCCGGGGCGGTCCCGGCTACAAGTTCGCCGACGAGCTCCCGGCCCCCGGCCGCTACGAGGTCGGCTCCCTGGCGATGGCCAACGCCGGCCCGAACACGAACGGCAGCCAGTTCTTCATCGTCTCGGGGCGTTCGGGCGTCGGTCTCCCGCCGCAGTACTCGCTGTTCGGCAAGGTGGTGAAGGGCCTCGAGGTCGTCGCCGAGATGGAGGCCGTGCCCACCTCGGGCGGCGACCGCCCGAAGACCGACGTGGTGATCCAGTCGGTGACGATCACCGAGTCCGACTAGCGGCTGCCCAGGCGCCCCCGAGGCCGACGGTCCGCTCGTCTCGCCAGGAGCCGGGGGTCCGCCGGACGCCGACGCCTGAAGGCCGCTGACCTCCGTCGGCGGGCCTCGATGGCGCCGGCGGCGCACCGGTAGCGTCCCGCCATGGACGACGCCGCCGCCCTCGCCGTGGCCGAGGCCCTGCTGGCCAACCCCACCGTCCCCCTCGTCGAGGACCTGCCGGTCGCCCACGTCCTCGCGGTGGCAGCCGACCTCGGCCTCCCGGCGGAGCGCGACGCAGCCGGCAACGTCGTCGTCCGCTACGAGGGCCAGGGCGCCGACCTCGAGCGACCACTGGTGCTCGTCGCCCACCTCGACCACCCCGGCTTCGCCATCACGGCGGTGGCCGGTGACACGCTGACCCTCGAGTTCCGGGGCGGGCTGCTCGCCGTCAACGCGACCCTCGGGGCGCCGCTGCACCTCTTCGAGCGTGGCCGGCAGGAGCCTGTCGGCGAGGCGGTGCTGGCGTCGGTGACCGAGTCGGCGGGGCGGCTCACCGGCGGCGGTGCGACGCTCGTCTCGGGTGCGGCGCCGGCCGACGGCTACGCCATGTGGGGCTTCCCCGGGTTCGACCTGGCCGCCGACCGGATCACGGCGCGGGTCTGCGACGACCTCCTGGGCGCCGCCGCCGCCCTGGCCGCCCTCGCCGAGATCGCCTCGCTCCGGCCGCCGGGGGTCGCCGTCTGGGGCCTGTTCACGAGGGCCGAGGAGGTGGGCTTCCTCGGCGCGCTCGAGGCGATCCGCCTCGGGACCGTGCCCCCTCGTGCCGACGTGCTCTCGCTCGAGTGCTCCAAGGCACTGCCCGACGCACCCCAGGGAGGTGGCGTGATCGTGCGTGTGGGGGACCGCATGAGCATCTTCGACCCGGGGCTCACCGCCGCGCTCACTGCTGCGGCCGGGGAGCTCGCATCGGAGGACCCCACCTTCCGCTTCCAGCGCAAGCTGATGGACGGCGGGGCGTGCGAGGCAACCGCCTTCTGTGCGGCCGGCTACCGGTCGTCTGGGCTGGCCCTGCCGCTCGGCGGCTACCACAACGCCTCGGACGGCGAGCCGGGCATCGTCCCCGAGACGGTGCTGGCGGCCGACTACCTGGCCGAGGTCCGCCTCCTGGTGGCCCTGGCCACCCGGCCCGAGCTGCTCCGACCCGACAGCGGCCCCCCGAGCTGGCTCACCGAGCGCCAGGCCGCCGCCCGCGCCACCCTCGGCGCGCCGTGATGCCGACGCCTCCCGTCCCGAAGCACGGCATGCAGGTGGGCGATGCCTGAGCTGCCGGAGATGCAGGCGCTGGCCGAGCGGTTGGAGGGAGCGGTCGGGGGGGCGGTGCTCACCGGCTTCACCCCGCTCGCCTTCGCCGCCCTGAAGACCTTCGCCCCGGATCCCGCCTCCCTCGTGGGCCGGACGCTCGGGGGCGTCGGCCGTCGTGGCAAGTACCTGGTGTTCGACTACGGCGACGGGCTGCGGGTGCTCACCCACCTCTCCCAGGGTGGGCGGGTCGATGTCGAGTCGCCGCCGAAGGCGACGAAGCCGAAGCAGGGGGTGGTGCGCTTCACGTTCGGGGAGGACCACCCGTCGGTCCTCATCAAGGAGTTCGGGACCGAGCGGAAGGCGGGCTGGTGGGTCGTCGGCCCCGGGGACGACGGGCCGCTCCAGCGCCTCGGGCCCGAGCCGGGAACGCCCGCCTTCGACGAGCTGCTCCTCACCTCCGCCGACGGGCGGCGGGTGCACACGATCCTGCGGGACCAACGCACCGTGTCCGGCATGGGGCGGGGCTACACCGACGACGCCCTCCACCGGGCCCGGCTCTCCCCGTACGCCAGCCTCAAGAGCCTCTCGCCCCAGGACCGGGCGCGGCTGCGGGACGCCGTCGACGAGGTGATGGCGGACGGCCTGGTCCACGAGCGGGCGCGCCAGGGCGGCCTGCCCAACAAGGTGGGCGACCACTGGGTCGTGCACAAGCGCCACGGCCAGCCGTGCCCCGCGTGCGGGACGACGCTCCAGCGCGTCTCCTATGAGAGCTACGAGGTCACCTACTGCCCGAGCTGCCAGACCGACGGCAAGGTCCTCGCCGACCGCCGCATGTCCCGACTCCTGAAGTAGCGCCTGCGCCTAGCGTGACCGTCGTGGACCTGCCCGTGCTGCCGCCCGTGAAGCCCATGCTGGCCAAGCTCTCCCGGGACCTGCCGGTGGCCGACGGGCTCGTGTACGAGCCGAAGTGGGACGGCTTCCGCTGCATCGTGTTCCGTGACGGGGACGAGGTCGAGCTCGGCTCCCGCAACGAGAAGCCGCTCAACCGCTACTTCCCCGAGCTGCTCGAGTCGCTCCAGGCCAACCTGCCCGACCGCTGCGTCGTCGACGGCGAGATCGTCATCGGGGGGCCGGGCGGGCTCGACTTCGACGCCCTGTTGAACCGCATCCACCCCGCAGCATCACGGGTCGCCATGCTGGCGGAGGCGACGCCGGCGAGCTTCGTCGCCTTCGACCTCCTGGCGCTGGGGGACGACGACCTCACCTCTCGCGCCTTCTCGGAGCGCCGGGCCCTCCTCGTCGAGGCGCTGGCCGGCGCCGACGGGCCCGTCCACCTCACGCCGGCGACGTCCGATCCGAAGGTCGCGGCTGACTGGTTCGCCCGCTTCGAGGGAGCCGGCCTCGACGGCGTGATCGCCAAGGGCAGCGACCTCGCCTACGTCCCCGACAAGCGCCTCATGCTCAAGGTGAAGCACGAGCGCACGGCCGACTGCGTCGTCGCCGGCTTCCGGTGGCACAAGGACGGCGGGGGCGTCGGGTCCCTGCTCCTCGGGCTCTACGACGACGCCGGCACCCTCCACCACGTCGGGGTGGCCACGTCGTTCTCCGTGGCGCGCCGGACCGAGCTGGCCGCAGAGGTGGAGCCGTACCGGGCAGAGGCACTTGCCGGTCACCCCTGGCAGGGCTGGGCGGAGGCCGAGATGGGCGGTGCGGAGGGCCAGCGCCAGCCCGGCGGCCCGTCGCGGTGGAACGCCAAGAAGGACCTGTCGTGGGAGCCGCTGCGCATCGAGCTCGTGGCCGAGGTCGGCTACGACAACCTGCAAGGTGACCGCTTCCGCCACGCGACCAAGCTCGTCCGCTGGCGACCGGACCGGGAGCCCGCGAGCTGCACCTACGACCAGCTCGAGCGGCCCGTGCCCGAGGTCCTGGCCGAGGTGTTCGGCGCCTGAGCGCCCACCCGTCCTCCGTCCGCTCAGACAGCGGCGCCCACCCTGTGCCGGCGCCACCAGAGGACGGGGAGCCCCACCGCGACGGCGAGGGCGAGGAAGGGGAGGGCGAAGCCGACGACGGTGGCCGCGCCACCGAGCAGGTTGACGAAGGCCACCCCGCCGGTGCGCAGCCCGGACGAGAAGCCGGGGATGTCCTCGCTGACCGACGGGTCGGTCGCGGCCGGAGGCGAGGTGAGCCGGAGCGTGACGGTGGCCAGGTCGACCTGCGACTCGAGGGCCCGCAGCTGCCCGGCGAGCGACTCGACCTCCCCCTCCCGCCTCGCCAGCTCCGCCTCGACAGCAACGACCTGGGGCACGTCGGCCGCCTGCCCGAGCAGCTGTCGCAGCCGGTCGGCGCTGGCCCGGGCGGCGCCCAGACGGCCCTCGAGGTCGACGACGACCTCGGTCACGTCGTCGCTGCCGACCTGCTTCGACGTCACCTCGCCCAGCGTCGCGAGCTCGTCGAGCGCGTCCACGAAGCGCTCGGGGAGGACCTTGAGCACCAGGCGGGTCGAGGGATCGTCCTCGAGCGAGCTCTGCTCCTCGGCGAGGAAGCCGCCCGCCCGCTCCGCCACGCCCACGGCATCCCTCGCCGCCTCGCCGACGTCCTCCGCCTCCAGCGCCACCTCGGCCGTGCGGATCACCGACCGTCCTGCGGTGACGAGCTGGGCCTGCGAGGCGATCGCCGGCACCACGCCCTGCGCAGGCGCACCTCCAGCGTCTGCGCCCCCAGCGGCGGACTCGCCGTCCGCCTCGGCCGCTGCCTCGTCGGCAGCCGCGCCTTCCTCCTGGGAACCCTCGGACGCGGCGTCGTCGTCAGAAGAGCACCCGACCCCGACGAGCACCGCCACCAGCACAGCGCCTGCCATCCGCCCCGCTCGTCTCATGCCCTTCCGACGCCCGCCGAGGTG
>CADCSY010000005.1:77564-84143 GCA_902805555.1 uncultured Acidimicrobiales bacterium | reverse complement strand
GGCCCTGCGCCACCGGGACGAGCCCGGCGAGCTGGCGGCGGTGCGTGCCGAGGTGGCCGCACTGTGCTCGGCGTTCACGCCCTACCCGTGAGCGGCGCGGGGCCCGCCCCGGGCTGAGGTCGGCTCGCACCCGGGGGCGCCCGGTCCTGCGAGCATGGGGCCATGTCCGGCTACCTCCTCGTGCTGGCGGTGGCCGGGGGGACGACCCTCCTCCTCACACCGCTGGTCCGGTTGCTCGCCCGCAGCATCGGGGCCGTGGTCCAGCCCGACGAGCGACGGGTGCACGAGCGGCCCACCGCCACCCTCGGGGGGCTGGCGATGTACCTCGGCGTCCTCGCCGGCTTCGCCACCGCCATGCAGGTCGAGCAGTTCGACGAGGTGTTCCAGGGTCGGTCCGAGCCCCTCGGCGTGCTGCTGGCGGCCACGATCATCTTCGTGGTGGGCGCCATCGACGACCTCCGGGAGGTCTCGGCCCCGGCCAAGGCCGCCGGCCAGGTGCTGGCGGGGAGCGTGCTCGGGCTCTTCGGGGTGACGATGCTGTTCTTCCGCGTGCCCTTCGGCGAGATCTGGTCGGTCCCCCGGGACGTCGCCCCGCTCATCACCGTCCTGTGGGTCATGGGCATGTCCAACGCCGTCAACCTGATCGACGGGCTGGACGGGCTGGCGGCCGGGATCGTGGGCATCGCCGCCGGCGCCTTCTTCCTCTACAGCGACACCCTCTTCGACCAGAACCTGCTGCCGCTCGGGTCGATCGCCCCGCTGCTGGCCGTGATCACCGCAGGGGTGTGCATCGGCTTCCTGCCCCACAACTTCCACCCCGCCCGGATCTTCATGGGGGACTGCGGCGCGCTCCTGCTCGGCCTGCTGATGGCCTGCTCCACCTTGCTCGTCGGGGGTCAGACGGCAGACAGCGCGAGCGGCGCCACCTTCTTCTTCTTCGCTCCTCTGTTCATCCCGTTCGTCATCCTCGGCGTGCCCATCCTCGACACCGCCTTCAGCATCGTGCGGCGGGCGAGCAAGCGCACCGGGGTGTCGGTGGCGGACAAGGACCACCTGCACCACCGGCTCATGCGGCTGGGCCACGGCCAACGGCGCTCGGTCGCCATCCTGTGGTGCTGGACGGCGCTGCTGTCCGGCTTCGTCCTCTACCCGGCGTACACCGACAGGGGCGACGGGGTGGCGCCCTTCGCCGTGGCCGCCATGGCCGTCGCCCTCTACACCGTCCTCCACCCCCAGGCCCGGCGCACCCGGGCAGGTGGGGTGACAGCTCGCGCCGTCGGCGCCGGGGCTCGCTCGGACGAGGCGGCCGTCGACGGCGGGGGGAGGTCGGGGCCCGCAGGTGAGGTGCTCGAAGGGGGTCGGTCAGGCAAACGGGGCTAGGGTCCGGCCCGGCTCATGAGGGGGCAGGGGTGCGCAGGGAGTTGCGCGCCCGCAGCTGCCGCTCCTAGATTGTGCAGAGATTCACAAGCGACGGATCCAAAGCGAAGGTGGACAGGCACGACGTGCGTGGAGCGAGCAGGGGACGGACCAGGGGAGCGGTGGACAGCGGGCTCGACGACGGCTTCTCGAAGGCGTTCGAGCTGGCGCTCACACCCGCCGTCCTCGGCGTCCTCGGCTGGCTGGTCGACCAGCGCCTCGAGCTGACGCCCCTGTTCACGCTCGTCGCCTTCTTCCTCGGCGTGATCGGCACCTCGGTGTCGCTCTGGTACCGCTACGACGCGGCGATGAGGGGTCAGGAGCAGGCCGCCGCCGAGGCCCGGGCCGCCCGTCCTCCCCGCCGCCGCCCCACGGGGCCCCGCGAGGCGGGGGACGCCTCCGGGAGCGACGGGACGACCGAGCTGGAGCCGGCGCCGTGAGCGCCGGGCTCTTCACCCCTGCGCCGTCGCTCGACCTCGAGCGGGCTCCCGAGACGGAGATCGCGCTCGACCTGGTGCGCCGTGGCCTGCCGGCGGCGCCGGTGCTCGTCCTCGTCGGTGCGCTCGTGGCCGGGACCGACGGCGCCCTGTCGGCCGCCTTCGCCATCGCCCTCGTGCTCGGCAACTTCCTGCTCTCGGCCACCCTCACCGCGGGCGCCGCCCGGATCTCCCTCGGCATGGTGATGGGGGCCGTCCTGTTCGGCTACCTGGCGCGCCTCGCCCTGATCACCGGTGCCGTCCTGGCGGTCAAGGACATGGGGTGGGTCCACCTCCCCGTCCTCGGGCTCACGCTCATCGTGGCCCACCTCGGCCTGCTGTTCTGGGAGACCCGCTACGTGTCGGCCTCGCTCGCCTTCCCGACGCTGAAGCCGGCCCGGCCCACCCGCACCACGCCTCCGCCCAACGCGCAGGCGGCCACCCGGCCCCCGTCCGCCGCTACCAAGGAGTGACGAGCCCCTTGTCCTTCCTCCTCGCCCTCGAGTTCCCGCCCATCGAGAACATCGTCGAGTGGCCCGCGTTCCTGTTCGAGGGGACCCCGTTCGCCTTCAACAAGATCGCCCTCGGCTACATCTTCGCCACGGTGGCCACGCTGGCGCTGTTCATGATCGCCGGCCGGCGCCGGGCGCTCGTGCCGAGGGGCGTGCAGAACGTCGCCGAGGCGAGCGTCGACTTCATCCAGAAGGGGATCATCGAGCAGGCCATCGGCCACGGCGGCAACCCCTTCGCCCCGTTCCTCACCGCGATGTTCTTCTTCGTGTTCTTCAACAACATCCTCGAGGTCGTCCCCGGGTGGCAGATGCCCGGCAACGCCCGGATGGCCATGCCGATGATGCTCGGCCTGCTGATCACCGTGCTGTTCATCGTCGTCGGGGTCAGGAGCCAGGGGCTCGGCGGCTACCTCAAGAACTCGCTGTTCCCGCCGGGGCTGCCGAAGGCGCTGTACTTCCTCGTCACGCCCATCGAGTTCATCTCGACCTTCCTCGTCCGGCCGTTCTCCCTCATGGTGCGACTCTTCGCCAACATGCTGGCGGGCCACATCCTGCTCATCACGTTCGCCGTGCTGGCCGCTGCGCTGTGGGTGGCCTCGTGGCAGGCGATCTTCCTGCCACTGCCGTTCGTGATGCTCGTCGGCCTCACCGGCTTCGAGATCATGGTGGCGTTCCTGCAGGCGTACATCATCACCATCCTCGCCGCGGTGTTCATCGGGGGCGCGCTGCACCCCGAGCACTGAACCCCGTGCCACCGAGGCGTCCGTCCCCGGGCGATCGCAGGGCACCACCGCTCCACCGAACACCTGAAGCCAAGTCCTCAGAACAACCAGCAACTCGACGCCAGAACCCACAAGCAGGAGAAACCTGACCGCCATGATCGAACTGCTCGCTCAAGCCGCCGCCACCGGCGAGGACACCATCGCCGCCAGCGAGGCGCTGTCGTCCGGCTTCGCCTACGGCCTGGCCGCCATCGGCCCCGGCATCGGCATCGGCTACCTCGTCGGCCAGGCCGTGACGGCCATGGCCCGCCAGCCCGAGGCGGCCGGCATGGTGCGGACCACCATGTTCCTCGGCATCGCCTTCACCGAGGCCCTGGCCCTCATCGGGTTCGTGGTCTTCATCCTCCTCAAGTTCGCCTAGGAGGCAGACGTGCACAACCTCGTGCTCCTCGCCGCAGAGGGACCGAACAACCCGATCCTCCCGGCCACCAACGAGATCATCTGGGGCACCCTGGCGTTCCTCGTGCTCGTCGTGCTGATGAGCAAGCTCGCCTACCCCTCGGTCAAGTCGGCCATGGACGCCAGGACCGAGCACATCCGCACCGCCATCGACGACGCCGACCGGACCCGCAGCGAGGCCCAGACGGTGCTCGTCGACTACCAGCGCCAGGTCGCCGACGCCAAGGGCGAGGCTGCCCGCATCATCGAGGAGGCCCGTCAGACGGCCGACAACCTCAGGCGCGACCTCACCGCCAGGGCCGAGGCCGAGGCCGCCGAGCTGCGCCAGCGCAACGCGGAGCAGATCGGCGCCGAGCGCCAGCGGGTGCTGGCCGAGCTGCAGGGCCAGGTGGCGACGCTCGCCATCGAGCTGGCCGAGAAGGTCGTGGGCGGCAGCCTCGACCAGCAGCGCAGCCTCCAGCTCATCGAGGACTACATCAACACCGTCGGCACGAACGGCGCCGCGGCCCCCGCCGGCGCCGGCACCGAGACGGCAGGCGCCCCGGGGAGCACCTCGTCACGGGCAGCCGGGGCCGACCCCACCGGGGGAGCGCAGGCCTGATGGACGCCGAGCAGATCGACGGCTGGGCCGGCGCCCTCTTCGACATCGCCCGCAGCGAGGGTGCCCTCGGTGCCGTCGAGGAGGAGCTGTTCCGCTTCGCCCGGAGCCTCGAGGGCAACGACGAGCTGCGCAACGTGCTCGTCGACCCGGCGGTGCCGGGGGAGCGCAAGAGCGGCGTGCTGTCCGACCTGCTCGGCAACGCCTCGCCCATCACCGCCGGCATCGTCTCGCTGGTCGTCACCACCGGCCACACCCGCGACCTCAGCGCCATCGTCGACCGGCTCCTGGCCCGGGCCGCCTCCACCCGGTCGGCGGTCGTCGCCCAGGTGCGCTCGGCCGTCCCCCTCGACGAGGGTCAGCGCGCCCGCCTGGCCTCCGCCCTCGGCCAGGCGGTCGGCAAGGAGGTCGAGGTGCGCGTCATCATCGATCCCACCGTGCTCGGCGGCCTCATCGCCCAGATCGGCGACACCGTCATCGACGGATCGGTCCGCACCCGCCTCGACCAGCTCAAGGAGCTCATCTGATGGCTGACACCTCGCTCAACCTCGACGTCGCGTCGATCACCGCCGCCCTCCGCAAGAACCTGTCCGGGTACTCGCCCGCCACCGAGACCGCGAGGGTGGGCCGCATCCTCGAGGTCGGTGACGGCATCGCCCGGGTCAGCGGGCTGCCCGGCGCCGCCGTCAACGAGCTGCTCGAGTTCGAGGGCGGCACCATCGGCCTCGCCCTCAACCTCGACGAGGACTCGATCGGGGCAGTGGTCCTCGGCGAGGTCGGCGACATCGAGGAGGGCCAGACCGTCCGGGCCACCGGCGACATCCTCAACGTCGCCGTGGGCGACGCCCTGCTCGGCAGGGTCGTGGACGCCCTCGGGAACCCGATCGACGGGCTCGGCCCGCTCGGGACGACCGAGACCCGCCGCCTTGAGGTGCAGGCGCCGGGGATCATGGGCCGCAAGCCCGTGCACGAGCCGCTCCAGACCGGCATCAAGGCGATCGACGCGATGGTGCCGATCGGCCGCGGCCAGCGCGAGCTGATCATCGGCGACCGCAAGACCGGCAAGAGCACGGTGGCGGTCGACGCCATCATCAACCAGCGCGGCCTCGGCGTGAACTGCATCTACGTGGCCATCGGGCAGAAGGCATCCACGGTCGCCCAGACGGTGGAGACGCTCCGCTCCTTCGGCGCACTGGAGTACACGGTGGTCGTTGTGGCCCCGGCCTCGGACCCGGCGCCGTTCAAGTACCTCGCCCCCTACGCCGGCTGCGCCATGGGCCAGCACTGGATGGACAACGGCAAGCACGCCCTCGTGGTGTACGACGACCTGTCGAAGCAGGCCGAGGCCTACCGCCAGATCTCGCTCCTCCTCCGCCGCCCGCCGGGCCGCGAGGCGTACCCGGGCGACGTGTTCTACCTCCACAGCCGCCTGCTCGAGCGGGCCGCCAAGCTGAGCGACGACCTCGGCGCCGGCTCGCTCACCGCCCTCCCGGTGATCGAGACCAAGGCCGGCGACATCTCCGCCTACATCCCGACGAACGTGATCTCGATCACCGACGGCCAGATCTTCCTCCAGGACGACCTGTTCAAGTCGGGGGTCCGGCCCGCCATCGACGTCGGCCAGTCGGTGTCACGGGTGGGTTCCGCAGCGCAGACGAAGGCGATGAAGACCGCCACCGGCACGATGAAGGGCGACCTGGCCCAGTTCCGCGAGCTCGAGGCGTTCGCCGCCTTCGGCTCCGAGCTCGACAAGGTGTCCCAGGCCCAGCTCGACCGCGGCTACCGGCTGACCGAGCTCCTCAAGCAGCCGCTCAACTCGCCCATGCCGGTCGAGGAGCAGGCGATCTCGCTCTACGCGGCGACCCGGGGGGCCCTCGACCCGATCCCGGTGTCGGACGTCCGCCGCTTCGAGCGCGAGCTCATCGAGTGGATGTCGACCCGCCACGGCGAGATGGTGAGCGACATCCGCACCAGCGGGGCGATCGCCGATGCCCCTGCGCTCGATGCCGCCATCGCCGCCTTCGCCGAGTCGTTCCAGGTCACGGCGGGCGCCGGCGACGAGCCCGACCCCGAGGACCTCGGCGACGAGCAGAACCGTCCTGCCGGCGGCCGGGGCGAGGGCATCCTCCCGGAGACGGAGACCACCATCACCGAGGGCGGCGCGGTCTAGCCATGGCGGGCGGTCAGGAGCGCGTCCTCCGGCGCAGGATCAAGAGCGTCCAGTCGACGAAGAAGATCACGCGCGCCATGGAGCTCATCGCCGCCACCCGGGTGGTGAAGGCCCAGCAGCGGGCCTCGGCTGCCCGCCCCTACAGCGAGCAGGTCACCGCCGTGATCCAGGACCTGGCCGAGGCCGGGGCCGGCGGCGACCACCCGCTGCTGCGCACCGCCCAAGG
>CADCSY010000005.1:0-77554 GCA_902805555.1 uncultured Acidimicrobiales bacterium | reverse complement strand
CGGGGCGTACAACACCTCGGTGATCCGCGCCGCCGAGCGCGAGGTGCAGGACCGGCGGGCCGACGGCATCGACTACTCGCTGATCCTCGTCGGCAAGAAGGCGGAGGGCTACTTCCGCTTCCGTGGCTACCGGATCGACGCCGCCTTCTCCGACATGAGCGACACCCCCACCTACGAGGACGCCCGCACCGTCGCCAGGGTCGTGACCGAGGCCTTCGAGCACGGCGACGTCGACCAGGTCGAGCTCATCTACACCCGCTTCCTCTCGGTCGGCACGCAGCGGGTGGTGGTGCGTCGCTTCATGCCGCTCCAGACCGGCGTCACCCTGACCGGCGAGCCCCGCCCCACCCACGAGGGCGTGTCGGCGGACCACGAGTTCGAGCCCGGTCCCGGGCCGATCCTCGACGCCCTCCTCCCCCGCTACGCGGAAGCCCGGCTCTTCGCCGCCATGCTGGACAGCGCCGCCTCCGAGCACGCGAACCGGCAGCGGGCGATGAAGTCGGCCACCGACAACGCCGAGGAGCTCATCATCAAGCTGTCCCGCATCATGAACCGGGCCCGCCAGGACTCCATCACCACCGAGATCATGGAGATCGTCGGCGGTGCCGAGGCCATGTCGCAGGGCGGCGACGAGAACAAGGCACCAGCAGCCGTGCACACCGACTTCCCAGGAGCGAGAAGCGCATGACGATGACGAGCGAGCCCCAGGCCACCACCGACCAGCCCGAGCTCAAGGAAGGGCGGGTCGTCGCCATCGCCGGCCCCGTGGTCGACGTCGAGTTCCCGCAGCAGTCGCTGCCGGAGATCAACCACGCCGTCGAGATGGACATCACCATCGAGGGCGCCGGCACCGTCACCGTCACGGCCGAGGTCGCCCAGCAGATCGGCGACAGCCGGGTCCGGGTCATCTGCCTCAAGCCGACAGACGGCCTCGTGCGGGGTGCGCCGGTGCGCAACCTCGGGCGGGGCATCAGCGTGCCGGTGGGCGACGTCGTGCTCGGCCACGTGTTCAACGTGATCGGCCAGCCCCTCGACGTCGAGTCGATCGGGGAGGTCAAGGACCGGTGGGAGATCCACCGCCCGGCCCCCGACTTCGACACGCTCGAGCCCAAGGCCGTCATGTTCGAGACCGGCATCAAGGTCATCGACCTGCTGACCCCCTACCCCCAGGGTGGCAAGATCGGCCTGTTCGGCGGCGCCGGCGTCGGCAAGACGGTGCTCATCACCGAGATGATCCGCCGCGTGGCCCAGAACCACGGTGGTGTGTCGGTCTTCGCCGGCGTGGGCGAGCGCACCCGTGAGGGCACCGACCTCCTCCTCGAGATGGGCGAGTCCGGCGTGCTCGAGAAGGCGGCGCTCGTGTTCGGCCAGATGGACGAGCCCCCCGGCGTCCGGCTGCGGGTGGCCCTGGCCGCCCTCACGATGGCCGAGTACTTCCGGGACGTGCAGCAGCAGGACGTGCTGCTCTTCATCGACAACATCTTCCGCTTCGTGCAGGCCGGCTCCGAGGTGTCGACCCTGCTCGGGCGCATGCCCTCGGCGGTGGGGTACCAGCCGACCCTGGCCGACGAGATGGGCGAGCTGCAGGAGCGCATCACCTCCACCCGGGGCCGTTCGATCACGTCGCTGCAGGCGGTCTACGTGCCGGCGGACGACTACACCGACCCGGCGCCGTTCACCTCGTTCGCCCACTTCGACGGCACGACCGAGCTGTCGCGCGACATCGCCTCGCTCGGCATCTACCCGGCGGTCGACCCGCTGGCCTCGACGTCGACCATCCTGTCGCCCGAGGTCGTCGGGGCCCGGCACTACGAGGTCGCCCGCAAGGTGCAGGAGGTCCTCCAGCGCTACAAGGAGCTGCAGGACATCATCGCCATCCTCGGCCTCGACGAGCTGTCCGAGGAGGACCGGGTCACGGTGTCCAGGGCCCGCAAGGTGCAGCGCTTCCTCTCCCAGCCGATGTACGTGGCCGAGGTCTTCACCGGCATCCCCGGCGTGACCACCCCGGTGGAGGAGACCGTCCAGAGCTTCGAGGCCCTCGTGACGGGCGAGCTCGACGACCTGCCCGAGCAGGCCTTCCTGAACGTGGGCGGGGCCGAGTCGGCGCTGGCCAAGGCCAAGCAGCTCCAGGGCAGCTGAGCCGGTGACCCTCCAGGTCGAGCTGGTCTCGCCCGAGCGCATCCTCTTCAGCGGGGACGCGACGTCGGTCACCGCCCGCACGGCGGAGGGCGACATCGCCTTCCTCACGGGCCACGCGCCCTTCATCGGCCTGCTCGACATCGGTGTGGTCACGATCGACCTCACCGAGGGCACGCGGATGAAGGTGGCGGTCCACGGCGGCTTCGTCGAGGTCATGGACGACCGGGTCACCGTGCTGTCCGACGTGGCCGAGCTGCCCGACCAGATCGACCGGGCCAGGGCCGAGCGGGCCCTGGCCGAGGCGCAGGGCGCGACCGGCGCCGGTGACGCCGAGGCGGATGCGGCTGCCCGGAGGGCCCGGGTCCGCCTCGAGCTGGCCGGGGGCTGACGCCCCGACTGCGCGACCGTCCCTGCGGGGGATGCTCGAGCCGTGCCCAGGACCCGCCTCGGTGTCGCCCTGCTCGTCCCGCCCCGGGCCGCGGAGGGCGTCGACCTGCTCCGGGTGGCCCTCGGCGCAGCTGGTGCGGTGCGCCACGTCCCGCCCCACGTGACGCTGGTGCCGCCGGTGAACGTCGTCGAGGACCGCGTGGGTGAGGCCGAGGCGCTGGTGCGGGCGGCGGGCGAGGCGCAGCACCCGTTCACCGCCACGCTGGGCCCTCCCGAGACCTTCCTGCCGGAGAACCCGGTGCTGTACCTGCGCGTCGGTGGGGCCGGAGCGGCCGAGGCGCTCGGCCGGCTGCGGGCGGCCGTGCTCACCGAGCCGCTCGCCCGCCCCATCACCTGGCCGTTCGTGCCCCACGTCAC
Organism: uncultured Acidimicrobiales bacterium; assembly: GCA_902805555.1. GTDB lineage: Bacteria > Actinomycetota > Acidimicrobiia > Acidimicrobiales > CADCSY01 > CADCSY01. Next base: position 74,611 of record CADCSY010000005.1, on the reverse strand, counting down.
GCTCATGGACGGGGGCGACCCGGCCCGGATCGAGGCGGCGGCCCACGCCCTGGCCGATCACCGCGTCGACGTGGTGTTCACCGGCCTCGCCCTCCTGCAGGAGCAGCGGGACGAGGACGGCGAGCGGGTCTGGCGGCGGCTGCTGGAAGCGCCCCTGGGGGGCGCCGTCGTCGTCGGGCGGGGGAGCCTCCCGCTGGCGCTGTCAGTGGGCGAGTCGCTCGACGCCGACGCCCGGGCGTGGTTCGACGCAGCGTGGGATGACCACGACCGGGAGGTGACCGGGGCCGGCTGGCGCCCGGCGGAGCACCTGGTGGTCGTCGCCCGCCGCGACGGGTCGGTGACCGGTGCCGCCACCGGCCTGGTCCGCGACGGCGAGGGCCACCTCGAGCGGCTCATCGTCGACCGTGCTGCGCAGGGCGAGGGCGTCGGTGGCCACCTGCTCGCAGCGTTCACCGCCGCCGCCATCGAGCGGGGGTGCCACCGCCTCGTCCTGCGGACCGCTGCGGGCGGTGGGGCCGAGCGGTTCTACGTGGAGCGGGGCTTCCGGCAGGTCGCGGTGCTGCCCCGCTGGCGGGGGGGCGCCGACTTCGTGCTGCTGGAGCGCCGGCTCGGAGCCGGTGCGTGAGAGGGGCGCACGAAGCGTGCGCAGGAGGCGGGGGTATGACATATCGTCGCGAACGGGTGGGGTAGAAAGAGCCGGCACTTGACCCCCACCACGAGGTACTGACACCGATGTCGCCCTTCCTTCGCAAGCTCATGATCCCCGTCGCCGTGACCTCGCTGGCCCTCGGCGCCAGCGCGTGCTCGGACGACGAGGAAGACGACAACGAGGCTGAGGTCACCGAGACCGAGGCGGGAACCGAGACCGAGGAGGAGACGGTCACCGAGACCGAGGAGCCCTCGGAGACCGAGACCGAGACGGAGACCGAGGAGTCGGAGACCGAGACCGAGACGAACACCGAGACCGAGACGGAGAGCTGAGCTCCTCCACCCTCGAAGACGCAGCACAACGAGCCGCACTCGCCGCACCGGCGGGTGCGGCTCGTTCGCGTCCCCCACGCCGCAGGGCGTGGGGGCTCGTCGTCCCGCTCCTGCTGGTGCTGCTGGCCGGGGGCGTCCGCCTCGCCCGCCTCGACGAGCCGGAGCGGATCTACTTCGACGAGGTGTACTACGTCGGGGACGCGCAGGAGTACCTCCGCCAGGGCGTCGAGGAGGTGCGGCCGGCCCACCCTCCCGTCGGCAAGTGGCTGATCGCCGCCGGCATCGCCGTCGCCGGCGACGACAGCTTCGGCTGGCGGGTGGCGCCGGCCCTCGCCGGCACCCTGACGGTGCTCGCCACCTACCTGCTCGGCCTGCGCCTCCTCCGACGGCGGTGGGCGGCGGGGCTGGCGGCCCTGTTCGTCGCGCTCGACGGGCTGGCCTTCACGATGAGCCGGATCGGGATGCTCGACGTGTTCGTCGGGCTGTTCGTCGCCGCCGGCGCGCTCCTGCTCCTCGTCGACCGTGACGAGCCCGGCCGCCACTGGCGGCTGCTGGCGGGCGTGAGCTTCGGGCTGGCCCTGGGGACGAAGTGGTCGGCTGCCATCGCACTGGCGCTCGCGCTCGCCGTCGTGGTGGTCCGGGACCGCTCGCTGCGCCGGGTCCTCGTGCCGCTCGTCGTCGTGCCGGCCGTCGTGTACGTGCTCGGCTACAGCGGCTGGTACGTGAGCTACGAGAGCACCGAGGAGGCGGTCGAGCAGTGCGAGGCGGGCCGGTGCGGGACGTCGCCCGGGGACCGGGTGGCCGGCCTCGTCGACGAGCACCGGGAGCTGGTCGACTTCCACCGGAACCTCGAGCCGAGGCACCCGTACCGGTCGCCCGCCTGGCGGTGGCCCCTCCTGCAGCGCCCGGTGCTCACCTACTACGAGCGCTGTCCCCGCTCCGACGGGGAGGCCTGCGTCGTGGGCGAGGGGATGCGAGCCCGCATCGTCACCCTGGGCAACCCGGTCCTGTGGTGGGGGTTCGCCCTCGCCACCCCGTTCCTCGCCTGGCTCGCGCTGCGACGCCGGGACGGGACGGCCGCCATCGTCCTCACCTTCGCCGTCGGGCAGTGGGCGCCGTGGCTGCTCACCAAGCCGGGGTACCTCTTCTACATGGTGCCGGTGGTGCCGTTCATGGCCCTGGGCGCGGCGTACGCCCTCCAGCGGGTGCCTCGCCCCCGACCCCGCCGCGTCGTCGCCGGGGCCGCCTGCGCACTCACCATCGCCGCGTTCGCCTTCTGGTACCCGGTGTGGTCGGGTGTGGAGACGACCAAGCCCTTCCAGGACGACCGGATGTGGTTCGACTCCTGGCGCTGAGGCCGACCAGCACGAGCAGCGTGGCGCTCGAGACGAGCGCGCCGTCGCGCAGGCCGGGGGCACGGTGCCTGAGCTCGACCCGGGACGAGCCGGGGGGGAGGGGGACGCCCTGCACCACGCCGTCGGTCCGCACCACCTCGGCCGGCTCTCCGTCCACCGTCGCCGACCACCCGGGCGACCACGCCTGGCTGAGCACGAGCAGGGCCGGGCGCTCGGCGTCGACCACGAGCGAGGCCGAGGCCGGACCCCACCGGACGGGGCCCGCAGCGCCGGCCGGGCCCGGGTCGTCCAGCGCGGCGCACGCCGAGCAGCCCTCGACGAGCGCCGTCCGCTCGGGCTCGAGGTCCCCCCTGCCCTGCGCCGCGCCCACGGCCGTGGCGTGGTCGACCCTCCGCGCCTCGCCCACGAGGAACGCCTCCGGCAGCGCCGGGACACGGGGTCGGCCCACGAGGTCGCTCCCGACCACCACTGCGACCCGGAGCAGGTCGGCCAGGTGGGAGCCCGGGGCGAGCAGCCGGGAGCGCTCGTCGACGTCGCCCCGGTAGTCGAGGCCCACGGCCTCCAGGTGGTCCGCCGGGGCCAGGGGGTCGTAGCCGGCCACCGTGAGGATGCCCTTGGCCGAGGTGGTGCGGGGGACGTCGGGCAGTGCCTCGAGGGGGTCCTCCAGGTCGAAGGCGACCCGCTCGATCCCCCCCGGCACGTCGGGCACAGCGCCCCAGCGCGGCGGCACCGCGGGGTCGAGGGCGGCCGCCACCTGGGCACTCGTGGGTGACTGCTCCCGCCACCGGTGCCACCACCCGAACGACAGCACCATGTCGAGCCCGACCACGAGCACCAGCGCGCCGCCCACGAGCCGCCGGGGCGACCTGGTGGCGGCGAGGGCGGCACCGGCCGCGGCGATCGGCAACCCGACCGCCCACCACGCCGGCGCCCCGTGGGGCGACTGGGGGAGGAGCAGTCCTACGAGGGCGAGCACCCCGAGCACGCCCAGCACGGCTGCCGGTGCACGCCGGGCGACGGGGGCAGGGGCGGCCCCTCCTGGCCGACGTGCCGCCACGGGCTCGCCCGCCACCCCACCACCGCCCACCGTCGCGTCGAGAGCCTCCGGCCGACGCCGCCCGAGCGGCTGGCCGGCGCGGACGGCGGCCACGCCGTAGGCGGCGAGGACGGCCACCGCCAGGTCGAGGGCGACGGTGGCACGACCCCACGAGCGGAGCTGGCCGAGGACGGGGAGGGCGTGCACGACCCGGCCGACGGGCGTGGTGTCACCGAGCGCCACGAGGGCGCCGACGACGGCGATGGTCCCGATCGGGAGGAGCCGCCGGGCCCGGTGGGCGGCTGCGAGACCGGCAGCGCCCAGCACCAGGGCGGCGGCGCCGACGTAGCCGGAGAGCTCGTTCTGGCTCCACTCGCCGGCGTAGGGGGCGGTGAACGGGCCGCTCCCACCCTGGCTCCCGAACAGGTGGGGGAACACGAGCAGCAGCGACTCCCGAGGCCCGTACGACCAGCTCATGGCCTGGGCGAAGGTGAGCGACGCCCGGTCGCTCTGGCCGAGGTGGTGCAGCGCAGGGACCAGCTGCACCGCGCCGAGGCCGAGGCCGGCGACGGCGGTCAGGACCCCGAGCAGCAGCGGTCGCCAGCTCCGCTCGCCGAGGCCGACTGCGGCGGCCCACAGCACGACCACCGCCACCACCACGAGGAGCAGCTGCGGGTGGCCGGCGACGGCGGCGGCTGCGACCGGTGCCGCGGCGCCGAGGAGCCGGAGCGGGCGGGGCCGCTCGAGCAGCCGCTCGACCCCGAGGAGCGCCCACGGCAACCAGCAGGCGGTCGCGGAGATGGCGAGGTGGTTGAGGTGCCCGAAGAGGAAGCCCGAGAGGCCGAACGCGAGGCCTGCGACCGCACCGGCCACCGGGTCACCGGTGAGCCGCCGGCCGAGGAGCGCGCCTCCGAGCCCCGCGACGGCGAGGGCGAGGACGACCAGGAGGTCGTGGGCGACCGCCGGGGACAGCACGAGGTGCACGAGGTTCGGCGGGTAGAAGGCGCCGACCTGCCCGGTGGCCAGCAGGGGCGAGCCCGCGAACGAGTAGCGGTCCCAGGAGGGGATGCTGCCGGCCCGCCACGACCGGGCAGCCACGATCTGCACCGGGAGGTAGTAGGTGAGGCCGTCCCCGGGTGCGAGGACCCGGTCGAGTCGGAGGGCCTCCAGCCACACGGCCAGCGGCGCCAGCGCTGGCACCGCCAGCCACCACGGCGACGATGCGGGGCTCCCGGTCGCGGCGGTCGCCGGCTTCGTCGCCTCACCTCCCGCGTCGGTCATGCGGGCGGTCGACGGGTGGGCGCCCGACCCGGGCCCGTCGGTCAGCCGAACTCGATCGAGCTGTACTCGGCGAGCTTGTTGAGCCGGTGCCGGGCGCCGATGCGACGGACGGTCCCCGACTTCGAGCGCATGACGAGCGAGTCCGTGGTGGCTCCCCTGGCGTCGTAGTGCACGCCCTTGAGCACCTCGCCGTCGGTGATGCCGGTGCAGGCGAAGAACGAGTTCTCGCCCCTCACGAGGTCGTCGAGGGTGAGCACGGCATCCACGTCGTAGCCCAGGTCGACGGCGGCCTGGCGCTCCTCGTCGTCGCGTGGCCACAGCCGGCCCTGCAGCTCGCCACCCATGCACTTGAGGGCGGCGGCGGAGATGACGCCCTCGGGGGTCCCGCCGATCCCGAACAGGATGTCGGCGCCGCTGTCGGGCCAGGCGGTGGAGATGGCGCCGATGACGTCCCCTGCGGAGATGAGGCGGATGCGGGCACCGGCGGCCCGGACCTCGGCCACGAGGTCGTCGTGGCGTGGACGGTCGAGGATGACGGCGGTCAGGTCGCGGACGGACTCGCCCTTCGCCTGTGCGACGGCACGGAGGTTCTCGGTGGGTGTCCTCGTGATGTCGATGACGCCGACGCAGTCGGGCCCGGCGGCGATCTTCTCCATGTACACGCAGGGGCCGGGGTCGAACATCGAGCCCCGCTCGGAGACGGCGATCACCGAGATGGCGTTGCCCTGGCCCATGGCCGTGAGGGTGGTGCCCTCCACCGGGTCGACGGCGATGTCGGTCTCGGGGGGCGTGCCGTCACCGATCCGCTCGCCGTTGTAGAGCATGGGCGCCTCGTCCTTCTCGCCCTCCCCGATGACGACGATCCCGTCCATGGGGACGCTCCCGAGGACGACCCGCATGGCGTCGACTGCGGCGCCGTCGGCGCCCTCCTTGTCGGCCCTGCCCACGAACCGGGACGCGGCCAGGGCGGCCGCCTCGGTGACCCGAACGAGCTCCATGGCCAGGTTGCGATCGGGGACCTGCTTCTCGGCGGGGCGCATGGGCGCAACCTAGCCCTGGGCACCGTGCCCTCCCGGACCCGGACGGGCGGCGACCGCACCTCCTGGCGTCGGACAGACTCGCGCCGTGCCCCCGTCCACCGTCCGCATCACCGCCGCCATGTGCGCCGGCGGCCGGACGCTCGGGGAGCCCCGCCTCTCGTCCGATGGGACCCGCATCGCCTTCGTCGCCACCCAGGCGGGGCGGGCCGACCTCGTGGTGGTCGACCTCGACGGCGGTCACGAGCAGGTCGTGACCACCACCCCGTCACCGCTGGCGGCCCGTGCCTACGGGGGCGGCACCTTCGACTGGCTGCCGGACGGATCCGGTCTCGTCTACGCGGCCGACGACGGCGGCCTGTGGCTGCAGCACGTCGGCGGCGGGCCGCCCCGCAGGCTCGTGGGCGGGGGTGGCGGCCGCTGCGCCGCCCCGGCGGTCGCCCCGGACGGGACCCGGGTGGCCTACGTCGTCGACACCCGGGACGTGGCCGTCGTCGAGCTCCGGCCCGGGGGGCGCTGGCCCCTGCGGCTCTCGGGGGATGCCGACTTCGCGCTCGACCCGGCGTGGTCGGCCGACGGCACCGAGGTCTCATGGCACGAGTGGTCGACCCCGGCCATGGCGTGGGACGCCAGCCGCATCGTCGTCGCCCCGGCCGACGGGAGCCGCCCGCCGGCGGTCGTGGCCGGGGGTGACGACCGCAGCGTGGGGCAGCCCCGGTACAGCCCCGACGGCGCCCGCATCGGCCTCGTCGACGACCGGTCCGGCTTCGCCAACGTGTGGGCGTACGAGCCGGACGGGACGGGTGCCGAGGCGCTGCTGTCCGGGGACGACGAGCACGGCGGACCGGCGTGGGGCCACGGGCAGCGGAGCTGGTGCTGGTCCCCCGAGGGCACGGCCGTGGCCGTGTGCCGCAACGTCGAGGGGGGCTTCGGTGACCTCGTCGTCGTCGACCTGGCCGACGGCGGTCACCGTCGCCTCGGGCGCGGCACCCACGGGGCCGTCTCGTGGGCGGGAGGCCGCCTCGCCGCCGTCCGCAGCGGCGCGAGGACGCCGACCCAGATCGTGGTCCACGAGGGCCCCGACCTCGGCACCCGTCGGACCGTCGCCCGGGGGCCGGTGGCCGGGTTCGAGGGGGCGGCGCTCGTGGAGCCCGAGGTGGTGACATGGCCCGGCGCCGACGGGTGCGACGTGCAGGGCCGCCTCTACACCCCGGCCCACCTCGACCACGGAGCGCCCCCGCCCCTCATCGCCTGGGTCCACGGCGGACCGACCGACCAGTGGCCGGTCACCTGGAACGCCCGGATCGCCTTCTGGGTGGACGCCGGCTGGGCGGTGCTCGTGCCCGACCACCGGGGGTCGACGGGGCACGGCCGGGCCTACGCCCAGGCCATGGCCGGCCGGTGGGGCGAGCTCGACGTGGAGGACGTCGCCGCCGGCCTGCGGGCGGCGGGGGAGCGGGGGTGGGGTGACGAGCGGCGCCTCGTGGTCATGGGGGGCTCGGCGGGCGGCTTCACCGTGTTGAACGTGCTCGCTGCGCACCCGGAGCTGTGCGCGGCCGGCATCGACCTCTTCGGCGTGACCGACCTGTTCGACCTCGACGAGACGACGCACCGCTTCGAGGCGCACTACCTCCACACGTTGGTCGGTCCGCTCCCCGGGGCAGCCGAGGCGTACCGCGACCGGTCGCCGGTGAACCGGGCCGACGCCATCACCGCCCCGCTGCTCATCCTCCAGGGCAGCGACGACCCGGTTGTGCCTCCGGCGCAGTCCGTCGCCATCGCCGACAGGCTCCGGGCGCTCGGCCGCACCGTCGAGCTCCACCTCTACGACGGCGAGGGGCACGGCTGGGCCCGACCCGCCACCGTCATCGACGAGCTCGAGCGCACCTCCTCCTTCCTGCGACGCCACGTGCTGCGCCGGCGGGTGCCGCCCGGAGCGGAGCGGGGCCCGAGCGGCCCGGCCGCAGGCCAGGAGCGGAGCACCGGAGCGGAGCGGGGCCCGAGCGGCCCGGCCGCAGGCCAGGAGCGGAACATTGGAGCGGAGCGGGGCCCGAGCGGCCCGGCCGCAGGCCAGGAGCGGAGCACCGGAGCGGAGCGGCCTGGGGCGAGGACGGGAGAGGACGACGTGAGGGCAGCGACAAGAGGGGGATCATCGTGAGCACGGCCAGCTGTCCACTGTGCGGCGAGACCTACCTGGCCGCCGCCACCGTCTGCGCCGACTGCCGGGTGGCGCTCGTGCCCGACCCGGTGGAGGGGACGGAGCACGCGTCGCCGGGGACCACCACGGCCGAGGGCGCACCAGGAGCCCCTGACCGGGAGGGCCCAGACGGTCCCGAGGTGCCCGTCGCGGTCGAGCCGTGGCCCGAGGGCGAGGAGGAGGTCGGCTACGACCTCGAGGACTGGGGCCCGGTCGAGCGGGAGGCGCTCACGGTGGCGCTGCTGGCCGAGCGCGTGGCCCACGAGTGGCGGGAGGACGAGGTCGTGGTGCCCGAGCGCTGGGCCGACCTCACCGAGGAGCTCATCGACGCCATCGACCATCCCGACGCGCTCGAGCCCGAGGACGAGGACGACGACGGCGGCGCCGAGCTCCTCGGCGACCTCTACGTCGCAGCCGACGTCCTGAGCGGTGATCCGGCGGCGTCCGGCGCGGTGATCGAGGTGCTCGAGCTCGCCCCGGTGGTGGCAGGCCGGCCCGCCCCCTACGGGCTCGACGGCGGGACGTGGTCCTCGGTCACCGAGGAGGTCGGCCGGCTCGCCGGGCTGCTCGAGGCGCACGCCGACGACGAGGAGGTCCAGGCGCTCGCCGGCTCCCTGAGGAGCCGGCTGCGCCCGCTCGTGTGACCTGCGGCGTCCGGGCCCCCGGACGTGCCGCCGACCCGGTCGGGGGCGGAGCCCGAGCGGCAGCTGCGGCGCCTGTCGCCTCCTCGTAGCGCAGGGAGCGCCGGTACGGTTGGTCGGTGCTGCTGGCCGAGCTCGAGATCTGGCACAGCCGGCCCATCGCCCCCACCCGAAGGGTGGCGCTCGGGCGCTCGACGCTCCCCGTGGACCCCGCCCCCGGCTTCGGGGGCGTGCTGCTGGGCGGGATCGTGGCCGCCCACATCGGCGACCTCGACGCCGAGCTGCTCCCCGAGCTCGGCCGGCTCGTCACCGACCTGGAGGCGAGCCGCAGGATCCCCCAGCCCCGGCTCCGCCACCGCCTCCAGGTCGACCACATCGGCCTGGCCCGCAGCCGGCACCGCCTCGTCGGCCGGGGGGACGCGCTCGACTTCGAGTTCGACGAGCAGGGCACGGCTGCGTCCCAGATCCTCGGTGCCGTGTACGCCGCGGGTGCGCTCGACCTCAGCGCGCGTCGCAGCGTGATGGAGGTCCTCCGCCGGGGGATGCGCTGGCAGGGGCCGGTGGGACCGGCCATGGTGGCGCACCTCTCCGGGGCCGCCGGCGCGAGGTCGTGGTCGGCGGGCGCCTTCGCCGATCCCGAGCAGTGGGCGCTCGAGACCCTGGGCTTCGCCTCCCGGGCGTCGCCCGAGCGAGACGAGGTCCAGCGCCGCTTCCGCCGGCTGCTCCGGGCCGCCCACCCCGACCACGGTGGCGAGTCCGAGCGGGCGGCCGACCGCATCAGCGAGCTGTCCGAGGCTCGGCGCATCCTCCTGACAGCGGCCATCCCGGCGTCGACACCCGCGCGTTGAGCGGGGTCGCCGGCGTGCTGCTGGCGCACGGCGCCGGCAGCGACAAGGACCACCCTGGGCTCCTCGCCATCGAGGCGGCCCTCTCGCCGCTGCCCGTCCGCCGCTTCGACTTCCCCTACCGGACCCGGGGCGGACGACGGCCGCCCGACCGGGCGCCGGTGCTGATCGCCTCGGTGCGGGAGGAGGCGGGGGTGCTGGCGGCCCAGGCCGGGGTCTCGCCGGGGCGCCTCGTGCTCGGCGGCCGGTCGATGGGTGGTCGCATGTGCTCGATGGCGGTGGCCGAGGGCCTGGACGCGGCCGGGCTCGTGCTCGTCGGCTACCCCCTCCACCCGCCGGGGAGGCCCGACCGCCGCCGCACCGAGCACCTGCCGGCGCTCGACGTGCCGTGCCTGTTCGTGTCGGGCACGAGGGACGCCTTCGGGACCCCTGACGAGCTGCTCGAGGCGACGGCCGCCATACCCGGGCCGGTGCACCACCACTGGGTCGAGGGCGGCCGCCACGACCTGCGGGGTGCCGACGGTGAGGTGGCGGCGGTGGTGTCCGCGTGGGTCACCGCTCGCTGAGCCGACGGAGGGGCTCGTGGACCCCGGACCCCGACCATCGGGTCACGACACCTAGGTGAGGGGGAGGGCTGGGGTGGCGGGGAGCTCGTCCTCGGGGTTGATGTCCTCGAGCTCCCGGTGGGCCGTCTCCGGGTAGGCGACGAGGACGAGGGCGACGACCACGGCCGGCCCGACGGCGAGCACGGAGAGGGCGGGGCCGAGTCCGCCGAAGCGGTCGGACAGGGTGCCGGCGGCGAGCAGGCCGGCGCTGGCGCCGAGGACCCCGCACAGCCCGATCACCCCGTTGGCCCGCCCCCGGAGCGAGGTCGGGAACAGCTCCGGGCCGTAGACGCCGAGGGCCGGGACCGTGGCCGCTCCCACGATGGCGCCGACGACGGACCACACGTAGATGCCGGGTCCCTCGCTCAGGTACATCAGGACGGTGGCGCCGACGCCGCCGATGAGCCCGACCGCACCGACGATCCGCCGGCCCCGCACGTCGGCCAGGCGACCGCCGATGACGATGCCGATCCCACCCGGCGTGTTGGTGAGGATGGTGAACGCTGCGATCCCGGCGGCGCTGAAGCCGCGCTCGTCGCGCAGGTACTCGTTCTGGAACTGCGACGCCGGGGCGGTGAAGAGCGACAGCAGGAAGGCGGAGGCCGCCAGCAGGGCCAGACGGCCGCCGTGACCCGCAAGACCCACGTTCGCGTGGGGGGCGCCGAAGCGCCTGCTCTCGGGGAGGCGGCGGGCGATCCCCCGGATGAGGGGGAGGGCGAGCAGCGGGAGCAGGTAGAGGATGCGCCAGGCCCGGTCGCCGAGGTCGGCGACCGGCAGGAACAGCACGCACGTGCCTGCGCCGAGCGCCGCAGCCATGCCGAGCACGCTCACTGCGTAGGCCCGGGAGCCGCGCGGCATCTCCTCGGCGGCCACGATGGCGATCAGGAGCGCCAGCGCCGTCGAGAAGGCGCGAGCCGCCGTCTGGCTGGCGGTCAGCCAGCCGAGGGACGGGGCGAGCGCACCGGTCGCAGCGAGGAGGCAGCCACCGGCGGCGGCCACGAGCAGCACGAGGCGCCGGCCCTTGCGATCCGCGATGGCCACGAGCACGAGGGCGACGGCGATGCCGATGCGCACGGTCGCGAGCGCCGTCCCCTGGGCGCGGTCGCCGCCGATGCCGAAGTCGTCGACCGCGTAGGTGATCGTCTGGGTGAGGACGGTGCCGAGGTAGCCGGCGACGAGGGAGGCGGCAGCGAGGACGCCGAGGATCCCGGCGGCCCGCTCGTCCAGGCGGTCCGGTGGCGCCCACCACGGCTGGTGGCGGTCCTGCGTCGGCACCTGCCGGAGCGCCCGCCGCACGCCGGGGACGAAGAGGAAGCCGAAGTAGGGGACGGCGAGCTCGAAGCGCGCCTCCGACGTCACCTCGAAGCGGCCGTCGGGGCGGGGGGTGGCGGTCACCTCCCGCCGGTAGGCCCGCACCGGGCCGGCCTCGGCCCCGAAGCTGGCGGTGCGCACGCCGTCCGGGGAGGTCGCCACCTGGCCCTGGCCGACCTCGACCACGATGTCGTCCCTGGCCGTCAGCCAGGCGTCGACCTGGGCCCTGTCGGCGGTCGACCGGGCGGTGGCCCTGGGCACCCCTAGGAGCCCTGCTCGGGCGGGCGGGCAGTCGGGTGGTCCACCTCGGCCTCGTGCCGGGCCTCGGCCTCGGCCTCGTGCTCGGCCTCGACCTCGGCGTCGTGCTCGGCGACGGCTCGTCGCTGGGCCAGGGCCAGGAGCCCGAGGAGCACCGCCATCGGCACGACCACGAACAGCGCCTCGTCCCAGCCGCCCTGGTGGGCGAGGATCACGGCGGGACCGGGCCCCACGTCAGGCTCCCAGCAGCAGCGCGAGGCCGCCGACCGTGTAGGCGACCATGACCCCCACCAGCGGCCGCTGGCTGCGATCGGCCTGGTGCTCGTCGAACATGGCGATGGCACGGTCGTGGCCGAGGACCACCCCGGTCACGTGGCCGACCACGATCGCCGTGGCCTGCACCCAGGCGATGGCGGCAGGCGAGACGGCCCGGTAGTCGATGGCGCGCTCGGCGGTGCCGAGGAGGTCCCACCCCCGCCCGAGCGGGTCCGACAGCAGGGCCAGCGCGCCCTGGCCCTCGAAGACGGCGAGGCTGAAGTAGTGCGCCACCGCGTAGGCGAGAGCGATCGGCACGAGCGTGTGCAGGAAGGGGTCGACGAGCGATCCGGCGGGACGGCCGGTCAGGGCGGCGCCGGCTCGCGTCGCCCCCACGTAGGCGACGGCGACCACGCCGACCACCCAGAGGAGCCCGATCGTCGACACGGCGGTCAGGCCCCACCCCGTGCGGGTGCCGGCGATGCCGTCCCAGAAGGTCGTCCGGGTCACGCCGTCGAACGTGGTGGCGCCGAGGACCACGAGCACGACGCCGGCGGCACCGGGCCGGCGCACGAGGTCGGTCAGCCCGGTCGCCGGCCAGCGCAGCCGCAGCCGGCGAGTCCCGGTCACACGGGCGCCGTCGGCCTCGATCCGCCCGCCGTCGACGTGGAGCGGCGAGAGCGAGGCCAGGAGCCCGAACCACACGGCGAAGCCGTCGCCCGTGCGCAACCAGGCCCGTCCCCAGCGGGCTGCGCACGCGAGCATCACGACGGCGTACGCGCCGATGGCGACCGCCAGCGTCCGGGGGGCGGCCGGGTCGTGGTAGCAGAGCTCGAGCCAGAGGAAGCCGGCGAGGGCTGCCACCGCCGGCCAGCACGAGGCCCCCTCGTCGGGGCCGGGCCCCTCCGCGGTCCTGCCCCGGAGCCGGCGGGCGACGAGGGCGATCGTGTCCCAGGGGCTGAGCACCCGCCAGAGGTCACCGACCAGGGGCGAGAGGATCTGGAGCCCCACCCAGAAGAGCACGTAGACCGCGACCGGGGCGAGGTTCTCCTGCGTCTCCGTCGAGCCGACGGCCGCTGCCGTGAGCACGAGCAGGAAGAGCAGGAGCCCGGTGATCCGCCCGACCACCGCCAGCACGCCGAGGGTGGGGCCGGTCCAGGCAGGCGCGGGCCTGCCGGCGGCGGCGCCGTCGAGCCGGGGCGTCCTCCAGAGCAGCCGCAGGGTCGCGAAGGAGATGAGCACCGCGGTCCCGGCGCCGTAGGCGAAGAGCCAGACGGGGAGGGGGAGGTCGCCCCGCCCCCCGATGCCGTGGGCGAGGACGAGGGGAGCGGTCAACCGGCGATCTCGAGCTCGCACAGCAGCTGGCCGCTGTCGTGCAGCTCGACCTCCCAGACGCCCGGGAGGTCCCCGACCAGCTCGACCGTCGTGGTGGCCCCGGCCGCGACCGGCACCTCGATGTCGTAGCCGTGCACGTGGACCTCCTCGTCCACGTCGCTCGTCACCTCGAGCCGAACGGGGCTCCCTGCCGCCACGGCGACCCGCCCGGCCCCCGAGGTGACCTCGCCGCCGGCGAACGTGAGCTCCACGACCTGCACCTCCGGCCCGGTCCGCTCCGGCTCGGTCGAGGGGTCCGACGTCCCGCCGTCCGGCCCCTCGGTGCCTGCCGTCGCGCCCGGCCCTCCGGAGGAGTCGTCGGGGCTGGCTTCGGAGGTCTCGGCGGCGCCGGCGCCGGGGTCGCCGTCCCCACAGCCGGCGAGGCCGGCAGGCGTGAGGAGCATCGCAGCGACGAGGCTCCTTGCCGGTCGGCGCACCGTGGGAGCGTAGACGGGCCCCTCCCCCCTTCCAGGCCGGCCGTGGAACATCGTCCGCCGCCGGGGTGTTCTCCTCGGATGTGAAGGACCGCATCCGCCAGACCATCGACGTCATCCGCCCCGCCCTCCAGGCCGACGGCGGGGACATCGTGGTCCGTGACGTGAACGAGGAGACCGGTGAGATCACCGTCGAGCTCGTCGGTGCCTGCGGGACCTGCCCCGTCTCGACCCAGACCATGAAGGCGGGCATCGAGCGGATCCTCAAGGACCGCGTCGAGGGCGTCACCTCCGTGGTGGCCGTCTGACCCCTCCCACTCCGGCGCCATAGGGTGCGGACATGGCGCCCAGACGCAGCGATCCCGAGGCGCTGGTCGCCGCCCTCCGCACCGGTGACCGGTCGGCGCTGGCCCGGGCCCTCTCGCTGGTCGAGCGGGGCGGTGAGGGGGCGAGGGCGGTCGGTCGCCTCGCCTTCGGCCACGGCGGCCGGGCGTACACCGTCGGGCTGACCGGCGCCCCTGGGGCCGGCAAGTCGACCCTGACGAGCGCGGTCATCGGGGAGCTCCGCGGACGGGGCGAGGAGGTGGCGGTGCTCGCCATCGACCCGTCGTCCCCGTTCACCGGTGGCGCCATCCTCGGCGACCGGGTGCGGATGCAGGACCACGCCCTCGACGACGGCGTCTTCATCCGGTCGATGGCCACCCGCGGCCACCTCGGCGGGCTCGCCCTCGCCGCCCCGCAGGCCGTGCGGGTGCTCGACGCCGCGGGTGCGCCGTGGGTGCTGCTCGAGACGGTGGGGGTCGGCCAGGTCGAGGTCGAGGTGGCCGGCGCCGCCGACACCACCGTGGTCGTGGTCAACCCCGGCTGGGGCGACGCCGTGCAGGCGGCGAAGGCCGGCCTGCTGGAGATCGCGGACGTGTTCGTGATCAACAAGGCGGACCGGCCGGGCGCAGCCGAGACCAGGCGCGACCTCGAGGGGATGCTCGACCTCACGATGAGCATGCACGACGCCGGCGTCGAGGGATCCACCTCGTGGCGGCCGCCCATCGTGGAGACGGTGGCGTCGCGGGGCCAGGGAGGCGACGTGCTGTGGGAGTCGGTGCTCGGCCACAAGGCCCACCTCGAGCGCACCGGGCAGCTGGCCGAGCGCCGGGCCCGTCGTGTCGAGGACGAGCTGCGCACGATCATCGTCCGCAGCCTCGAGCAGCGGGCGCTCGGCATCGCAGGCGGCGACCGGTTCGGCGCGCTGCACGCGGCGGTCGTCGACCGTCGCACGGACCCGTACCAGGCCGCGGACGAGCTGCTCGAGGCCGCCAGCGGCGCCTCCTCCTGAGGAGGACCCTCGACCTCCCTCGCCTGCCTAACGTGCTGGCATGAGCGAGCGAAGCGAGCGTGGCCCGAGCGGCCCGGCCGAAGGCCAGGAGCGGGAAGCATGAGCCAGCAACCACCGGTGCGGGTCGAGCGGGGCGAGGACGGCGTGGCGACGTTGCGCCTCGACCGGCCGAAGGTGAACGCCATGTCCCTCGAGCTGCTGGTCGCGCTCAGGGAGGCGGCGGACGGGCTCACCGCCGACCCTCCCGGGGCCGTCGTCGTGACCGGCGGGGACCGGGTGTTCGCGGCGGGGGCGGAGATCTCCGAGTTCGGCGGGCCGGACGAGGCCCGCCGCATCGGCGCCGCCTTCCGTGACGCCCTCGGGGCGGTGGCCGCCATCCCCAGGTTCACCGTCGCCGCCATCACCGGGGTGGCCCTCGGCGGGGGCTGCGAGCTCGCCCTCGCCTGCGACTGGCGGATCTGCGCCGACAACGCCCGGCTCGGCCAGCCCGAGATCCTCCTCGGCATCATCCCCGGCGGCGGCGGCACCCAGCGCCTGCCCCGGCTGGTCGGCCCGGCCAGGGCGAAGGAGATCATCCTCACCGGCCGCCAGGTGAAGGCGGAGGAGGCGCTGCGCATCGGCCTCGTGGACGAGGTGGTCCCCGCAGGCGACGTGCAGGCGCGGGCGGCCGAGAAGGCGCGCGAGCTGGCGACGGGGGCGGTCGTCGCCCAGGGCCTGGCCAAGCAGGCGGTCGACGAGGGGATCGAGACGACGCTCGCCTGGGGGCTCGACCGGGAGCTGCAGCTCTTCGAGCAGGTCTTCACCACCGACGACAGCCAGGTCGGCGTGCGGTCCTTCCTGGAGCAGGGCCCGGGGAAGGCGACCTTCACCGGGAGGTGAGCCCGCGGGCCCCCGACGGAGGGGCGGGGCTAGGTTCGCGGGGTGACGTCGCTCCGTGGTTGACGGCGTGTACCTCTTCGCGGCTGCCGCAGGGGTGCCACTCGTCCTGTGGTTCCTCCTGGCCGGGGCTGACGACGGCGGCGGCGGTGACGGGTCCGCCGGCGACGGGGTGGGCGGCGTCATGCTCAGGCTCCTGCCGCTCAGCACGATCGCCTTCTTCCTGGCGACGTTCGGCGTCTGCGGCATCGTCCTCGGCCTCCTCGACACGCCGGACGCCACCACGCTCGTGGCCGCCGCAGCCGCGGCGGTCGTGGCCGGCGCCGTGAACAGCACGCTCTTCGCGTACCTGCGCCGCTCGGGGAGCACGAGCGACGTGAGCGACCGACAGCTGGCCGGTTCTGTCGGTCGGGTGGTGCTGCCGGTGGCGAGCGAGCGGCGTGGCCGGGTCTCGGTCAGCGTCGGCGGCCAGCATGTCTACCTCTCGGCCGAGACGCTGCCGGACGCGCCCGCCGAGCTCGAGGTGGGGGCGCCGGTCCTCGTCGTCGAGGTGGACCGCGGGGTCGCCCTCGTCACCCGCCTCGACCCGGAGCTCACGTGAGCGGTCCAGCCCCGGGCCGGCTCGCACCACCAGCCACCGACACACAGGAGCCCCACCCATGACCGTGCTCGTCCTCGGCGTCCTCCTCGCCATCGTCGTCCTGCTGATCCTCATGTCGGTCCGCAGCCTGATCATCATCTGCCCGCCGAACCGGGTGGCGGTCATCTCCGGTCGGTCCCGCCAGCTGAGCGACGGCCGCACCGTCGGCTACCGGGCCATCCGCGGCGGGCGCACGCTGCGGGTGCCCCTCCTGGAGCGGGTCTCCTGGATGGAGCTGAACACGATCCCCATCGAGGTGGGCGTGCACAACGCCTACTCGCGCGGCGCCATCCCCCTCAACGTGCAGGGCATCGCCAACGTCAAGGTGTCGAGCGTGGAGGGGCTGCTGCAGAACTCGGTCGAGCGCTTCCTCGACGTGCCCCAGGTGGACATCGCAGCGATCGCCAAGGAGACGCTGGAGGCGAACCTGCGGGGGGTGCTCGCCACCCTCACCCCCGAGGAGGTCAACGAGGACCGGCTCAAGTTCGCCCAGACCCTCATCGACGAGGCCGACGACGACATCAAGACGCTCGGCCTCGAGCTCGACGTGCTCAAGATCCAGAACGTGACCGACGAGGTCGGCTACCTGAGCTCCGTCGGTCGGCGCCAGACAGCCGAGGTGCTGAAGGAGGCCAGGGTCGCCGAGGCCCAGCGCAAGGCCGAGGCCGAGGAGTCCGAGGCGCTGTCCAGGCAGCGGGCCGAGATCGCCACCGCCCACGCCGACCTCCAGATCGTCGAGCAGCAGAACATGCTGCGGGTCCGCCAGGCCGAGCTCGAGGCGCTCGCCGGTGCCGCCGAGGCCCAGGCCAAGGTGGCCGGGGAGAAGGCGCGGGTGGTCGCCGAGCAGGACCTCGAGACCGAGCGGGTGAAGCTCGAGACCCGCCGGCTCGAGGCCGACGTCGTGGCCCCGGCGCGCGCCGACCTCGAGTCGAGGCAGCTCGCGGCCAAGGCGGACGCAGCCAAGATCGTCGAGGAGGGCAACGCCCAGGTGGAGGTGTTCCGGCGCCTGGTGCAGCAGTACCAGGAGGCGGGCGCCGACGCCCAGCGGATCTTCGTCCTGCGGATGCTCCCCGAGATCATCGACAAGATCGTCTCGACCGTCACCAGCGTCGACATCGACAGGGTCTCGATCATCGACAGCGGCGGCCAGGGGTCGGGCATCCCCGGCCTGATGGGCCAGCTGCCCTCGGCCGTGATCGGCCTGGCCGAGCAGCTGGAGAACGCCACCGGCGTGGACCTGTTGAAGGCCCTCCGGCCGGAAGCAGCGCCGGCGCTCGCGGTCGTGCCCCCGGTCGAGGACGGCCGCACCTGGCTGGGCGACCCCGACCGCGAGCCCTGATCCACCGGCCGGCAGGGGCCGGCTCCGTCCCTCAGCCCCAGGTGACGAGGCCGAGCTCGACGGGGGTGGTGAGGTCGTGGTGGGAGGGGACGACCCGCACGGCGAAGCCGTAGCGGCCCGGGCGGTCGAGGCGGATCGTGACCTCGAACGTGTGGTGCCCGTCGGTGGCCGCGCCGGACGGCGCCATCGCCGCCACCGAGGGCTGCTCGAGCTCGTCGGCCTGGCCCACCGGCCCGTGGAGCAGCTGGACCTCCACGTCGCCGGCGGGCAGGTCGCCGAGCGACACGGTGGTCCGCACCGCCCGCTCGTGGCCGAGGTCGGAGGTGTCGTCGCTCTCGATCCCGTCGACGTGCACGGCCCGCCAGCCGTCGCGGACGCCCGACTTCCAACCTGCGAGGGCCGATGCACGGGCGAAGCCGTCGGCGGCGAGGACGTCGGCCCGGGCCGCCGTGGGCTCGTACAGGTCGGTGACGTAGTCCTGCACCATCCGGCTGGCGATCACCTGCGGGCCGAGGGAGACGAGGTTGTGCTTCATGCGTGCGACCCAGCGGCGGGGGACCGGGCCCGGGCCCCGCTCGTAGAACTGGGGCACGATCTGGTCCTCGAGCAGGGCGAACAGGCTCTCCACCTCCTGCTGGTCCCGCTTGGCGAGGTCCTCCTCGCCTTCGGCCGAGCTGATGGCCCAGCCGTTCTCGCCGTCGAACATCTCGTCCCACCAGCCGTCGAGGATCGAGCAGTTGAGGGCGCCGTTCAGGGCCGCCTTCTCCCCGCTCGTGCCGCACGCCTCCTGGGGCCGGCGCGGGTTGTTGAGCCACACGTCCGCGCCCTGGTAGAGGACGCGGGCGACGGCGATGTCGTAGTCGTCGACGAAGACGAAGCGGTGCCGGATGGCGGGGTCGCCCGAGAAGGCGACGATCTGGCGGATGATCTCCTTGCCCTGGTCGTCGGCCGGGTGGGCCTTGCCGGCGAAGACGAACTGGACCGGGCGCTCCGTCGAGGTGAGCAGCGCCCGCAACCGGTCGGGCTGGCTGAGCAGCAGCGTCCCCCGCTTGTACGTCGCGAAGCGGCGGGCGAAGCACACCGTGAGCGCCTTCGGATCGAGCACCTCGTCCGTCCACGCCGTGTCGGAGCTGCTCATGCCCCGCTCCGTGAGGCTCGTGCGCAGGTGCCGGCGGACGAACGAGACGAGGTGCTCGCGACCCTGCTCCTGCACCCGCCACAGCTCGTCGTCCCCGGCGCGGGCCACGCCCGCCCAGTCGTCGGCCCCGGCCTGGTCCCACGCCGCTCCGACGTGGCGCTCGAGCAGCGCGACCATCTCCGAGCTGACCCAGGTGCGGGCGTGGACGCCGTTGGTGACCGAGGTGATCGGGATCTCGTCGACCGGGACCCCTGGCCAGAGCGGGGCGAACATGGAGCGGCTGACCGCCCCGTGGAGCTTCGACACCGCGTTGCTGCGGCCGGCGAGGCGCAGGCCCATCACCGCCATGTTGAAGGGCGCACCTGGATCCTCGCCGGGTTCGTGCCCGAGGGCCATGAGCTCGTCCATGCCGATGCCGCACTCCTGGGCCCAGCCCGAGAAGTAGCGCTCGAGGAGGTCCCGGGGGAACCGGTCGATGCCGGCGGGGACGGGCGTGTGGGTCGTGAAGATGCTCGCCGCCCGCACCGCCTCCAGGGCGTCGCCGAAGGACAGCCCCCCTCCCACCAGCGCCCGGATGCGCTCGAAGCCGAGGAAGCCGGCGTGGCCCTCGTTGGTGTGGAACACCTGCGGCTCCTCGCCGACGGCGGCGAGGGCCCGCACGCCACCGATGCCGAGGAGGATCTCCTGGCGCAGCCGGTGCTCGGTGTCACCGCCGTAGAGCCGGTCGGTGACGATCCGCACGTCGTCGGGGTTCTCCTCGACGTCGGCGTCGAGGAGGTAGAGCCGGACCCGCCCCACCTCGGCCAGCCACACCCTGGCCGTGAGGGTGGAGCCGGCGAGGTCGACGGCGACCCGCACGCCCTCGACGGGCTGCAGGGCCATGGCGAAGGGGTCGAGGCTCGGGTACCGCTCCTGCTGCCAGCCGTCGCTGTTGAGCGACTGGCGGAAGTAGCCGTGCCGGTAGAAGAGCCCCACGCCGACGAGGGGGACGCCGAGGTCGCTGGATGCCTTGAGGTGGTCCCCGGCCAGGACGCCGAGGCCCCCCGAGTACTGCGGGAGCGCCTCGGCGATGCCGAACTCCGGGCTGAAGTAGGCGACGGCACGGAGCGGGCTGTCGATCCGGCCCTGGAACCAGCCGTCCCGCTCCCGGTAGTGGCGCAGGGCGCCGTGGACCTCGGCGAGGTGCGAGCGGAAGGCGGGGTCGGCCTCGAGCTCGGCGAGGCGCCCGGGGTCGACCCGAGCCAGGAGGGCGACCGGGTCGTGGACGGTGACCTCCCACGCATCCGGGTCCACCCACCGGAACAGGTCCCGGGTCTGCTCCTCCCAGGACCAGCGGAGGTTCATGGCCAGCTCGGACAGGCCGGCCAGCGCCTCGGGCAGTCGGGGACGGACGGTGAAGCTGCGCTGGGCCTTCACCTCGCCGTCCCCGGGGCCACGCCTGACCCGGCCCCCGCCGTGGCGACGAGCACCCGGCGCTGGTGCGGCTGGTGGTCCCGGTCCTGCGCTGCTCGCATCGCTCAGACCGTAGTGCCCGGCTTGCCGGCTTTCGCCGAGCCACGGTCTCTGGAAAGGTGACCCGGTGCTGCCGCGCATCGAGATCACCGCCGCCCAGCCGCGGACGCCGTCTCGCACGTTCCCGGCCAAGGCAGCGGTCGGGGACCCGTTCGTGGTGAGCGCCGACGTCTTCAAGGACGGCCACGACCTGCTGGCGGCGCGGGTGCGGGTGCCCGAGGAGGACATCTCCGTGCCCATGGTCGAGGTCGGCGACGATCGCTGGCAGGCGACCGTCACCCTCGAGCGGGTCGGCGCTGCGCAGCTGCTCATCGAGGCGTGGACCGACCGGTTCGCCACGTGGCGGCGCGACCTGACCGCCAAGGTCGGTGCCGGTCAGGAGGTGGCGACCGAGCTCGAGGAGGGCGCCATCCTGCTCGACCTGCTCGTCCCGGAGGTGCCGGCGGTGCGGCGC
Organism: uncultured Acidimicrobiales bacterium; assembly: GCA_902805555.1. Taxonomy (GTDB): domain Bacteria; phylum Actinomycetota; class Acidimicrobiia; order Acidimicrobiales; family CADCSY01; genus CADCSY01. Next base: position 53,709 of record CADCSY010000005.1, on the reverse strand, counting down.
TCGATCGTGGTCGACGCCGCGGCGGCGCTGCGGCGGACGTCGTGCAGCACCGAGGTCCGCCTCAACGCCGGCCTCGACGACGCGGTCGCGGCGGCGGTGGCGGGGGTCCCGCTGCCCTCCGACATCACCGCCGAGCCGCTGCCCCTGTGGGTCGACCGGCGTCGCGGCCTGTTCTCGACCTGGTACGAGCTGTTCCCGAGGTCCGAGGGGGGGCTCCAGGGTGCGACGAAGCGGCTGGCGGCCGTCGCCGAGATGGGCTTCGACGTCGTCTACCTGCCGCCCATCCACCCGATCGGCACCACCGCCCGCAAGGGCAGGGACAACTCGGTGGAGGCGGCCCCCGGCGACGTCGGGAGCCCGTGGGCGATCGGCGGTCCCGAGGGCGGACACCTCGACGTGCACCCCGAGCTCGGCACCGCCGCCGACCTGCGGGGCCTCGTGGCCGAGGCCCGCTCGCTCGGGATGGAGGTCGCCCTCGACTACGCCCTCCAGTGCTCGCCGGACCACCCCTGGGTCGCCGCCCACCCGGAGTGGTTCCACCACCGGCCCGACGGCACCATCAAGTACGCCGAGAACCCGCCCAAGAAGTACCAGGACATCTACCCGGTCAACTTCTGGCCCGACCACGAGGCCGACCGCGTCGCGCTGTGGGAGGAGTGCAAGGCGATCCTCGACCACTGGATCGGCGAGGGCATCGAGGTGTTCCGGGTGGACAACCCGCACACCAAGCCCTTGGCGTTCTGGGCGTGGGTCATCCGAGCCGTGCAGGCGGACCACCCGGAGGTCGTGTTCCTGGCCGAGGCGTTCACGAGGCCCAAGGTGATGGCCCGCCTGGCCGAGGTCGGCTTCACCCTCAGCTACACGTACTTCACCTGGCGCACCACGAAGGACGAGCTCACGTCGTACGTGACCGAGCTCGAGACCGGCCCGACGGCGAGCTACATGCGCCCGAGCTTCTGGCCGAACACCCCCGACATCCTGGCCGGGCCGCTGCGGCGGGGGACCCCGGCCGCCTTCCGCCTGCGCCTCGTGCTCGCCGCCACCCTGTCCCCGTCGTACGGCATCTACAGCGGCTACGAGCTGTGCGAGAACGAGCCCCAGAGCGACCTCAACGAGGAGTACGCGCGGTCGGAGAAGTACGAGCTGAAGGAGCGGGACTGGTCGCGGTCGGACTCCCTCGCCCCCCTCGTCACCACGCTGAACCACGCCCGCCGGGACCACCCCGCGCTCCAGCGCCTCGGCGGCACCACCTTCCACCACAGCGGCAAGGACGCCCTGCTCGTCTACAGCCGCGCCACCGCCGACCGCGGGGACGTCGTGCTGTGCATCGTCAACCTCGACCCCGGCGCCTGGCAGGAGGACACCCTGCACCTCGACCTCGACGTCCTCGGGATCGGCCACGACGAGCCCTTCGTCGCGCACGACCTGCTCACCGACGAGCGCTTCGCCTGGCAGGGCCCCGCGCCCTACGTCCGGCTGGACCCGGCCGAGGTGCCCGCCCACGTGCTCCACCTCCGCCCCGGTCGCGCGTGAGCTCCGGGACCGGCAGCGGGTCCGAGGGGTCGCGGCCGCAGAGCCTGTGGCTCCCCGACGACGACGGCTGGTTCAAGAAGGCGGTCTTCTACGAGGTCCTCGTCCGGGGCTTCAACGACAGCAACAACGACGGCACCGGCGACCTCGTCGGGCTGACCCACAAGCTCGACTACCTGCAGTGGCTGGGCGTCGACTGCCTCTGGCTCCTGCCGTTCTACGAGTCGCCGCTGCGCGACGGCGGCTACGACATCTCCGACTTCTTCAACGTGCTCCCGGAGTACGGCACCATCGGGGACGCCGCGAACCTGCTCGAGGAGGCGCACCGGCGAGGCATCCGGGTCATCGCCGACATGGTGATGAACCACACGAGCGACGCCCACCCCTGGTTCCAGGAGAGCCGGAAGGACCGGGCGAACCCGAAGGCCGACTGGTACGTCTGGAACGACGACGACACGAGGTGGTCCGCGGCCCGGATCATCTTCACGGACACGGAGGTCTCGAACTGGACCTTCGACCCGCTGCGGGGGCAGTACTACTGGCACCGCTTCTTCCACCACCAGCCCGACCTGAACTACGACAACCCCGAGGTCGCGAACGCGATGCTCGACGTCGTCCGGTTCTGGCTCGACCTCGGCCTCGACGGCTTCCGCCTCGACGCCGTCCCGTACCTGTTCGAGCGGGACGGCACCGACGGGGAGAACCTCCCCGAGACCCACGACTACCTGAAGCGGCTCCGCAAGGAGATCGACACGACCCACCCCGGCAAGGTCATCCTGGCCGAGGCGAACCAGTGGCCCACCGACGTCGTCGACTACTTCGGCGAGGACGGCGACGAGTGCCACATGTGCTTCAACTTCCCGCTCATGCCCCGCATGTACATGGCGCTGCGGCGCGAGGAGCGCCACCCGATCACGGAGATCCTGGCGCAGACACCCGCCATCCCCGACAACTGCCAGTGGGGGATCTTCCTGAGGAACCACGACGAGCTGACGCTCGAGATGGTGACCGACGAGGAGCGGGACTACATGTACGCGGAGTACGCCAACGACCCCCGCATGAAGATCAACGTGGGGATCCGGCGGCGGCTCGCCCCCCTGCTCGACAACGACCGGCGGGTGGCGGAGCTGTTCCACGCCCTGCTCTACAGCCTCCCGGGTTCGCCGATCATGTACTACGGCGACGAGATCCTGATGGGCGACAACATCTACCTCGGCGACCGTGACGGCGTCCGCACCCCGATGCAGTGGACCCCCGACCGCAACGGCGGCTTCTCGAAGGCGGACTTCGCGCAGCTCTACCTCCCGTCGCTGATGGACCCCGTGTACGGCTTCAGCGCCGTCAACGTCGAGTCGCAGCAGCGCAACCCGAGCTCGTTCCTCCACTGGGTCAGGCGGATGCTCGAGGTGCGCAAGGCCCACCCGATGTTCGGGGTCGGCAGCTTCGAGGTCCTCTCCGCAGGGAACCCGTCCGTGCTCGCCTTCCTCCGCGAGTCGCTCCGCTCGGACACGGGCGAGCGCGACGTGGTGCTCTGCGTCTACAACCTCAGCCGCTTCGCCCAGCCGGTCGAGCTGCAGCTCGCCCCCTTCGAGGGGTGGGTGCCCCACGAGCTGCTCGGCCGGGTCCCGTTCCCCCGCATCGGTGAGCTGCCGTACTTCGTGACCCTCGCTCCCTATGGCTTCTACTGGTTCTCGCTGACGGAGGAACCGGTGCAGCACCTGCCGGGCACGACGACGGAGCTCCGGTGATCGAGACCGGGGACCTCGCCGAGCTGCTGGCCGGCCACCTGCCGAAGCAGCGCTGGTTCGGTGGCGGCGACCCGGTGACCGCAGCCGTCGAGATCCGTGCGGTGACGGAGCTGCGCCAGGGGTGGCCGGGCGCCCTGCACGTGATCGCCGAGGTCCCGGCGGCCGGGGGCACCCAGGGCCACCGCTACCAGCTCTTCGTCGGCCTGCGGCCCCCGGACGAGATCGAGGTCTTCCTCGAGGGCAAGGCCGAGGCCTACATGGGGGACGTGGAGACCACGCAGGGACCGGCGCACGCCTACGACGCCGTGTACGACCCGGAGCTGGCGCTCGACCTCCTGCACCACGTGGCGCCCGACATCAGCGCCGAGCGGGCCCGCGTGCTCCTGGTGGAGCAGTCGAACACCTCGATCGTGTTCGACGAGCGCCACATCATGAAGCTGTTCCGGCGCCTCTCCGACGGCGGCAACCCCGACATCGAGGTCACCACCGCGCTGGCGCGGGTCGGCTTCGAAGGTGTGGTCCGACCCGAGGCCGTCTGGCAGCGCGACGGCGACGACCTCGCGGTGGTGAACGAGTTCCTGGCCGGTGCCTCGGAGGGGCTGTCGCTGGCGCTCACGTCGCTGCGCGACCTGTACGACCGGCGGCTCCCACCAGAGGACTGCGGTGGTGACTTCGCGCCCCAGGCGCGCCGTCTCGGCATCGTGACCGCCAAGCTGCACCTGGCGATGGCGGAGGCGTTCGGCACGACGGACCCCGACCCCCGCTCGTGGGCCGACGACATGCTCGCCCAGCTCGAACGGCTCGGTGACGTGTCGGTCGACACCGGCGCCGTGCGGGCCCGCTACGAGCGGCTGGCGGCCACCGCGGACGCCGGGCGCGCCCTCCGCGTCCACGGCGACCTGCACCTCGGCCAGGTGATGAGGACCGACGCAGGGTGGTTCGTCCTCGACTTCGAGGGTGAGCCCGACCGCCCGGTGGAGGAGCGCCGCCGGCCCTCCTCCCCCCTGCGGGACGTGGCCGGGATGCTCCGGTCGTTCCACTACGCGGCCGAGGTCGCGCTGCGTGACCGCGGCGAGGAGGTCACCGACGAGCTGGCGGCACTGGCGGGGGCGTGGGAGGAGCGCAACAGCTTCGCCTTCAGCGAGGGCTACCGGGCGGTGAGCGGCATCGACGCCCTCCTGCCGAGCGACGAGGGGTGCGACCTCGTCCAGTCGGCCTTCGAGCTCGACAAGGCGGTGTACGAGGTGGCGTACGAGCAGGCCCACCGGCCCGACTGGGAGGCCATCCCCCGCGCCGCCGTCGAGCGCCTGCTGGAGCGGGCGTGAACCCGGTCGACCGTCCGCCGCCCCCGCCCCCCGGCGCAGCCGGACCCGGGCCGGCACCCGGCGTGGTGCGGGTCGCAGCGCCCCCCGAGGCCGTCGAACTGCTCGCCGCCGGGCAGCTGCGCGACCCCCACGCCGTGCTCGGCGCCCACCCGGACGGCTCCGGCTCCGTGGTGATCCGCGCCCTCCGTCCCGACGCCACCGGGGCGGCCGTGGTGCTCGAGGACGGCACCGCCGTCGCCATGACCGAGGTGCACGCGGCGGGCGTCTTCGAGGTGGAGGTCCCCGGCCTCGAGGTGCCGCAGTACCGCCTCGACGTCTCGTACGGCGAGCTCGTCTTCCCGGTCGAGGACCCCTACCGGTTCTGGCCGACGGTCGGCGACCTCGACCTCCACCTCATCGGCGAGGGCCGCCACGAGCGCCTGTGGGAGGTGCTCGGCTCCCACGTCCGCCTCCACCAGGGCGTGCTCGGCACGTCGTTCGCGGTGTGGGCACCCCACGCGCAGGCGGTGCGGGTGGTCGGTGACTTCAACGGCTGGGACGGACGCCTGCACCCGATGCGGGTGATCGGCGCGAGCGGCGTGTGGGAGGTGTTCCTGCCCGGCGTGGGCGACGGCGCCCGGTACAAGTTCGAGCTCGTCACCCCCGAGGGCGCGCTGCGGCTCAAGGCCGACCCGCTCGCCTTCCGGGCGGGGCAGCCGTCCGGCCAGTCGAGCATCGTCACCACGAGCGCGCACGTCTGGCAGGACGGCGGGTGGTTGGAGCGCCGGGCGGCGGCAGATCCGACACGTGCTCCGATGTCGGTGTACGAGGTCCACCTCGGGTCGTGGCGCACCGTGCCCGGCCAGGGGGACCGGTCGCTCACCTACCGGGAGCTGGCCACGACCCTGGTCGACCACGTGGTCGAGCTCGGCTTCACCCACGTCGAGCTGATGCCGGTGTCGGAGTACCCCTACGACCCGTCGTGGGGGTACCAGGTGTCGTCGTACTTCGCCCCGACCTCCCGCCACGGGACGCCGGACGACTTCCGGCACCTCGTCGACGCGTTCCACGCCCGGGGCATCGCCGTGATCGTCGACTGGGTCCCCGGCCACTTCCCGAAGGACGACTGGGCCCTGGCCCGCTTCGACGGCACCGCCCTGTACGAGCACGCCGACCCCCGCCAGGGCGAGCACCCCGACTGGGGCACGCTCGTGTTCAACTTCGGGCGCAACGAGGTCCGCAACTTCCTCCTGGCGAGCGCCCTCTACTGGATCGAGGAGCTCCACGTCGACGGGCTCAGGGTCGACGCGGTGGCGTCGATGCTCTACCTCGACTACTCCCGGGAGGACGGCGAGTGGGTGCCGAACCGCGAGGGCGGGCGGGAGAACCTCGAGGCGGTGTCGTTCCTCCAGGAGCTCAACGCCGTCGTCCACGGCCGCCACCCCGGCGTGCTCACGGTGGCCGAGGAGTCGACGGCGTGGCCGGGGGTGAGCCTGCCCGTCCACCTCGGCGGGCTCGGCTTCAGCCAGAAGTGGAACATGGGCTGGATGAACGACACGCTCGACTACTTCTCGAAGGACCCCGTCCACCGTCGGCACCACCACCACCAGCTGACGTTCGGGCTCACCTACGCCTTCAGCGAGCGCTTCGTGCTCCCCCTCAGCCACGACGAGGTGGTGCACGGCAAGGGGTCGCTCCTCACCAAGATGCCGGGCGACCGCTGGCAGCAGCTCGCCAACGTGCGCGCCCTCTACGCGTGGATGTTCGCCCACCCCGGCAAGCAGCTGCTGTTCATGGGAGCCGAGCTCGCCCAGGAGCGGGAGTGGTCGGAGGCCCGCAGCCTCGACTGGCACCTGCTCGACGACCCGGGCCACGCCGGCATCCGCGACCTCGTGCGCGACCTGAACCGCCTGCACGTCACCGAGCCCGCGCTGTGGAGCGGTGACGCCGCCGCCGACGGCTTCCGGTGGCTGGACGCCGACGATGCCGACCAGAGCTGCTACTCGTTCCTGCGCCTGCCGGTGGGCATCGACGGTGGGCCGCAGCCCGGCCGCCCGGTCGCCGCGCTCGCCAACCTCACCCCGGTGCCGAGGTACGGCTACCGGGCGGGGCTCCCCGCCGGAGGGCCGTGGGAGGTGCTGCTGAGCTCCGACGACCTCGTCTACGGCGGGAGCGGCAGCCAGGTCGGGCCCGTCGTCCACGCCGAGGAGCGGGAGTGGCACGGCATGTCCCACTCCGCCGTGCTGACGATCCCCCCGCTCGGCGTGCTGCTGCTCGCGCCCCGGCCCGAGCAGTCGAGGTCGGAGGCGGTGCCGGCACCTCCGACGGCACGGCCCCCCGCCCCCGGCCCCGCGTGACGTAGGGTCCGGCCAGGACGAGGAGCGGGGTGGGGACGTGGCCGAGGCCGTGGTGTTCGTCGACGACGCGGTGCTCGGCCTCCTCCCGCCGGTCTGCACGAAGAAGGGGACCCCGACGGGTTCGCGCCTGCGGGTCGTCGAGGAGGTGGGGAGGTCGAACCGCCTGGGGATCCTCTGGCTCCTCGTGCTCGCCGGACCGCTCGGGTGGCTCGTGCTGCTCGCCCTCGCCTCCCGCGACACCGGCGAGCGCCTCGCCGTCGAGCTCCCCCTCTCGGACGCCGCCTACGCCGAGCTGGGTGCGGCCCGTTCCCTCCGCAACCGGGCGCTGGCGTGCGGGGTGGCGGTGACCCTGGCGCTCCTGCTCCTCACCGGCTGGGCGCAGCTCGGCACGGCCGGCCTCGTGCTGGTCATCGGGGCGGGGCTCGCCACCGTCGTGGGCACGATGGTCGGCGAGTGGCGCCTCGGTCGTGCCTCCGTCGGCGTCTCGCTCGACGCCTCCCGTCGCTGGGTCACCCTGGACGGGGTGCACCCCGGCTTCGCCGGTGCGTGCCGGGAGCACCGGCTCCGCCACGTCGCCGACGCCTGAGAGGTGGCGGGCGCACCACCCGCCACCGCTCTCCTCGGCTCGTCAGCTCGAGGCGGGCACCGAGAGGATCCCGAACACCGCCCCCTGCGGGTCGGTCAGCGCCCCCATGCGGCCACCGGGGCCCATGTCGTGGACCGGCATCGCGACCGTGCCCCCCAGCTCGACGGCCCTCGCCGCCGTGGCGTCCGCGTCGACCGACTGGAACGCCGTCTGCCAGTGCGGCGGCACCTCGGCCGGGAACGAGGCGTCCATCTCGCTCATGCCCGCGATCTCCCCGTCGCCGAGGGCCCAGTACTCGCCCCACTCCGGGTGGCTGCGGAACGTCCAACCGAACACCGCACCGTAGAAGGCCTCGGCCTGGTCCTTGTCCCTGGTCAGCAGCTGGTTCCAGCTCCAGGAGCCGGGCTCGTTGACGAGGGAGGCGCCGATGTGGGTCTTGGCCTGCCACACCGCGAAGACGGCCCCGCCGGGGTCGGTGAGGACCGCCATCCGGCCGACCTCGAGGACGTCGAACGGCTCCGAGAGCACGGAGCCCCCGTGGGCGGTCACCTTCAGGGCGATGGCGTCCGCGTCGTCGGTGGCGACGTAGGTGGTCCACGCCGGCGGCATCCCCTCGGTGAACAGCGAGCCGAGGCCGGCGACGACGTGGCCGTCCTTGGTCAGCTGGGCGTAGCCCCCCGCCTCGGGCCGCTCGTCGACCTCGGCTGTCCAGCCGAAGAGCTCGCCGTAGAAGGCGTGGGCGGCTGTGGGGTCGGTGGTGCCGAGGTCGACCCAGCAGGGCCGCCCGGGCTCGTAGGAGTCGCGCATGGGCATGACGCAGATCGTCGTCCACCGCCGCGACGGGGATCAAGCCCCGGCGGGTGAACCCTTGGTTGCGCCGGCGCCGGTGCCGGCGCCGTCCCTCTCGGGTGCCGGTGCCGGCACCTCGTCAACCCGCGAAGCCGGACCGGAGACGGCGGAGGTTGCCCTTCCAGATCTGCTTCAGCACCTGGGCTCCGACCACGCCGCCGAGCCGGCCGCCGAGCCACCACGGGAACACGAGCCGCTCCTCCCAGGTGAAGCGGGTGCGCCCACGCCTCGCCCGGCGCAGGGTGAAGCGACCCTCGCCGGTGACCACGCCGGTGTGGCGCACGCCCATCTCCCGGCCCGCCGACCACGAGGTGACCTCCATCACGTCGGTCAGGGCGAGGGGGCCCACCCTGGTGACGCACTCGAAGGTGGTCCCCACCCCCCGTCGCCGCTTCGAGGTGAACCGGATGGACTCGGCGTCGGCCATCCACCCGACGTGGCTCGAGATGTCGCGCACCTGCCGCCAGACCCGCCGGGGGGGCGCGTCGATCACGGTGCTCACTTCGATGCGGGGCACGGGAGCCCGCCTCAGCGGCCGAGGAGCACGTCGGCGGCCGCCTCGGGGGGCACGATGTTGATGAGGACGCCCGTCCCGAGCTCGAAGCCGGCCCGCGTCGTCAGCTTCGGCAGCACGTGGGCGTGCCAGTGGAACTCCCCGTCGTGGCCGTGGGGCGAGGTGTGGAACACGACGTTGTAGGCCACGTCGCCCAGGCGCTCCCGGAGGACCGTCAGCGCCGTGCGCAGGGCCCGCCCCACGCCGCACACGTCGGCGGGCTTGGCCCGGCCCAGGTGGGCCTCGTGGGCCCGGGGGATCACGAGCAGCTCGAACGGGGTCCCGCTCCAGTACGGGCAGACGACGACGGCGAGGTCGTCCTCGAGCACCGTCCGGTGCCCGGCCTCGACCTCGGCCTCGAGCGTGGTGCACATGAGGCACCCGCCGACGAAGCGGGCGAACCCCGCCTCCTCCTCGGCGATGTCGCGCGGGACGAAGGGGATCCCGAGCAGCTGGCCGTGGGGGTGGTTGATCGACGCCCCCGCCTCCCGGCCGTGGTTGACGATGGCCTGCGTGTAGCGCACGCCCTCGACCCCGGCGTGGGCCTCCACGCGCTCGCGCATGGCTCCCATGACGAGGTCGACCTGCTCCACGTCGAGGTCCGCCCAGGAGCCGTCGTGCGCCGGGGTGAGCACGAGCACCTCGTGGATGCCGCTCGCCGGCGCGCGGGTGAAGACGGGTCCGATGTGGGTGACGGCCAGCGGGTCCCGCCCGTAGAAGGCCGGGTAGCGGTTGGGCACGACCCGCACGAGCCACTCGCCCGAGGACCCGTGGGTCTCGAGCGCTGCCGGAGACGCCTCCTCGTGGCCCACGCAGAACGGGCACGGGCGGTCCTCCGACTCGACCCGGAGGGACCGCTCGTCGAATGCCGCCGGCCGGCTCGCCCGGTCGCCGGTCACCGTGACCCACCGGCCGGCGAGGGGGTTCAGTCGGAGCTGGCTCACCAGAGGAGGAGCCTACGCCTCCGGTCGCCGGTACACGGTGACATGGCGGCGGTCGTCGGGGGACCGCTCCACCCGCTCCCAGCCCCCCCAGCGGTCGGCCAGCACGAGGCCGGCGGCGGCCGCCATGGCGTCGAGCTGGAGGGGTGTCGCCCAGCGGATGTGCCACGGGCGCAGCGTGATCCCCGAGGGCGAGATGCTGATCGTGGACCCGCTGATCGTCTGGTCGGTGAGGTCGGCCAGCGTGGCCTGCAGCTCGACCCGGTCGGCGGTGATGGACCGGGTGGTGACGCCACCGCCGGTCGGCGCGGCATCGGTGTCGGGCACGAACGCCTCCAGCACGAACGCCCCGCCGGGACGGAGCCGGCCGGCCACGTTGGTGAAGCAGCGCTGCTGGGCCTCCGCCGTCGTCAGGTTGAACAGGGTGTTGAAGGCGACGAACGCGACGGCGAAGCCGCCGGGGACGTCGACGTCCACGTCGGCGAAGTCGCCCAGCGTGACGTGGACCGCCCCACCCCCGGGCTTGGCCCGGAGCCGCTCGACCATGGCCGGCGAGGCGTCCACCCCGTGGACGTCGAGGCCCCGGGCGGCCAGGGGGAGCGCCAGCCGGCCCGTGCCCACCCCGAGCTCGAGGACGGCCCCACCGTCGGCCAGCTCGGCCAGCACCGACACGGTGGCCGCTGCGTCGGAGACGTCGCCGTACCACTCGTCGTAGACGTCAGCGAAGCGCTCGCCGTAGGTGCTGGCGTCGTAGCCCTCCACGCCGTCCTCCTTAGCACCGCCCCCGCGGCACCGGCAGGTGAGCGCCGGCGGGCGAGCAACCGGGGACGGGCCGTCGGCCGGCCACCGCCTCCGGGAGCCGCCTCAGTAGCATCCCCGCCGTGGCTCCCCCCGCCGACGCCGACGAGGGCGACCACGCGCAGCCGCCTCCGTGGGCGGCCCCGGGTGCGCCCACCGGCGGTGTGGCCTCCCCCGAGCCGCCCCCGGGGGGGCCGGCACCAGCGCCACCGCCCGGGTACGGGCCGCCCCCGGGGAACGGCCCATCTCCCGGGAACCCGCCGCCGCCCGGGAACCCGGCGCAGCCCGCGAACCCACCACCGCCCGGGTACGGCCCACCGCCTGGGTACGAGCCACCTCCCGGGAACCCGCCGCCCCCCGGGTACGGGCCGCCGCCCGGGTACGGGCCGCCGCCCGGGTACGGGTACGCGCCCCCCGGCTACGGCTACGGGCCGGCCATGGCCCTGCCGAAGGGCGGTTCGGCCCGCACCGGCCCGCTGCCGCTGCACCCGATGACCGTGAGCGACATCCTCGACGGCGCCTTCCGACTCCTCAAGGCGAACGCCGCGACCCTGCTCCCGATCGTGGCCGTCTTCGTCGTCCCGCTCCAGGTCATCGGCGCCTTCGCCCAGCGGGACCTCCTCGGCGGCACGGAGCTCTTCGACACGTTCACCGACCCCTCACTCACGGCCGAGGACGAGCTCCAGGCGGACGGCGGCCTGGTGGTGGGCGTGATCGCCGACCTGTTGAACCTCCTCGTCCTGCCGTTCATGGCGGGGGCGGTGAGCCAGGTCGTGGCCGCGTCCTACCTCGGCCAGCAGCTCGGGCCGGCGGACGCGCTGCGAGCCACGTTCCGCCGTGCCTGGGCGCTGTTCCTCGGCTGGCTCCTGGTCCACCTCCTCGAGGCCTCCGGGTTCCTCGTCCTCGGTGTGGCGCTCGTCGCCGTCCTCGTCGCCGGCGGGTCCGGGCTCGGTGTCGGCATCCTGGTGGTGCTCGGCGTCCTCGTCGCGCTCCCGGTGCTGGTGGCGGTGATGGCGCTGTCGGTGGCGGTCGCACCGGCGATCGTGGTGGAGCAGCTCGGGCCGGTCGCCGGGACCAGGCGGTCCTGGTCGCTGATGCGCCGGCGGTTCTGGCCGGTGCTCGGCACGGCGCTGCTCGCAGGTCTCGTCGCCTCCGTCCTCGGCGAGGTGCTCGGCGCCATCCCCACGTTCGCCGGGTTCTTCGCAGGGAGCGACGCCGGCTGGCTCCTCGTCGCGGTCGGGGCCATCCTGAGCGCCCTCATCACCCAGCCGATCGTGGCGATCGTCGCCACCCTCCAGTACTTCGACGCCCGCATCCGCTTCGAGGGCTTCGACCTCGAGGTCATCGCAGCCGAGCTCGCCGTGCCCGGCCCTCGCCGGTGATCGTCGGCTCGTCGAGGCCGTCCGCCGCCACCGAGCTCCCCGAGCCCGACAGGTCGGCGGAGGAGGCCAGGCGGGCGGCCGACCAGGTGCTGTCGGACCCCGTGTTCGACCGGCCGGCACCGGGCCTGCTGGCCCGGGCGCGCGACTGGTTCTTCGACCGCATCGACGAGCTCCTCCAGACCATCCTCGGGTCGGGCGGAGGAGGGGTCGTCGGCTGGGTCGTCGTCGGCGTCCTCGTCGTGGCGGCCGTCCTGCTCGCCGTCCGCTTGACGCGCGGCGTGCAACGGGAGCCGGGCGCGGTCGTGGCCACACCCGGGGGCCCGGCCCGGCCGGCCACGGACTGGCTGGCGGAGGCGGCCCGGCTCGAGTCGGCCGGGGACTGGCGGGGCGGCCTGCGGTGCCGCCACCGTGCGCTCGTCGCATCGCTGGCGGCACGGGGACTCGTCGACGAGGTGCCCGGGCGCACGACGGGGGAGTACCGGGTCGAGGTGGCCCGGCGGGCGCCGGCCGTCGCCCCCGACTTCGACGGTGCCACCTCCCTGTTCGAGCTGGCCTGGTACGGGGGCCGTCCGACGGGTGCCGACGACGCCGGGCGCTTCGCCGACCTGTCCGAGCGGGTGCTCGTCGGCTCCGGTCGCTCGTGACCGCAGGCCGTGCGGGGTGGGCCCGCTGGGTGCTGCTCGGAGCGGCGGTGCTCGTCGGCGCGCTGCTGGTCGGCCCACCCGCCGACGAGGGGGAGGCACTCGACCCGGACAGCCCGGGCCCGCTCGGCGCCCTCGGCCTGGTGCGGACGCTCGGGGCGCTCGGCGCCGAGGTCTCGACCGCCAGGGGCGCGCCGGGCGCGGACGTCGACGTGGCCGTCGTGCTCGGCGACCGGCTCGGCCGCGACGGCCGGGACGACCTGCTCACCTGGGTGCGCGGGGGCCGGACGCTCGTGGTCGCCGACCCCTCCTCCCCCCTCGCCCAGGTCGAGCCCACCGGTGAGCTCGTCGACCCCCGCCGCGACGCCGGCGGGTGCGGCATCGACGCCCTCGTCGGGGTCGAGGAGCTGTCCGTGCAGGGCGTCGGCTTCGACCTCGGCGTGCGGGGTCGCGGCTGCTTCAGCGGCGGCGACGGTGGGTCGTTCGTCGTCGCCACCCCGGTCGGCGACGGCACGGTGGTCGCGGTCGGCGGGGCAGCGGTGTGGGTCAACGAGCGCCTCGGTCGGGCGGACAACGCCGTGCTCGCCGGTGCCCTGCTGGCGCCCGCGGAGGGCACGCAGGTGGCGGTGGTGCTGCCGACGCTCGTCGGTGGCGGCAGCGCCTCGCTCACCGACCTGGTCGGGGACGGCCCGAAGCAGGCCCTCCTGCAGCTCGGGGTCGCGTTCACGCTCTACGCGCTCTGGCGGGGCCGCCGGCTCGGGCGGCCCGTGCCCGAACCCCAGCCGGTCGAGCTCGCCGCGTCCGAGCTCGTGGTCGCCGTCGGCGACCTCCTGCAGCAGGGCCGCCACCACGGCCGGGCCGCGGAGGTGATCCGGGAGGACCTCCGTCGGCACCTCGCCGCCCGGCTGGGCCTGCCGACCTCCGCCGCCCCCGCCCACGTGGCCGAGGTGGCCGCCGCACGCACGGGTCTCGACCGCCGGCGCCTGTCCGACCTGCTCACACCCGCAGCCGCAGCGGCAGGCGGCGACGAGGTCCTCGTCGAGCTGGCCGCCGCCGCCTCCGCCGTCACCGAGGAGCTCGACCATGTCCGATGAGGTCACGTCCCCACCGCAGCCCGGGGCGGTGAGCGGCCGACGGCCCCCGACCCCGCAGCAGAGCGTGCTCGCCGTGCGCGACGAGGTGGCCAAGCTCGTCGTCGGCCAGGAGGGCGTGCTGTCGGGACTCGTGGCCGCGCTCCTCGTGCGGGGCCACGTGCTGCTCGAGGGGGTCCCCGGGGTGGCCAAGACGCTCCTGGTCAAGGCGCTCGCCGCCTCGCTCGACCTGCGCACCACGAGGGTGCAGTTCACGCCGGACCTCATGCCCTCGGACGTGCTCGGCCAGACCATCCTCGACCCCTCCGCCGGGCCCGGGGGGTTCCGCTTCCGCGAGGGGCCGGTGTTCACGAACCTGCTGCTGGCCGACGAGATCAACCGCACGCCGCCGCGCACCCAGTCGGCGCTGCTGGAGGCGATGGAGGAGCGACAGGTCTCCTCGGACGGGGTCACCCGGCCCTTGCCCGACCCCTTCGTCGTGGTCGCCACCCAGAACCCGATCGAGTACGAGGGCACCTACCCGCTGCCCGAGGCGCAGCTCGACCGCTTCCTGTTCAAGCTCGTCGTCGGCTACCCGAGCGCCGAGCAGGAGCAGGCGATCCTCCAGCGGCACGACGCCGGGCAGGTGCCGCACGACGTGTCGCAGAGCGCCGTCCGGGCGGTGGCGGGCCCGGCGGAGCTGGCCGCCGGCCGGGCGGAGGTGGAGGCCATCCGGTGCGAGCCGCAGGTGCTCGCCTACATCGTCGCCATCGTCCGGGCCACGAGGGACTCGCCGTCGCTCACCCTCGGCGTGTCCCCGCGGGGCGCCACGATGCTCCTCCGGGCGGCGAAGGCGTGGGCGTGGCTCTCGGGCCGGGACTTCGTCACACCCGACGACGTCAAGGCCATGTCCCGCTCGACGATGCGCCACCGGATCGCCCTCCGGCCCGAGGTCGAGCTCGAGGGCGGGACGGCCGACGGCGTCCTGGACGGGTTGCTGGCCACGGTGCCGGTGCCACGCTGACCGTGCCGGCCCCCACGCGCCGGCTGGCGCTGCTGGCTGCGGCGCTGTCGGCGGCGATGCTCGTCCTGCCCCTCCGGCTGCCGTTGGGGCTCGTGGTGGTCGACGGGCTCCTGCTGCTCCTGGCCGTCGTCGACTGGCGCCTGGCGCCGCCGCCGTCGTCGCTCGAGGTCGAGCGGGAGCTCCCGGCGGTGCTCCCGCTCGGCGGTGCGGGCCGCGTCACGTGGCGGGTCTCGAGCCCGCACCGCCGGGCGCTGGTCGTCGGGCTGGCGGACGACCTGGCGCCCTCCCTGGCGGCAGGCACGAGGCGGGCCCACCTCTCGGTCCCGGCCGGTGGCGTCGCGTCCGCCGGGACGACGATCCGCCCCACCCGGCGGGGCCGCTTCGAGCCGTCGGCGGTGACGCTCAGGGTCGAGGGCCCCCTCGGCCTCGCGGCCCGCCAGACCACGGTCCACGTGCCCGCCGTCCTGCGGGTGCACCCCCGCTACCGCTCGAAGGAGCAGGCCGAGCTGCGCATCGAGCGGGCCCGCATCCTCGAGGTCGGGTTGCGGTCCGCCAAGGGGCGGGGCTCGGGGACCGAGTTCGAGGCCCTCCGCGACTACAGCGTCGACGACGAGACCCGGCGCATCGACTGGGCCGCCACGGCCCGGACCGGGCGACCCATCGTCCGCACCTACCGGGCCGAGCGCAACCAGACGGTGCTGTGCCTGCTCGACCTCGGCCGGACGATGGCAGCCCGCGTGGAGGACGTTCCCAGGGTCGAGCACGCCATGGACGCCGTGATGATGCTCACCCACGTCGCCGGCCGGCTCGGCGACCGGGTCGGGCTGCTGGCCTTCGACGCCGAGGTCCGGGCGGTGGTGCCGCCCCGTGGCGGGCCGCACCAGCTGCGGCGGGTGACCGAGGCGATGTACGACCTCGAGCCCGTCCTCGTCGAGAGCGACCACCGCCTGGCGTTCGGCACCGCCCTCGGTCGCTTCCGCCGGCGCTCCCTCGTCGTGCTGAGCACCGAGCTGGCAGAGCAGGCGCTCGACGAGACCCTGCTGCCGGCGCTCCCACTCCTCCTGCGCGACCACCTCGTGGTGATCGCCAGCGTCGTCGACCCCGCCGTCGCCACGTGGGCCTCCGCGCCGCCGGCCGACGCCGGTGCCGCCTACCGCCGGGCCGCCGCCATCACCGCCCTCGAGGAGCGTCGTCGGGTGGTGGCCCGCCTGCGGGGGATGGGGGCGACCGTCGTCGACGCCGCCCCCGGGGACCTGGCCCCCCGCCTCACCGACACCTACCTCAAGGTCAAGGCCACCGGGACCCTGTAGGCCCGGACGCCGTGCTCTCCGTCCGGTCCGCTCGGTGCCGGTGGAAGAAAATCGGGCGGGACCTCGGTTGGGTCCGGGCGTGACCCGCACCCGGCTGCACGCGCCCGACCCGCAGTCCGTCACGTTCGTCGAGCTGTTCTTCGACCTCGTCTTCGTCTTCGCCGTCACCCAGGTCACGGCGCTCACCGCCGGCGACCTCACGGCGGCCGGGGTGGTCCGCTCGCTGGTGCTGTTCTGGCTCGTGTGGTGGTCGTGGACGCAGTTCACCTGGACCCTCAACCCGGCGGACACCGAGCACACGCTCGTGCGGGCGTGCACCCTCCTCGCCACCGCCGTCGCCTTCGTCATGGCCACGGCGGTGTCGGATGCCTACGGGTCCGACCCGCTCTGGTTCGTCGTCCCCTACCTCGTGGTCCGCCTGCTCGGGCTGGCCCTCCAGGTGCGCGTCGACCTCGAGCGGGGGGACATCGACGACCGCCGCGGCGTGTGGCGGTGGGCGGGCACGTCGACGGTCGTCCTCCTCGTCGTGCTGGCGGGCGGGTTCGTCGGCGTCCAGGGCAGGACGTGGCTGTGGGCCCTCGCCATCGGCGGCGACCTGGCCGCCGCGTCGTTCGCCGGGCGGGGGTACCTCTGGGACCTCCACCCCGCCCACTTCGCCGAGCGCCACGGGCTGTTCGTCATCATCGCCCTGGGGGAGTCGCTGATCGTGGCCGGCACCGCCGTGGCCTCCGACGAGCGCACCCCGGCGCTGATCGGCGCGGCGGGAGCAGCCCTCGTCGTCGCGTGCCTCCTGTGGTGGACGTACTTCGGGTGGCTGAAGGAGGCGTTGCAGGAGGGCCTGCGGGCCACCACGCCACAGGACGTGGGTCGCGTGGCCAGGGACGCCTTCAGCCTCGCCCACTTCGCCCTCGTCTGCGGGATCGTCGGCTTCGCCGTGGCGGTCGAGGAGATCGTCGCCCACCCCGACGAGGCGCTGCACGACGAGGTGGCCCTCGCCCTCGGGTCCGGGGTGGCCCTCTTCGTCGGCTTCTCGGCGTTCGCCCTCTGGCGGGCCCGGGGGATCGTGCTCGTCACGCGGCTCGTCGTGCTGGCCGCCACGCTCCTGGCGATGGTGGCGGTGCCCGACGACCTCCCGGTCTGGACGCTCGCCGCCCTCGCCACCGGCCTCCTGGTCACGATCGTGTCGGAGGAGCGGCGCCGCCCGACGGCCGGGGCGGGCGGGGAGGTCGTGCTCGACGACGGGGGACGGGATCAGGATGCCGATGCGGTCGAGCCGGGAGGCGCCGGGATCGGCGCTGTGCCCGGTCCCGGCCTGCCCGGCCCGGCGACCGCCGCCCCCTGAGGGGCGGCGAGCGGGGTCACGTCCGGGCGGGTGCCGGTCCGACGCCCGTGCGCCCGCGCCGGTCCTCCCCGAGCAGGCCGGTGAGGCCGTCGGCCGCAGCGGCCCGGCCCAGCACCACCACGTAGAGCACGAACACGAGCCAGGCGAGCGCGCCGATGGCCACCCGGAGGCCGGTCGGCCAGGGCTGGCCCGTCACGAACCCCTCGATCAGGCCGGCCACGAGGAAGGCGACCACCAGCCCGAGCACGATGCTGACCGAGCGCCGCCCCTGCTCGGCGAGGGCGTCCCGGCGGGTGCGGTCGCCGGGGACGACGATCGCCCACCCGAGCGACAGGCCGGCGGCGCCGGCGACGACCACCGCCGAGAGCTCGAGCATCCCGTGGGGGAGGATGAGCCCCCAGAACCGCCCCGGCTGGCCGGCAGCGGCGAACAGGCCGGCGGCGACACCCACCGCCGCCCCGTTGTAGACGAGGAGGCCGGCGGTGACCACGCACAGCAGGATCCCGGCGGCGAAGGCGAGGATGGCGACCCGCACGTTGTTCGTGAAGACGTTCGTGGCGAAGGCGGCGGCCGGCTCGGAGGAGTAGTACGCCTCGAAGTCGCGCTCGACGTAGGTGGCCCGCACCGCCGCCGGGGCGCTGGCCTCGAGCGCCTCCTCCGAGCTGGCGATCCAGATCGCGACGGCGGCGAAGGGCACCAGGAGCAGGAGGGCGGCCACGGCGACGAAGCGGCGGACGTGCCACACCGCCGCCGGGAACGTGGCCGTGAAGAACGACCCGAGGGCCCGCCCGCTGCGTGGCCGGGTGCCGTACACCACCGCCCGGGCACCGGCCACCACGCCGGTGAGCCGGCTGGCCAGGCTCGGGTCGTCGTAGTACGTGCGTGCGTAGGACAGGTGGGTGGACGCCCGCTGGTACAGCCGGACGAGCTCGTCGAGCTCGGCCGGGTGCAGGCCGCGGGCGCCTCGGCGCCCCCGTTCGGTGAGGTCCCCGAGCCGCTCCCACGCCGGCCCGTTGGCGGCGATGAAGCGGTCGATGTCCACGGTCCGGGCACGGTACCCGTGCCGGTGCTCGCCGGCCGGCCCCGGAAGGCCCGTACCGGCAGCCGGGCGGAGCCAGGGGGCCGCGTACCGTGGCGCCATGGCCTCCCCTCGGCTGGTGACGCCGGAGGCGGTCGAGCTCCGGTTCCAGACCGCCAGCCTCGGCTCCCGGGTCCTGGCCGCGGGGATCGACCTCGCGATCCAGGGCTCGCTGGTGCTCGCGGTGGCGCTCGGGTTCGCGACCCTGTCGTTCAGCGGCGGTGCATCGACGTTCGGGATCGTCGTGATCGTCCTCGCCCTCACGACGATCCTGCTCGGCTACCCGATCGGCTTCGAGACGCTGTGGCGCGGCCGCACGCCGGGCAAGGCCGCCCTCGGGCTGCGGGTCGTGGCCAGGGACGGCTCGCCCGTCCGCTTCCGCCACACGGTCGTCCGGGGGTTCATGACGCTCGTCGACATCGTGGGCACCTCGGGCGTCGCCGCGGTGCTCAGCATCCTGCTCACCCGCGATGACCAACGGCTCGGCGACCTCGCAGCCGGGACCCTCGTCATCCGGGAGCGGACGGGGGCGGGGGCGCCCCAGGCCATGCGCTTCGCCGTGCCCCCCGGATGGGAGGGGTACGCAGCGACCATCGACGTGTCGGCCATGGACGCCGCCGACTACGGGGCCGCCCGCGCCGCGCTCGCCCGCAGCCCGTCCCTCCCCCCGGCCGTCCGGGACCGGCTCCTGGCCGACGTCGCGTCGAAGGTCGCCGCCCGGCTCGGTCACGTGCCCCCGCCCGGCGTCCCCCCCGAGGCCTTCCTCACCTGCGCCGCCGCCCGCTACCAGCAGCGGGCGGCGCCGCTCGTGGGGGACGACCCGCTGGGCCCGGCGCCGCCGACGGCCTGGTGAACCGGACGGAGCCGACCGGGCCCCCCCGGTAGCCTCGGGCCCGTGGTCACCTACCTCGACCACGCGGCCACGGCGCCGCTGCGGCCCGAGGCGGCGGCCGCCGTGCTCGACCAGCTGGCGCGGCCGGGCGGCAACCCGACGGGCGCGCACGCGCTCGCCCGGGCCAGCCGACAGGTGGTCGACGAGGCCAGGGACGTCGTCGCCGACTGCCTCGGGTGCCGACCGTCGGAGGTCGTGTTCACCTCGGGCGGGACCGAGGCGGACAACCTCGCGGTGAAGGGCACGGTCGCAGCTGGGGGCGGCACGGCCGTGTGCAGCGCCATCGAGCACCACGCCGTCCTCCACCCCGTCGCCGCCCTCGGCGGCCGGACCGCCCCCGTCCTCCCGGACGGGACCGTGGACCTCGAGGGCCTGGCCGACGTGCTGCAGCGCGCGCCAGCGCCCGTGGCGCTCGTGTCCGTGATGCTCGTGAGCAACGAGACCGGGATGATCCAGCCGCTGGCGGCGGTGGCCGACGTCGTGGCCCGCCACGCCCCGGAGGCGGTGCTGCACACCGACGCCGTGCAGGCCGTCCCCTGGCTCGACGCGGCGGCGACGGCGCCCGCCGGGCTCGTCTCCGTGAGCGCCCACAAGCTGGGCGGCCCGCAGGGTGTCGGGGCGCTGGTGGTCCGTGAGGGCGCCTCGCTGCGGCCGCAGCTGCTCGGCGGCGGGCAGGAGCGGGAGCGTCGGAGCGGCACCCACAACGTCGCCGGCATCGCCGGCTTCGCCGCTGCGCTTGCCGCCACCGTGGCCGACCGGGGCGCCACGGTGGCCAGGGTGGCGGCGCTGCGCGACCGCCTGGCCGACGGGTTGCTGGCTGCGGTGCCCGGGTCCCGTGAGACGGGCCGACGAGACGGCAAGGTGGCGGGCAGCTGCCACCTGCTGTTCGACCGCGTGGACAGCGAGGCGCTCCTCGTCCTGCTCGACAGGCAGGGCGTCTGCGCCTCCGCCGCCTCGTCGTGCGCCAGCGGCGCGCTCGAGCCCTCCCACGTCCTCGCCGCCATGGGTGTGGCGCGCGAGGAGGCGAGGGGCTCGCTGCGCCTCAGCCTCGGTGCCACGACCACCGGGTCCGACGTCGACCACGCCCTCGCGGTGATCCCCCCTGCCGTCGACCGGCTCCGCCAGCGCGACCCGCTCCTGCCACGTCCGGTCGTTGCGGTCGGTGCGTCGTGAAGGTGCTCCTCGCGATGAGCGGCGGGGTCGACTCCTCCGTCGCCGCCGCCCTCCTCCTCGCCGACGGCCACGAGGTCACGGGGGCCACGATGAAGCTGTGGGGCGGCCCCTCGGACTCGGGGTGCTGCTCGGTGGCCGACGTCGACGATGCCCGGCGCGTGGCGCAGCAGCTCGGCGTCGACCACTTCACGTTCGGCTTCGCCGACGACTTCGAGGCGGACGTCGTCGCGCCCTACGTGGCCGCCCACGCAGCCGGGCGGACCCCGAACCCGTGCGTCGAGTGCAACCGGCGGCTGAAGTTCGACCGCTTCCTGCGGCGGGCCGACGCCCTCGGCTTCGACGCCATCGCCACAGGGCACCATGCGCGGGTCGAGCGGGGCCCCGAGCGCTGGCACCTGCGGCGCGGCGCCGACCGGGCCAAGGACCAGAGCTACGTGCTGCACATGCTCGACCAGGACGCCCTGTCCCGCACGCTCCTGCCGGTCGGCCACCTGACCAAGGACGAGGTCCGCTCCAAGGCCCGGGGGCTGGGCCTCCGCACCGCCGACAAGCCGGACAGCCAGGACGTGTGCTTCATCTCGGCCACGGGCGGCAGGGGCGCCTTCCTGGGGCCGAGGATGGCGCTGACGCCCGGCCGGGTCGTCGACCGGGGGGGCCGGGTGGTCGGCTCGGTGCCGGCCGTCCAGCTCGTCACGGTCGGCCAGCGGCGCGGCCTCGGCCTGGCCGGAGGCGGCGCACCCTCCTTCGCCACCGACGTGGACGTCGCCTCGGGCACCGTCACCGTCGGCGCCGCCGAGGACCTCCTCGTCACGGACCTCGTCGTCGGCTCCCCCACGTGGGTCGGCCCCGCCGCCTCCGGTGCCGTCGAGGTGCAGGTGTCGGCGCACGGGACGGCGCACCCCGGACGGCTCTCCTCGTCACACCCGCTCGTCAGGGTCGAGCTCGACGAGCCCGTCCGGCGGGTGGCGCCCGGCCAGAGCGTGGTGGTCTACCGGGGCGACGACGTCCTCGGCGGCGGCACCGCCCACTGACCGGCCGCCCACGCCTACCGGGCCCCGGCCGGCGGGAGGACGGGGTCAGCCGACGGGGATGCGGCGCTCGTGGGCGTCGTGCAGCACCGCTCCCGGGCGGGTCGGGGTGAAGAGGAGGCGGGCCGTCCGCCCCTGCTGGCCCTTCGACCCCGGGACCACCCGGACGAGCGCCACCTTGTCGAGCAGCCGCAGCTCGAGGGCGAGGCCCGGGGCGGCGGCGGTGAGGTCGAGGGCGTCGGTGTCGGCAGGCGCGACGCGGAGGACCTCGATCTCGGTGCGCCGGAACAGGACCGGGTCGAGGATGGTGAGGTGGTCCTTCAGCACGAGCCCGGCGGGGACCAGCACCGCCCAGCGCCTCGTCAGGGAGTGGAGCGCCCGGGCGACGACCCCCGCCACGGCCAGGCCGACGACGGTCGCCGCCGCACCGGCCAGCCACCGCTCGCTCGCGAGCAGCAGCGGCCCCCCGACCACGCCGGTGACGAGCGCCGCCCACGCCAGGGGCAGCGGTCCGAGCAGCAGCGAGCCGGGCGCCCGGAGGAGGTGTCGACGCTCGTCGCCGTAGGCCGAGCCGTTGACGAAGAGCCAGCCGACCTCCGGGAGGAAGGCGACCGCCGCGGCCACGGACGCCGTCGAGACGGCCAGGGCGGCGGCGGGGCGCGCGGCCTCCGCCCACCCGACCCCCAGGAGCGCCGCCCCCAGGGCGGCGGGCGCTGCGATCCGCAGCACGGTGAGCCCGACGTCTCGAGGGACGAGCGTGGCGACGAGCACGACCGCCCAGACCAGCCAGAGGCCGACGGAGGCGGTGCTGCGCACCGGCACCGACCGCTCGTCGAGGGCGTCGGCCAGGACGGGTCCCACCGTGAACGGCAGCACGACCCACGTCAGGCGGACGAGCCACGGGAGCACGGGGGAGCCGGTCACCCGTCGAGACTTGCGCACCCCGGGCACCCTGACCAACGCTGGCGGCATGATGCCTTCAGCACGAGGGTGGTCCCGCAGCGCCGGGCGGGGCGAGCGGAGCCCGGGCGGCCTCGCAGCAGGCCAGGAGCGGACGACGTGAGCGGGGACCGCGAGCCGGTGCCCGAGGGCCCTCCGGCACCGGGGGCCGACCGGTCGCCGCTGCGACCCGGCACCGTCACCTCCATGGGGAGCCTGCCCCACCGCGACGCCGACGAGGCGGCGGCCTTCGTGCTGGGCAAGCACCCCCGCCTGCCCGCCGCCCCGCAGCTGCCCCGCCGCTCGCCGCTCGAGGGCATGGTGGCCCAGGCGGCGCGAGGCATCGAGGGGGTGACCGTGTCGGCCCGCGGCACGCTGTCGGTCGACGCCGCGGGCCTCGACCCGGCAGCGGTGGTCGGCACCACCATCGACGGGACCAGCCACGGTGGCCTCCTGGCGTTCCTCACGGCGGCTGCCGGTCGCGCCGGGCCGGTGAAGGTGCAGCTCACGGGTCCCGTCACCCTCGGCCTGGCCCTGGTGGCCGCCGGCGCCGACCCCGGTGCTGCGTTCCCGGTGGCGGGTGCCGCCGTCTCGGCCCAGGCCCGTGACCTGGTGGACATCGTCTCCCGCCGCCTGCCGGACGCCCCGCTCCTCGCCGTGCTCGACGAGCCCGGCCTCGTCGCCCTCCCGGCCGGCGGGGTGCCCCTGACCGCCGACGCCACCATCGACCTCATCTCCGGCGCCCTGGCTGCCCTCGAGGGGGCAGGGGCCGTCACCGGCGTGCACTGCTGCGGCCCCACCGACTGGCGGCTCGTGTCGCAGGCGGGTCCGACCCTGCTGGCCCTCCCGGCCGGCGAGGAGGTGCTCGACGAGGCGAGCGCGCTGGCCACCCACCTCGAGCGGGGCGGCTGGATCGCCTGGGGCGCCGTCCCCACCGACCAGCCGGTCGGCACCGACGCCGACCGCCTGTGGCGCCGGTTGACGGCGCTGTGGTGCGAGCTCGTCCGCCTCGGCTGCGACCCCGCCCTGCTGCGCACGCGCGCCCTCGTCACCCCGGCGTGCGGCCTCGCCGGCCACGGCCTCAGCCAGGCGGCCCGGTGGCTCGACCTCGCCGCCGAGCTGGCGGCCCGGGTCTCCGACCAGGCCGTGGCCGCCCGCCTCTCCATGGGTGCCTGATCGTCGGCCGAGACCGGCCACGGCGGGCCGGGCCCGTCACACCCCCTCGGTAGATTGACGTCGTGAGCGACGAGGGGGCGCCCGAGGGAGCGGCGGGTCCGGGCGACCTCGCCGCCACCGTGGAGGCGCTCCGGGCCGAGGTCGCCCACCACGACGAGCGGTACCACCAGCTCGACGACCCGGAGATCTCCGACTCGGAGTACGACGCGCTCGTCCGCCGCCTCCGCTCGCTCGAGGCGGCCCACCCCGAGCTCGTCACCGCCGACTCGCCGACCCAGCGGGTGGGCGGCCCCATCTCCGTGCTCTTCTCGCCGGTCACCCACGCCGTGCCGATGATGTCGCTCGAGAACGCCTTCTCCGAGGAGGAGCTGGTGGCCTGGGGCGGGCGCCTCACCCGGCGGGTGGGGGAGGCCACCTCCTTCGTCTGCGAGCTCAAGATCGACGGCGTCTCCATGTCCCTCCGCTACGAGCAGGGCCGCTTCGTCCAGGCTGCCACCCGGGGCGACGGGAGGGTCGGGGAGGACGTCACCGCCAACGTCGCCACCATCGCGGCGGTGCCCGACCGGCTCAGCGGTCCCGAGGTCCCTGCGGTGCTCGAGGTGCGGGGCGAGGTGTTCATGCCGGTGGCGGCCTTCGAGGCGCTCAACGCCCGCCAGGCCGAGGTCGGCGGTCGCCTCTTCGCCAACCCCCGCAACTCGGCGGCGGGGTCCCTCCGCCAGAAGGACGCCGCCATCACCGCCAGCCGCGACCTGTCGCTGTGGACCTATCAGCTCGGCGCCGTGGAGGGCGGGCCCAAGCTGGCCAGCCACACCGAGACCCTGGCGCTGCTGGGAGGGGCCGGCCTCCCCGTCAACCCCGAGACCCGCACCGTCGGCTCCCTCGAGGAGGTGCACGCCTACTGCCAGCACTGGCTGCACCACCGCCACGACCTCGGCTACGAGATCGACGGCGTGGTCGTCAAGGTCGACGACCTCGCCCTCCGGGCCGAGCTGGGGGCCACGTCCAAGGCGCCCCGCTGGGCCATCGCCTACAAGTTCCCGCCCGAGGAGCGCACCACGCGCCTGCACTCGATCATGGTGTCGATCGGCAGGACCGGGAAGGCCACGCCGTTCGCCCAGCTCGAGCCGGTGTTCGTCGGCGGCTCCACCGTGGCCGTGGCCACCCTCCACAACGAGGACCAGGTCAAGGCGAAGGACGTCCGCCCGGGCGACGTCGTCATCGTGCGCAAGGCCGGCGACGTCATCCCCGAGGTCGTCAAGCCGGTCCTGTCCGAGCGGCCGGACGGCCTGCCGGCGTGGGTGTTCCCCACCACCTGCCCGCGCTGCGACAGCGAGCTGGTGCGGCTGCCGGGCGAGGCGGTCACGCTGTGCCCCAACGTCGACTGCCCGGCGCAGCGCCAGGCCCGCATCGAGCACTACGCCTCACGGGGTGCGATGGACATCGAGGGCCTGGGTGAGCGCACGTCGATGCTGCTCCTCGACCGGGAGCTGGTGCACGACCCCGGCGACCTCTACCGGCTCACGGCTGCGGACCTCCAGACGCTCGAGGGGTTCGCCGCCGTCTCCGCCGGAAAGCTCCTGGACGGCATCGAGGCCTCCAAGCAGCGCCCGCTGGCCAGCCTCCTCGTCGGGCTCAACATCCCCCACCTGGGCGGCGCCGGCTCCCAGGTGCTCGCACGCGCCTTCGGCCACCTCGACGGGATCCTCGACGCCGGCGAGGAGGAGATCGCGGCGGTCGAGGGCATCGGGCCGATCATCGCCCGCAGCGTGAGCGCCTTCTTCGCCAACGAGCGCAACCGGGCAGTGGTCGAGAAGCTGCGGGCCGCCGGGGTCGACCTCGGCCGGGTGGAGGAGCCGACCGAGCCGCAGGTGCTGGTCGGCATGTCCGTCGTGGTCACCGGCACGCTCGAGGGCCACAGCCGGGAGGGTGCCGAGGAGGCCATCAAGGCGAGGGGCGGCAAGGCGCCCGGCAGCGTGAGCAAGAAGACCACCGCCGTGGTGGTGGGCGAGGGCCCGGGCCAGGCGAAGCTCACCAGGGCCGAGGCCCTGGGCATCCCGATCCTCGACGAGGCCGGCTTCGACCACCTGCTCGCCACCGGGATGCTGCCTGCGACCCCTGGTTCGGACGAGGCGGGGGACGGGGCCGGGGGAGGCGAAGCGGAGGGAGCCGGACCGGACGCGCCGCTCCCGGATGAGGCGGCCTCCCGTCCTCCGGGAGACGGAGCGCCGTCCGCCACCCCCGTCGTGGCGCCGATCGGCGGGTGACCGGGTACCGCCGGCGACGGTGCGCGGGTCAGGCGACGCCGAAGCGCCAGGTGACGGTGCGGGCGTCGGCACGGGTCTCGCTGGCCGACCGCCAGATCTCCGCCTCCACGACGATCGTCCCCGGCTGGAACGCCTCGATCTCCTTCTCCGCACCCGGCTGGAAGTAGACCTCGTTCTGGGCCTCGACCCGGCGGAGCTGGTCCTCGGGGATCTCGAGGCCGTTGATCGTGAGGACGCCCGTCCACCCCGGGGCGAGGTCGACGCCGACCTCGGCCTGGCGGACCGCCACCGGGCTCCCGTCCTCCGGCACCAGGCGCTCGACCGCCTCGTCGGTCCGGCGGATCTCCTCCGACCCGGTGCCGAGGGTTCCGGCGTAGACGATGGCGCCGAAGGCTCCGCCCACCAGGAGGAGCAGCACGATGCGGCGGAGCCAGGTGCTCATGGTGCGTCGACCGAGCCGTGCGCCGAGGGACCCGGGCGGGGGGACGGGTCGGGCTCCTCCACCGAGGCGTCGCGCACCCCACGATCCTGCCCGAGACCGGGGTGGATGCGTGATTCGACGTCGGTCCCGGGCGCCGCCGTCCCCGCCGAGGGGGCGGTCGGGGTACCCGATCCGGCGCAGGCACGGCGGTAGCGTTCCGGCGTGGCCACGTCCGGCATGACCGACCAGCTGGGACGGGTCCTCGGCGGTCGGTACCGGCTCACCGCCCCGGTGGGCACCGGGTCCTCGGCCCAGGTGTTCCTGGCGGAGGACGTGGCGCTGCGCCGCCGGGTGGCGGTCAAGGTCCTGCACCCGGCGCTGGCGTCCGACGAGGCCTTCCTCCGACGGTTCCGGGCCGAGGCGCGGGCGGCCGCGGGGCTCAGCCACCCCAACCTCATGGTGGTCTACGACTGGGGTGAGGACGAGGAGCCGTACCTGGTGCTCGAGTACCTCGGCGGCGGGAGCCTCCGGGGGATGCTCGACCTCGGCACCCGCCTCACCCCCTCGCAGGCGGCCGCGGTCGGCGCCGATGCGGCGCGGGCGCTCGACGCTGCGCACCGCCGGAGCTTCGTGCACCGCGACATCAAGCCGGCCAACCTCCTCTTCGGCGACGACGGTCGGCTTCGCATCGCCGACTTCGGCCTCGCCCGGGCCCTCTCGGAGGCGGCGTGGACCGAGCCGGGAGACGGCCTGGTCGGCACCGCCCGGTACGCAGCGCCGGAGCAGGCGTCGGGTCCGAGGATCGACGGCAAGGCCGACGTGTACTCGCTCGGCCTCGTCCTCATCGAGGCGGTCACGGGGAAGGTGCCGCTCACGGCCGACACCGCCCTCGGCACGCTGGTCGGCCGGGTCGAGGTGCCCGTGCCGGTGCCCGATGCGCTGGGACCGCTGCAGGCGGTCCTCGAGCGGGTCGGTCGCCCGAGCCCCGCCGACCGGCCCACCGCCGACGAGCTGGCCGAGGAGCTGGTGGTCGCCGCCCGCTCACTCGAGCGCCCCGGGCCCCTGGCCCTGGCCGGGGCCCTCCCCGTCGACGCCCGCCAGGTCGATCCCACGCTGCTCCCCGGCTCGGTGGGCGCGCCGGTCGTCGACCTGCGCCACGACGGCCTCCCGGAACCGGCGACGACGGCACGGTCGGGCCCGCACGGCGCGCTCTTCGACGAGCTGGCCGCCGACCCCGACCGGAGGACCGCGGACGCGGCCGTCGACCCCCCCGGCGGGAGGGACGCGTCGGGGGGCGTCCGCGACACCGGCTCGGGTGCCGGTCGCGCTGGTCCCGGTGGTGACGGCACAGGCGCCTCCACCGACGCCGCGGCTGTGCGCGAGGACCGGGGAGCGGCGAGCACGCCCGGCGCCGACGCCACCGTGGCGGACGCCTCCACGTCGGGCCCTGACACCACCGGGCGATCCGTCCCCCTCGTCCCGGCGGCGAGATCTGCACGACGGGATGCCGGGCGCCGTGGCGGCGCAGCGACCGAGGAGGGACCCGGGCGGGCCCAGCCGGACGGTGGCGTGGGCGCTGGCGCCAGGCGCCGGCCCTGGCGGCGGGTGCTGCTCGTCGTCCCGGTCGTCCTGGTGGCCCTCGGTGCCGCAGGCTGGTTCGGGTACCGCGCCTACGTCGACGCCCAGCCGACCAGCGCACCGGTGCCGAGGGTCGCCACCCTCGAGCGCGACGCGGCCGAGGCGGAGCTGGCTGCCGCCGAGCGGTCGGTGGAGGGCGGCCTCGACTGGGAGGTGGTCGTCGAGGAGGAGCACAACGAGGTCGTCCTCGCCGGCTTCGTCATCGACCAGGACCCGCAGACGGGCACCGAGCTCGACGACGGCGGCACCGTCCGGCTCCTCGTGTCGCTCGGGCCGCCGCCCCGGCCGGTGCCCGACCTGTTCAACCGCACCGAGCAGGAGGTCAGGACCGATCTCGACCGGGGCGAGCTCACCCTCGGCGACGTCCAGGAGCAGCACGTCGAGGACGTCGAGGCGGGTCGCGTCATCACCTGGTCCGTGGCGGGCCAGGACCGCCCAGCCGAAGCGCCGAAGGGGAGCGAGGTCGACCTCGTCCTGTCGTCGGGTCCCGCCCCCCGGACGGTCCCCCCGCTCGAGGGCGCCGCCCTCGACGCCGCACGTGCCGCCCTCGAGGAGCTCGGCCTCCTCGTCCAGGTGTCGGAGGACTTCTCGTCGGTGGCGGAGGGGCTCGTCATCAGCTCCTCGCCCGAGGACGGCGCCACCCTGGCGCGAGGCGGCACGGTGGAGGTGGTCGTCTCCAAGGGGCGCGACCTCGTGGTCGTGCCCGACGTCGCCGGGAGCTCGATCGACGGCGCGATCGCCGGCCTCCGTGCGAACGGGTTGGTCGAGGGTGACGTCAGCGGTCCCGCCGGGGGCGACGTCAACGCCACCGACCCCGAGGCGGGCGCCTCGGTCGAGCGGGGGACCGTCGTCGACCTGTTCCTCCGCAGGTGAGGGGTCCGCGACCGCCCATCCGCTCCCGCTCGGCCCCGGGACCCGTCTCTGCCCGCTGTTAGGTTGCCTCGATCGCGAGCACGGTGGAGGCACACATGGGAGCGCTCGACGGGCGGGTCGCCGTCATCACCGGGGCCGGGAGGGGCATCGGCCGCGAGCACGCGCTCCTGTTCGCCTCCGAGGGCGCGGCGGTCGTCGTGAACGACCGGGGTGGGGCGCCGGACGACGGGGGCACCGGCACCGGCGACGGCGGCACCGCCGCGGAGCAGGTGGTGGCCGAGATCACCGCCGCCGGCGGCCGGGCGGTCGCCAACGACGAGGACGTGGCCGACTGGGACGGCGGCCGCCGCATGATCGAGGCTGCCGTCGAGGCCTTCGGCGACCTCCACGTCCTGGTGAACAACGCAGGGATCCTGCGCGACCGGTCGCTCAGCAACATGACCGAGGCGGAGTGGGACGACGTCATCCGGGTCCACCTGAAGGGCCACTTCGTCCCCACCCACTTCGCCGGCCAGTGGTGGCGCGAGCAGCACCGGGCCGGGCGCACGGTCGACCGGTCGGTGATCAACACGTCGTCGACGTCGGGGCTGGTCGGCAACCCCGGCCAGACGAACTACGGCGCCGCCAAGGCGGGCATCGCCGCCTTCACCGTCATCGCAGCCCAGGAGCTGCGGGCCTACGGGGTCCGGGTCAACGCCATCGCCCCCGCTGCCAGGACCCGCCTCACCGAGGCCACACCGGGGCTCGGCGACCTCGTGCAGCCGCCACCCGAGCCGAACGCCTTCGACCTGTGGGACGCAGCAAACGTCGCGCCGCTCGTGGCCTACCTCGCCTCGGCGTCGGCCCCCGAGACGGGCTCGACGTTCTTCGTGCAGGGCGGCACCGTGCGCCTCTTCGAGCCGTGGCGGCTCGGAGCCACCATCGAGCGCGAGGGCCGGTGGACGGTGGACGAGCTCGCGACCCACATGCCGCAGCTGCGGCCGGACGCCGACTGACCGGACGCCGATGGACCCGCCGGCGACGGCCTGAGGTGGCCGGACGTGCGAGGAGGCGGAGCCGCTGTCGCCGATCGGTCGGTGGAACCGTGGCACCACGACCTCCCGGCACCACGGCCTGACGCCGCCGGGAACGGCGGCCAGGAGCGGTCCGCCAGGGCGCAGCGAGCGCTGACAGGCCGAGCACGGGGACGACCGAGTGACCCGAGGTCGGTGGTGCGACCCCGCCGGGGGCACCGTTACCCTCGCACCGTGAAGCCCCGGCCGACCCCCGCCGGCGGGGACGGGGACGGGGTCCCGGAGCCCGCCGACAGCCGGCTGGTCGGCACGGCACCCGATGGCGAGCCCGAGCTGGGCTCCGTCGACAGCAAGCCGGTCGGCACCGCCGGACCCAATGGGGAGCCTGAGCTGGGGCCCGCCGACAGGCAGCCGGTCGGCACGGCCGGACCCGATGGCGAGCCCGAGCCCGAGGTGGCCGGCGACGACTCGGGCGAGTCGTCCCTGCTCCAGGGGACGCTCCTGCTCCAGGCCCGCCTGCAGGACCGCATGGGTGCGAGCTCCCGGTACCCGTGGCTCGTGCTCGGCACCGCGCTGTTCGGGCTCTTCACCGTCGGCTTCACCATCACGATCCTGGCGGTGTCGCTCTCCACGATCGCCAACGACCTCGGCACCTCGGAGACGACCCTCACCTGGGTCATCACCGGCCCGTTGCTGGCCTTCGGCATCGTCGGCCCGGCGTCGGGCAAGGCGGGCGACATCTGGGGACAGAAGCGGGTCTTCCTCATGGGACTCGCCGGCTCGGCCCTCTTCGCCGTCGGGATCGCGATGGCCTGGGACGCCACGTCGCTGATCGCCTTCCGCGTCCTCGCCGCTGCGTCCGGGGCGGCCTGTGGGCCGGCGGCCATGGCCCTCATCTACAGCGTCTTCCCGCCCGAGGGCCGGGTGAAGGCCATGGGCTACTGGTCGATGGTGATGGCGGGCGGCCCGGTCCTCGGGGTCGTGGCCGGCGGGCCCGTGGTGGAGGCGCTCAGCTGGCGGTGGATCTTCGTGATCCAGGCGCCGCTCGCGCTCTTCAGCGCAGTCGTCGCCCTGCTGCTCCTGCCCGAGACCGAGCGTCGTGCCGACCGCACCCGCTTCGACGCCGTCGGCGCGGTCCTGCTCTCCTCGGGGGTGACCGCCCTGCTGCTGGCGCTCAACCGGGGACCGGTGCTCGGCTGGAGCAGCCCCCTCGTGATCGGCGGCTTCGTCTACGCCCCGGTGGCGCTGGTCGCCTTCCTCCGCTGGGAGGGGAAGGTCGAGTCACCGCTGCTGCGCACCGACTACCTGCGGCGCCGCAACTTCTCGGCCCCGGTGGCGACGCAGTTCTTCTCGAACTTCGCCTACATGGGCGGCTTCATCATCACGCCGCTGTTCCTGGCGTCGGCGTTCGGCTACGGCGCCACCCGGATCGGCCTGCTCTCGATCGCCCGGCCCTTCGCGTTCTCGGTGGCCGCGCCGCTCGGTGGCTACGTGGCCCTGCGGGTCGGGGAGCGCACGGCCGGCATCTTCGGCGCCGCCGCCGTGACCGTCTCGATGGTCGGGCTCGCGCAGGTCACGCCGGGCGCAGGGGACCACTGGGTGGTGCTGTCGCTCGCCCTCTCGGGCATCGGCCTCGGCGCGTCCGCGCCGTCCATGGCGGCGACGGTGGCGAACGCCGTCGACGAGGACGACCTCGGCGTGGCGGGCGCCACCCAGCAGCTCATCACCCAGGTGGGCGTGGTGGCCGGCATCCAGCTGATGCAGACGCTGCAGGTCTCCATGCGGGACTCCGCCGGCCTCGTGAGCTCGTTCCACCACGCCTACCTGCTCGGCGGGGCCGTCTCGATGCTCGGCATCGTGTCGGCCACGTTCGTCCGCCGCTCGCCCCGCGACGAGGGCGACGGAGCAGCAGGCGAGGCCGCACCCGGCGCCGACGAGGCGCCGGTGGCGGACGGGGACGAGGCCTCGACCGCGCAGGTGCCGATCCGCACCTGACACCAGAGCGGGGGCCGACGCGAGGGGGTCGGGCTACTCGGTGATGGCCTTGATCCGGCCTGCGACCTCGAGGGCCACCGGGTCGATGCCCGTCTGCTGCATGGTCATCAGCTTGGTCATGTCGCCCTGGACCTTGATCTTGCCCGACATGAACGCCTGCATCCCCGCCTGCTGGTTCTGGTCGACGAAGATCGCCTTGGCCGTCGCGTAGTCGACCGTCACGGTGACCTCGGCGTCGGCCAGGTGCCCGAGCTCCATCTCCATCTCGCCGGAGCTCGAGTCCATGTGGGCCTCGATCTTGCCCTCGCCGAACGGCACCTCGGTGATGACCTGGTTCATCTTGATGGGCTGGGCCGTGGGCGGGGTCTTGCCCCGGTACTCCTCGCGGATCTCGCGGGCTGCGTCCATCCACTCGTCGCTCAGGAAGGGGTACGTCGGCACGGAGCGCTCCTCGGGTCAGGTCCGAACCGTCAGCAACCTAGTGCGGTCACAGGGTGCCGGACGCAGGTGCGCAGGGTCGACGCCGGCGCGGCCGGAGACCGGGCGGGGGAGCGCCGCCGGTCAGGCGGCGGTGCCCACCAGCAGGCTCTCGTCGACCCCCTCGGCGGCCACGGACCGCACGACGTAGCGCCCGACGAAGGTGGCGAGCTCCTCCGCCGACTGGGTGATGCGCCCGGTGCGGTGGAAGTGGCAGAACCAGGTGACCGACCCGAGGACCCCGTAGGCGAGCAGCATCGGGTCCTCGTCGCGCACGAGCCCCTCTGCGATACCTCGCTCGAGCAGCGCGGCGGTGTCGGTGGCGTGCACCTGGGTGCCCTCACGCAGCAGCTCGCTGACCCGCTGGTCGGGCCCCTCGGCCTGGAGCAGCGCGTAGAGGTGGGCGTGGTCGGCCATGAAGCGGACGGACGCCTCGCACCCCTGGCGCAGCTGGGTGAGCGGGTCGGCGGCGGGGTCGATGGCGTCCCGCTGGGCCAGCCGGTGGGACTGGCGCGTGGAGGTCACCAGCTCGGCGAAGACGGCGTCCTTGTTCTCGAAGTACCAGTAGAAGAGCCCTTTTGCCACGCCGGCGGCAGCGACGATGTCGATCACCCGGGTGTCGGCGAAGCCCCGCTCCGCGAAGAGGGTCGCCGCGCTGTCGAGGAGCTGCTGCTTGCGCTCGACGCCTTGCGCGGTGAGGCGCCGGTCACTGCTCATCCCCTCACGCTCGCGCCCCCCGACCCCGGGGTCAACGCGGGCGGTATCGTGCGGGCATGCCGGCTGCGACCAGGGACCAGCGGATCGAGCACCGCGAGCGGAACCCGAAGTGGAAGAGCGTCCCGCTGCGCATCGAGATGGCCGAGTGCATCAACTGCGACACCTGCATCAGGCACTGCCCGACGCAGTTCGGTGCCATCTTCAACCACGGCATCGACGTGATCATCATCCCCGAGCTGTGCTCCGGGTGCGGGAAGTGCCTCGACCCGTGCCCGGTCGACTGCATCTACCCGGATCCCGACTGGACCCCGCCACCGGGCGACTGGTGGGAGGAGCCGAAGGGCCCCGAGGACCCCTACGTCTGACGGGGCGCCTCCCTCGTCGCGCTGCAGTGCCCCCGGGGGCCGGTCGTTCGGCCGGCGGTACGGTGACGAGATGAGCGAGCTCGAGATCATGCCGGGGGCCGAACCCCTCTCGGTGACGGGCAACGACGTCGGGGTCCTCGTCCTCCACGGCTTCACCGGCAACCCGGGGACGATGCGCCCCCTCGCCGAGGCGCTGGTCGACGCAGGGTTCACCGTCGAGATGCCCCGGCTGCCGGGGCACGGCACCACCATCGAGGACATGATGACGACCACGTGGGCCGACTGGTCCGGTGCCGCAGCGGCCGCGTACGCCGACCTGGCCCGACGCTCTCGCACCGTCGTCGTCGTCGGGCTGTCCATGGGCGGCACGCTCACCGCCTGGTTGGCGGCCCGACACCCGGAGGTGGCCGGGATCGTCTGCATCAACCCCGCCATCGCCGCCCGCGAGCCCGAGGTCAAGGAGATGGTCACCCTCATGCTCGGCGCCGGGGAGACGGTGTCGCCGGGCATCGGCTCCGACATCGCCGACCCCGAGGCGCACGAGTCGGCCTACGAGGGCACCCCGCTGGCCTGTGCGCTGTCGCTCTTCGAGGCGCTCGACGAGCTGCAGCCGCTCCTCCCCGCCATCACCTGTCCCGTGCTGCTCCTCACGAGCACCGACGACCACGTGGTCGAACCGGCCAGCAGCGACCACCTCGCCGCCTCGGTGAGCGGCCCGGTGGAGCGGGTCACGCTCGAGCGGAGCTACCACGTGGCCACGCTCGACTACGACAAGGAGCTCATCGCCGAGCGGTCGATCGGCTTCATCCGCAAGGTCACCGCTGCCTGACGTCGTGGGTGGCCCCCTCGCCGCCCGGTTGACGGCCGAGGCCGCAGCGCTGCTCGACGCACTCGCGCCATCCGCCCGGAGCGCCGCCTCCCTGCCCTTCGAGGAGGACGAGCGCCGGACGTGGGCCTACTGGCCGACCGCCCGGCGGGGGGTGCCCGTGCACGCGCTCGACAGGCGGGCCACGAAGGCCGTGCACCGGGTCCTGAGCCTCCTCCTGCCGGCGCCCGCGTTCGCCCGGGTCGGGGTGATCATGGCGCTCGACGAGGTCCTCGACGGCGCCGAGGGCTTCGCCTCGGACCGCCGTCACCGGGACGACTACTGGGTGTCGGTGTTCGGGGACCCGGGCGCGCCGACCTGGGGCTGGCGCTTCGAGGGCCACCACGTCTCGGTCCACGCCACGGTGGTGGAGGGTGAGGTCCACCTCACGCCGCTGTTCCTCGGCGCCAACCCGGCGGTGGTCGAGGACGAGGGGAAGGTCGTCAGCGCGCCCCTGGCCGCCGAGGAGGCGCTGGGCTTCGAGCTGCTCCACGCGCTCACGGTCGAGCAGCGGTCGTCGGCGGTGGTGGCCGATCGCGCCCCCGACGACATCCTCACGAGGAACGACCCGGCGGTCGACATCGGCTCCCTGGGCGGTGGGATGCCGCTCGCGGCCCTCGACGGGGCTGCCGCCTCGGCGGCCGACGCCCTCATCGGGCTCTACCTGCGCCGCTTCCCAGCCGGCAGCCGACGGCCCGACCCCTCCGGGGCGACCTTCGCATGGTCTGGAGCTCCCGAGCCCGGGGTCGGGCACCACTACCGCCTCGTCGCCCCCCGCCTGCTCGTCGAGCTCGACAACACCCAGGACGGCGCCAACCACGTGCACACGGTGGTCCGCGACCCGACGTCGGACTTCGGCGGCGACGCCCTCGCCGCCCACCACCGCGCCGCCCACTGAGGCCCGCCGCCGCTCCCTTCCCAGACTCCGTACTGGCGGTCAGATCGGGTGCACAGCACCGGATCCAACCGCCAGAACGATGCGGGCACCTCCCCGCACCCCTGAGCTGGCGGTCACATCGGGGTCACAGCACCGGATCCGACCGCCAGAACAAGGCCGGTCACCGCGCACCCTGAGCTGGCGGTCAGA
Organism: uncultured Acidimicrobiales bacterium; assembly: GCA_902805555.1. GTDB lineage: Bacteria > Actinomycetota > Acidimicrobiia > Acidimicrobiales > CADCSY01 > CADCSY01. The sequence goes on along the minus strand of CADCSY010000005.1, from coordinate 18,273 downwards.
TCGGGGTCACAGCACGGGATCCGACCGCCAGAACGTGGCGGGACACCGCCGCAGCCCTGAGCTGGCGGCCAGATCGGGGGCACTGCACCGGATCCGACCGCCAGAACGTGCGGATCCGGACCTCCGAACGGGGGCGGGCAGGCCACCTCTACGATGCCTTCGTGGCCGAGCGCATCACCAGGGAGGACGTGGCCCACGTCGCCGACCTCGCCCGGCTGTCGCTGAGCGAGGAGGAGCTCGACCTCTTCACGGTGCAGCTGGCGGCGGTGCTCGACCACGCCGAGGACGTCGAGTCGCTCGACACCGAGGGGGTGCCCCCCACCGCCCACCCGCTCCCGCTGGTGAACGTGCTGCGAGAAGACGTCGTCCGCCCCAGCCTGGACCGGGCCGAGGTGCTGGCCGCCGCGCCCGCGGTCGAGGACGACCGGTTCCGCGTCCCCCCTGCGCTGGGGGAGGAGCAGTGAGCGAGCGTGACACGAGCGGGCCCGGCGGCAGGCAAGGGGCGGAGGAGGTCGGCGGCCTGGAGGCGAGCGCGCTGCAGCTCGCTGCGCAGGTCCGGTCCGGCGCCAGGTCGGCCGTGTCGGTCGTCGAGGACCACCTGGCGGGCATCGCCGCCGGTGACGGCGAGATCCACGCCTTCAACCACGTCATGGAGGAGGAGGCGCTGGCGGCCGCGAGCCGGGTCGACGAGCGGCTGGCGGCCGGAGAGGACCCGGGCCCGCTGGCGGGCGTGCCAGTCGCGCTGAAGGACAACCTGTGCACCAGGGGCGTCCCCACGACGTGCTCGTCGCGGATCCTCGAGGGCTGGCTGCCGCCCTACGACGCCACGGTGGTGGCTCGACTGGCGGCCTCCGGTGCGATCGCCATCGGCAAGGCCAACCTCGACGAGTTCGCGATGGGCTCCTCGACCGAGCACTCCGCGTTCGGCCCGACCCGCAACCCCCACGACACGGGCCGGGTGCCGGGCGGCAGCAGCGGGGGCAGCGCGGCAGCGGTGGCTGCCGGCTTCGCGCCGCTCGGCCTCGGCTCCGACACCGGTGGCTCCGTCCGCCTGCCCGCCGCCTACTGCGGGGTCGTCGGGATGAAGCCGACCTACGGCGCGGTGAGCCGCTACGGCCTCATCGCCTTCGCCAGCAGCCTCGACCAGATCGGGCCGTTCGGCCGCACCGTCGCCGACGCCGCTGCGCTGCTGGAGGTGGTCGCCGGCCACGACCCCCTCGACTCGACGTCGATCGACGCCCCCGCCCCCGCGGTGAGCGCCGTGCTCGACGCCGGGGTCGAGGGGCTGCGCATCGGCCTCGTCACCGAGCTGTCCGGGGAGGGGACCGATCCCGACGTCAGGCGAAGGGTGGCAGCCGCCGCCGAGGCGCTGGAGGCAGCCGGCGCCAAGGTCGAGGACGTGTCGGTCCCGGCGACCACGCTCGGCCTCTCCGCCTACTACCTCATCGCCCCGGCCGAGGCGTCGAGCAACCTCGCCCGCTACGACGGCGTCCGCTACGGCCTGCGGGTCGACGCCCCCACCAACGGCGGGATGAACGTGGCCTCCCGCACCGCCGGCTTCGGCGACGAGGTCAAGCGCCGCATCATGCTCGGCACCTACGCGCTGTCGGCCGGCTACTACGACGCCTACTACGGCAAGGCCCAGCAGGTCCGCACCCTCATCATCCGGGACTTCGCCGCTGCGTACGAGCGCTTCGACCTCCTCCTGTCCCCGACGGCGCCGACGACCGCCTTCCCCTTCGGCGCGAAGACCGCAGACCCCCTGTCGATGTACCTGACCGACGTCTGCACGATCCCCTCCAACCTGGCGGGCGACCCGGCGATCTCGGTCCCCTACGGCCTCGGCGACGACGGGATGCCGATCGGCGTCCAGCTGCTCGGCCCCGCCCTGTCGGAGCCGACGCTGTTCCGGGCCGCCGCCGTGCTCGAGCACAGCATGGCGCCGACCGGCGATGGCGGCCCGGCCGCAGGCCGGGAGCGGACGACATGAGCGAGCGCAGCGAGCGGGGCCCGAGCGGCCCGGCCGCAGGCCGGGAGCGGACGACATGACCTTCCTCACCACCGACGCCGGGGTCGGCACGATCGTCGAGCCGTTCACCGTGACCGACCCCTCGGGGCAGGCGTGGGAGCTCGTCGTCGGCCTCGAGGTGCACTGCGAGCTGGCCACCGCCACCAAGATCTTCTGCGGCTGCGCCAACGAGTTCGGCTCCGAGCCGAACACCAACGTGTGCCCGGTGTGCCTGGGCCTCCCCGGGTCGCTCCCGGTCCTCAACCGCCAGGTGGTCGAGCTCGCCATGCGCCTCGGCCGGGCGCTGCGGTGCCGGGTGGAGCCGAGCGTCTTCCACCGGAAGAACTACTTCTATCCGGACATGCCGAAGGACTACCAGGTCAGCCAGTACGACCGGCCGATCAACGTGGACGGTGAGCTCGAGCTGCCGGACGGCTCCGTCGTGGGGATCGAGCGGGCCCACCTCGAGGAGGACACCGGCAAGTCGACCCACGTCGGCGGGGGCGGTCGCATCCACGACGCGCTGCACTCCCTCGTGGACTACAACCGGGCCGGCGTCCCCCTCGTCGAGATCGTCGGCCGCCCCCACATCCGCACCCCCGAGCAGGCCAGGGCCTACGTGCAGGAGCTCCGGGCGGTCCTGCTGGCCACCGGGGCCTCCGACGCCAAGATGGAGGAGGGCAGCATGCGGGTCGACGCCAACGTGTCGATGCGCAGGGCGGGGACGGACGAGCTCGGCACCCGCTGCGAGATCAAGAACCTCAACTCCACCCGCTCCCTCGTGCGGGCCATCGAGTACGAGGCCCGCCGCCAGGTCGACCTCCTGTCCGCCGGCGAGCGCATCGTGCAGCAGACCCGCCACTGGGACGAGGCCGAGGGTCGGACCCACACCCTCCGGTCGAAGGAGGAGGCGGACGACTACCGGTACTTCCCCGAGCCCGACCTCGTGCCGCTCGAACCCGCCGCTGAGTGGGTGGCTGCGGTCGACGCCGCCCTGCCCCCCCTGCCTGCGGCTCGCCGGCGGGCCCTGAGCGACCGGACGGGCGCCGAGCAGGCGACCGCTGCGCTCGTCGTCGAGCGCGACCTCGACGCCCTCGTCCTCACCGCGGTCGACGCAGGCGGTGATCCGGACCGGCTCCTGACCCGCGCCGCCAACGACCTGGCCGCGGCAGACGTCGGTGCCCTGACCGCCCCGGCGTTCGCAGCGGTGAGCCGGATGGAGGCCGACGGCGCCCTGACCGCCACCCAGGCGAAGGTGGTCCTGGCCGAGCTCGTGGCCGGCGGTGGCGACCCACAGGCCATCGCAGCAGCCCGGGGGTTCGAGGCGATGGGCGAGGACGAGCTGGCAGCCGCGGTCGACGCGGCTGTCGCCAGCGACCCGGCGGCGTGGCAGCGCTTCGTCGACGGCGACCCGAAGGTGGCAGGGCTGTTCGTCGGCAAGGTGATGAAGGCGACGTCGGGCAAGGCCGACGGCAAGGCGGTGAACGCCCTGCTCCGCCAGCGCGCCGCTGGCTGACCCTGCGCCGTGCGGCGGCCGGAAACGGCGGGCGCACACCCGTGGCGGCGGTGCATGCTGCCGCCGTGGACCTCGAGCTGCGCGACATCACCGACGACGAGCTCCCGGCGTGGGCCCGGGTCACCGAGGCCGCCTTCGGCGCGCAGCCGACCGACGAGGAGGTCGCGGACTGGGCTGCGATCACCGAGGGTGAGCACCGGTGGGGGGTCTTCGACGACGGCGAGATCGTCGCCACCGGCGGCGCCTTCGCCTTCCGGCTGACGCTGCCGGGTGGCGCCACCGTGCCTGCGGGCGGCCTGACCGCCATCGGCGTCCGCACCACCCACCGCCGCCGGGGGATCCTCACCTCGATGATGGACCTCCACCTCGACGAGGTCGCACGTCGCGGCCAGCCCGTGTCGATCCTCACGGCATCCGAGTCGGTGATCTACGGGCGCTACGGCTACGGGTCGGCGGCCGACCTGGCGAGGTGGAAGCTGCCGACGCACGGGACGACGCTGGCCTTCCCCCCGGCGGTCGGGGGCCGGCTCCGCCAGGTCGACGCCGCGGTGGCAGCCGCCGTGCTCCCCGAGGTGTACGAGGCCCACCGGGCCACCACGCCTGGCGCGCTCAGCCGCAAGCCTGCGTACTGGGACTTCTGGCTGCGGGACCGGCCCGACGGGCGGGAGGGTGCCTCGGCCCGGTTCTTCGTGCTGCACGAGAGCGACGCCGGCCGACCCGACGGCTACGCCTGCTACCGCATCAAGTCGTCGTGGGGCGACCACGGCCTCCCCGCCAGCACCCTCGTCGCCACCGAGGTGATCGGCGCCGACGCAGAGGTCGAGGCCGCGCTGTGGGAGCACCTGCTCAGCGTCGACCTCGTCGCCACGATCGACGCCGCCAACCGGCCGGTGCAGGACCCGCTCCGGTGGCGCCTCGCCGACCCCCGCCGGCTCCAGACCGGCCACGTCGGCGACCACCTCTGGGTGCGGCTGCTCGACGTCGGCGCAGCGATGGAGGCCCGCTCGTACCTCGTGCAGGACTCGCTGGTGCTCGAGGTGGCGGACCCGTTCCGGCCGGCGAGCGGCGGGCGCTGGCGGCTCGAGGCCGGACCGGCCGGCGCCGCCTGCACCCGCACGGAGGACGCCGCCGACGTGGCCCTCGGCGTCACCGACCTCGGGGCCACCTACCTCGGCGCAGTGCGGCCCACCACGCTGGCTCGCGCCGGGAGGGCGGTGGAGCGGACACCCGGAGCGCTGGCCCGCCTCGACCTCCTCCTGTCGTGGAGCGTCGAGCCGTGGTGCGCCTCCGCCTTCTGAGCCGACCCGAGTCACGACCTGGGCACGGCCTCGGGGAGGGGCCGAGGGCCCGGGAGGAGGTGGGGGAGCGTCGGTAGGGTCGGCCGCATGCGCTTCAGCATCTGGCCCAACGCGAGCAAGCCCTGGACCGACGTCCTCGACCTCGCCCGCCACGGCGAGGCCACGGGCTGGGACGGCGTGTGGATCGCCGACCACTTCATGCCCAACGGCGACGACGTCAGCGGGCCCGTGCTCGAGGGGTGGACCACCATCGCCGGGCTGGCGGCCACGGTCCCCCGGGTCCGCATCGGCTGCCTCGTGAGCGGCAACACCTATCGCCACCCGGCGGTCCTGGCGAGCATGGCGACCACCGCCGACGAGATCAGCGGTGGGCGGATCGTGCTCGGGCTGGGCGCTGGGTGGCAGCAGAACGAGCACGACGCCTACGGCATCCCCCTGTTCGACACGAAGGAGCGCATGGCCCGCTTCGCGGAGGCCTGCGCTGTCGTGAAGTCGCTGCTCACCCAGGAGCGGACCACCTTCCACGGCGACCACTACCAGCTGCGGGACGCGCCGCTCGAGCCGAAGGGCGCAGCCGGGCCGGTGCCGCTGCTGGTCGGCGGTGGCGGCGAGAAGGTGACCCTGCGCATCGCGGCCCAGCACGCCGACGAGTGGAACGTGTGGGGCACGCCCGACGTGCTCGCGCACAAGGGCGCGGTCCTCGACCGGCACTGCGCGGACGTGGGCCGCGACCCGGCCGAGATCGAGCGGTCGGCCCAGGCCCTGCTGTTCCTGTCCGACGACGAGACCTGGCTCGCGAAGCACCGGGACGGCGCCGCGGGCAGGGCGTCGATGGTGGGCACGCCCGCAGAGCTGGTGGACGTGGTCGGTGGCTACGTGGAGGCCGGCGTGGACGAGCTCATCGTCCCCGACTTCACCCTCGGCTCGCCGAGCCGCGCCAAGGACACCTACGACCGCTTCCTCACCGAGGTCGCGCCTTCGTTCCGGTAGCGGTCACCGCGCCAGCTCGGCGCCCACCACGGCCCAGGCGCCGCCCCGCCACCGCCGGCCCAGGCTCACGAGTCGCACCACCATCAGGAGCGAGATGGCGGCCCACAGCCAGTGGATGCCGAGGTCGAGGAGCCGGACGCCGACGGCCACGGGTACGAAGGCGAGCGCAGCCAGCGTCATGGCCCACGCCAGGTAGCGGAGGTCGCCGGCGCCGATGAGCACGCCGTCGAGCACGAACACCATGGCGTTGACCGGCTGCAGCACCGCCACCCACACCAGCAGCGAGGCCGCCACCCCCACGACCTGCTCGTCGTCGCTGAACAACCGGGGGAGCGCACCTGCGAGCGCGAGCACGGCGAGCCCGAAGGCGAGGCCGGCGGCGACGCCCCACTCGACCATCCGCCTCGACGCCGACCGTGCGCCGTCGGCGTCGCCGGCCCCGAGGAGCCGCCCGACGAGGGCTTGGCCGGCGATGGCGATGGCGTCGAGCACGAGGGCGAGGAAGCTCCACAGCTCGAACGCGACCTGGTGGGCGCCGAGCTCGACCACGCCGGTGCGGGCCGCCACCGCCGTCGCCACCAGGAGGCTGGCGCGCAGGGCGGCGGTGCGCACGAACAGGTCGCGGCTGACGGCGGCGAGCGCACGGAGGGCCGCCCGGTCGGGCCTGACCGAGACTGCTGCCCCACGCACGTGGCGGGCGACGATGCTGACGTAGACGGCGGCGGCACCGGTCTGCGCGAGCACGGTCGACCACGCCGAGCCTGCGATGCCGAGGTCGAGGCCGAAGACGAGCACGAGCTCCACGAGGAGGTTCGCGACGGCCGACCCCACGGCGACCACGAGGGGGGTGCGGGTGTCCTGCAGGCCCCGCAGGTAGCCGGTGCCGGCGAGCACCAGCATCAGGCTGGGGACGCCGGCCATGCTGATCCGCAGGTAGGTCAGCGCGAACGGCGTCACCTCGGGATCCGCCCCCATGAGCGCCACCGCAGGCTCGGCCAGCACGAGGCCGAGGGCGGCGAGCGACACACCGACCCCGGCTGCCAGCCACAGCGCCTGGACCCCCTGGGCGGCGGCTCGATCCACCTGCCCGGCCCCGAGGAGCCGGGCCACCGTCCCGGTGGTCCCGTACGCCAGGAAGATGAACACCGAGTAGCCCGTGAGCACGAGGGTGGCGGCGACGGCGAGCCCGCCGAGCTGGGGCGTGCCGAGGCGACCCACGATCGCCGTGTCGGTGAGGACGTAGACCGGCTCCGCAGCCAGCGCCCCGACAGCCGGGACGGCGAGCCGGGCGATGTCCCGGTCGAACGGCGAGCGCAGCGACACTGCCACCGGCCGACGGTACGTCCCGCCGGTCGACGCAGCAGACCCCGCTTCCGGCCCAGCGGTGCGGGAGCGCCGGTCATGCGGACCCAGCGCCGTGGCCCTCCCTCAGGCCACGTCCTGGCTGGCGAGGCGCCGGACCGTCAGCCACAGCGCCACCGCAGCGGCGAGGAGTGGGACGAGCACCGCGGCGATCGAGCCCACCTCGACGAAGTCCCGGGGGGCGTCGCTGATGCGGCCGAGGACGGAGCGGGTCGAGGCGCGGACCGAGAGGGTGGCCGGGGTCGAGCCGGCCCTGGCCACGAACCCCTCCCAGATCAGGATGTAGGCGAGGCCCCACACGAGCGCCCGCTTCACGCGCAGCCCGAGCCAGGTGAAGATCCCCACGTAGGAGACGGTGGCGAGCGTGCACGAGGCGATGGCGCCGACGACCAGCCCGCCCCCGCCGGCCAGGGCCCCGGCCAGCGCCATGGGGAGGACGACGAGCGGGAGGCACAGGCTCAGGGCGGCGGCGACGGCTGCGGCCACGATCTTCCAGCGGGCGACGGGGCGCAGCCACAGGTAGACCAGCGTCCCGTCCTCGTTCGGGTCGCCGAGCACCGCCGAGGCGAACAGCAGCACGCTCACCGGCACGAACAGGGCGAGGCCGTACTCCGACACCAGCTCCGCGCCGTCCCTCGGCCCGGCCCCGTCCGAGGCCCCGACGGCGAAGCCGAGGCACACGGCGAGCAGCCCCAGGCTCCCGAGGCCGATGATGCGCCCCCGCACCAGCTGGCTGCGGAGGAACAGCCGGTAGAGGGTGCTCATCGCGGCTCGGGCGGGACCGGGGCGACGAGGTAGCGGAAGACGCTCTCGAGGTCGTCGTCGAGAGGCGTCAGCTCGAGGAGGCGGGCCCCGGCCTGCTGGGCTGCGCCGGCCACGGTGGCTCGGAAGGCGGCGACGTCGACCGTGTCGACGAGCACCCCGCTGCCGGTGGTCCTGTCGCTCTGGGGATCCTGCACCTCGAGGCGGACGGCCGTCGCCGCACCCGAGGCGACGAGCGCGCCGGCGAGGGCGTGGGGCCGGTCCGTGCGGAGGCGGAGGCGGTGGGGGCGGTCGTCCATCAGCTCCCGGATGTCGTGGAAGTCGCCTTCGGCGGCGAGGCGGCCCTGGGCCATCACCAGCACCCGGGAGCCGAAGCGCTCCACCTCGTCGAGCACGTGGCTGGAGACGAGCACGCAGCGCCCCTCGGCGCCCAGCGTGCGGAACAGATCGATGAGGTGGAGGCGCTGCCTGGGGTCGAGGCCCTCCAGCGGCTCGTCCAGGACCACCACCTCGGGCTCGTGCACGAGTGCCTGCGCCACCTTCACCCGCTGGCGCATGCCCTTCGAGTACGTCGAGAGCGGACGACGGTCACCGGGGTCGAGGTCCACCAGCCGCAGGGCCCCCTCGGCGGCGGTCTCGGGAGAGGGCAGGCCGTGCAGCTCGGCTGCGAGGGCGACGAAGGCGAGGCCGGTCAGGCGCTCGAACACCGCCTCCTGCTGGGGGACGAGCCCGATGCGCCGGTAGAGCGACGGGTCCCCCCTCGGGTTCGCGCCGAGCACGCGGACGGTGCCCTGGGACGGCGTGGTGAGCCCGCACAGGAGCCGGAGCAGCGTCGACTTGCCCGCGCCGTTCGGTCCGAGGAGCGCGGTGACGCCCGGCCCGACGTCGAAGCTGACGTCCGACACGGCGACGACGTCGCCGAACCAGCGGGACACCCCCGCGACCTGGATCACGGGTTGGCCGCTCGTGGCGGTCACGCGCTCACCTCGTCACCTGCAGGCGCCGGTACCGCTCCCGCACGAGGAAGCCGGCCCCGAGGGTCCACGCAGCGTTGGCGGCCACGAGCTCGACGGTGGCCAGCTGCGGCTCGGAGCCGAGCTCCCCGTAGACGCGCTGCACGAGCTCGAAGGGGAGGAGGAACAGGTTGAGCAGCAGGAGCCGCTCGCTCCCCCCGAGCTCCACCAGCACGGTCGTGGCCACGCTCGTCACCAGCAGCAGGAGGATGACGCCCGCCGACGCCACTGCCCGGCGGTCGGTGAGGCTGGCGGCGGCCAGCGAGATGGCCGTGTAGGCGGCCGAGATGGCGAGGCCGCTCACGAGGATCCGCACCAGCACCGTCAGGAAGTCGCCGAAGGACTCCGGTCCGGCGTCGGCGAAGGTGCGGCCGACGAGCAGCAGGAGCGGCGGCCCGACGGTGACGATGGCCAGCACCGGCACCACGGCGAGGGCCTTGGCCAGCAGGTAGGTGTCCCTGGTGAGGGGCGAGGCCAGGTAGAGCCCGAGCATCCCGTCCCGCCGGTCGGGGCAGAGGACCTCGGGTCCCACGAGCGCCACGAAGACGACGATGGCGGCGGTGATGAAGCTGTAGTACTCGCCGTAGCCGGGGATCACCGCGTCGGGGTCGAGCAGCTCGTCGGGGAACAGGGCGGCGATCCCGACGAACACCGTCGCCGGAAGGTAGGCGATGATCGCCGAGAGGAGGGGGAAGACCTTGGCCCAGAAGGTGCGGCGCAGCCCGAGCGCCCGGAGCGCGCTCTGGCGGGTGAGGCTGCCGATCGCGCCACGGGCGCCCAGGCGGGCGCCGTCGTAGCGCCGGTAGCCCCGGTCGAGGATGCGGGCGTCGCTCACGACCGGCTCACCACCTCGTCGTCCCGGGCCAGGTCGTCCCCGTGCTGCGGGCCGGCGCCTGCGGCGAGGAACACCTCCTCGAGCGAGGCCGTGCGCCGCTGCAGCCGGCGCAGGGACGTGGCGGTGCTCACCGCCGCGTCCCTGAGCAGGTCGTAGGCGCCGGCGATGCCAGCGGGGTCGTCGGGGAGCGGCACCGTCACCCGGCTGCCGTCCACCTCGAGCGGCGAACCACCCGCTCGGAGGGCGGCGACGAGCGGGGCGGGGTCGCCGACCACCTCGACGACGACGACGTCCTCGCCACTCCGCAGCGCGTCGAGCGTGCCTGCGGCGGCGACCACCCCGTCGGCGAGGATCACGACGGCGTCGCACACCCGCTCGACCTCCTCGAGGAGGTGCGACGACACCACGACGTCGATCCCGAACTCGGTGCCGATGCGTCGCACCAGGGCGAGCATCTCGTCGCGCTGGACGGGGTCGAGCCCGTTCGTGGGCTCGTCGAGGAGCAGGAGGGCGGGGTCGTGCACGAAGGCGGAGGCCAGCTTGACCCGCTGGCGCTGACCGGTCGACATCGTGCCGACAGGTCGGAACCGCTCCTCGCCCAGCCCGACGTGCCAGAGCGCGTCGCTGGCCCGGGACACGGCCTCTCGGTGGGGGAGCCCGTGGACCTCGGCGAGGTGGCGGACCAGGTCGTGGGCACGCATGTCGCCGGGCAGTGCGTCGTGCTCGGGGGCGTAGCCCACCCGCTCCCGCACCTCGCTGCCGGCGGTCGTCGGGTCGAGGCCGAGGACCCGGAGGGTGCCGGCGTCGGGCCGGTGCAGGCCGAGCAGCATCCCGATGAGCGTGGTCTTGCCCGCTCCGTTGGCGCCGAGGAGCCCGGTGATCCCCCGGCCGACGTGGAGCTCGGCGCCGGCCAGCGCAGGCGTGGCCCCCCAGCGCTTCACCAGCCCGGAGGCCGTCACGACCTCGGTCACCGACCGGACCGTAGCGGCGAAGCGCGGCTCACCGGGGGCATCGCAGTCGGAGCGAGCGGCACGACGCCGCGCCTGTGAGGCCCTGGTGGCGCCGGCGCGTCCATCACAGGTGACCTGCGGGGTGGCCCCGAGGTGTGGTGCCGAGGTGTGTGCCTGGTCCGCAGAGGTCCCGCTCCGGCAGGGCCCTCCGCCCCCCTCACGACCGGTGGCTGCGACCGGCCGGGCGGTGCCTCGCCGGCGCAGGCCGGGCGGGTGCGACGGTCGGCGCGCCGTGGTCGGGCATCGTGTGGTGGTGCGCCGCCCACCCGTCGCCGTCGGGGAGGATGCGCGGTCGACGTCGGCTCCCCCTGCCCGTCGGTGGGCGATCCGGTCGCTCGTGGTGGTGGTGGGGGCGGTCGCGTCGCTCGCCACCCTTCGGATGGCGTCACCGGTGCGGGCGGCGGTGGGTCCTGGCACCGTCGAGGTCGGGGCCGCCAGCGTCGTGGACGGCTCGACGACGGTCGCCCTCCCGCCGCTCGGACGGATCGTGGCCAGCACCCACCGGGCTCCCGTCCGCCTCGGCGGCCGGCTCGACGAGCTCGACGTGGAGCGCCTCCAGGTGCTGCTCTCGGCGCCGCGCGCGCAGGAGCGCATCACCGAGGACGTCCAGGCCGACCTCCCGGACCTGCTGCGGAGGTTCGTCCTCCGCTCCCTGGCGGCCGCCCTGCTCGTCGGCGGCGTCGCCGGCGCCCTGGTGCCACGTCGACGCCTCGTGCACGCCGGCCTCGGCGCGGCCGGAGGGTTGGCCGGGGTCGGCCTGGTGCTCGTGTGGACGTGGCAGGGCTACGACACCGGCGCGTTCGAGGAGGCGCGCTTCGAGGGGGCGCTCGAACGTGCCCCGGCGATCCTCGAGGCGGCGCAGCGGTCTGTGGGGGACCTCGACCGGGTGAGCGGCCTCGTCCAGACGCTGTCGGGCCAGGTGGCCGGCCTCTACGCGGCGACCGACCTCGGCGGGGCCACCGGGGAGACGCTGATCCTCCACGTCAGCGACATCCACTCGAACCCCCTCGGCGTCGAGCTCGTCGAGCAGCTGGCGGACAGCTTCGACGTGGACGCCGTGCTCGACACCGGCGACCTCACCTCGTACGGGAGCCCGGTGGAGTCGCGCATCAGCCGGCTGATCGAGGACATCGACGTCCCGTACCTGTTCGTCCCCGGCAACCACGACTCCGAGGAGAACCGGGCCACCTTCGCTGCGTCCACCGGCATCACGGTGCTCGACGGTGACCAGGCGCGCGTCGGCTCGGTGCGCATCCTCGGGGTCGGCGACCCGACCTTCACCGCTGACAACCGCGTGAGCACGGCGGCGGCGAACGAGCGCAAGGAGCAGCTCGCACCGCGCGTCCTGGCTGCCGTGCGGCGGGACGAACCAGACCTGCTGGCGGTGCACGACCTCCGCCAGGCCGCCGACGTTGCCGGACAGGTCCCGGTCGTGGTCGGCGGCCACACCCACGCCCGCAGCAGCAGGTCGGAGGACGGGACCACGTTCCTGACCGTCGGCTCCACCGGGGCCACCGGGCTCGGGTCGTTCCTCGTCGAGACGGCGCTGCCCTACGAGGCGGAGATCCTGCGCTTCGACGGCCGGAGGCTGGCGGCGGTCGACTACGTGACGCTGGTCGGTGTCAGCGGCGACTTCACGATCGAGCGCCAGGTGGTCGTCGACCCGGATGCCGAGGACGAGGACCAGGACGAGGACGCGGGGGACGCCGACGGCGGGACGGCGACGGAGGCTGACGGCGTTGGAGGCTGACCGGCCTCGACGGCGGCGGCCCGCAGCCGGGGGTGGCCTGGCCGACGGGCCGACGTGAGGTCGCTCATGTCGGATGCCGGCGGCGTGGTCGGGGCCTAGCCTTCGACCATGCCTGACACGCCCGTCGACCCCCCCGGGATGAAGCCGCGCAGCCACGAGGTGACCGACGGCGTCGGTCGCGCCCCCGCTCGGGCGATGCTCCGCGCCGTCGGCATGGGTGACGGCGACTGGGACAAGGCGCAGGTCGGGGTGTGCTCGTCGTGGAACGAGGTGACGCCCTGCAACCTGCCGCTCGACCGCCTGGCCAAGCGGGCGAAGGAGGGCGTGCGGGCCGCCGGTGGCTTCCCCCTCGAGTTCACCACCATCGCCGTGTCCGACGGGATCTCGATGGGGCACGAGGGCATGCGGGCCTCGCTCGTCAGCCGGGAGGTCATCGCCGACTCGGTCGAGACCATGGTCCACGCCGAGCGCCTCGACGCCCTCGTCACCTTCGCCGGTTGCGACAAGAGCCTCCCCGGCATGCTCATGGCCTCGGCCCGGCTGAACGTGCCGTCGGTCTTCGTCTACGGCGGGTCGATCCTGCCGGGGCAGCTCAACGGGCGGGCGCTCGACATCGTCAGCGTCTTCGAGGCGGTGGGGGCGGTGGGCACCGGGGCGATGCAGCAGTCGGAGCTCGACGCCATCGAGCGCAACGCCTGCCCGACCGAGGGCAGCTGCGCCGGCATGTTCACCGCCAACACGATGGCGTCGGTGGCCGAGGCGCTCGGCATGTCGCTGCCCGGCAGCGCGTCGCCCGCCGCCGTCGACCGCCGCCGGGACGACGGGGCCTTCGCGGCCGGCCAGGCCGTGCTCCACCTGCTCGAGCTCGGGATCCGCCCCCGCCAGATCCTCACGAAGGAGGCGTTCGAGAACGCCATCGCCGTGGTGATGGCCCTCGGCGGCTCGACCAACGCCGTGCTCCACCTGCTGGCCATCGCCTATGAGGCGCGGGTCGACCTGGAGCTCGACGACTTCAACCGGGTGGCCGCCCGCGTGCCCCACATCGCCGACACCAAGCCCCACGGCAAGTACCACATGGCCGACGTCGACCGGATCGGCGGCGTCCCCGTGGTGCTGCGCGAGCTGCTCGACGCCGGGCTGCTCCACGGCGACTGCCTCACCGTCACCGGCCGGACGATGGCCGAGAACCTGGCGGAGATCGACCCCCCCGGGCCCGACGGCGAGGTCATCCACCCGCTCGGGGACCCGCTCCACCGCGTGGGCGGCATCGCCATCCTCACCGGGTCGCTCGCACCGCAGGGCTCCGTCGTCAAGGTCGCCGGCATCGACTTCGACCGCTTCGACGGCCGCGCCCGGGTGTTCGACGGCGAGGACGGCGCCATGGAGGAGATCATGGCCGGGCGCATCGAGGCGGGTGACGTGCTCGTCATCCGGTACGAGGGGCCGAAGGGCGGCCCCGGGATGCGGGAGATGCTGGCGGTCACCGGTGCGCTCAAGGGCGCCGGACGGGGGGGCGACACCGCCTTGATCACCGACGGCCGCTTCTCGGGCGGGACCCACGGCTTCTGCATCGGCCACGTCGCACCCGAGGCGGTGGTCGGCGGGCCCATCGGCCTGGTGGCCGACGGCGACCGCATCGTGATCGACGTCGCCACCCACGCCATCGACCTCCTCGTCGACGACGACGAGCTGGCCCGGCGGCGGGAGGCGCTCAAGCACCCCGAACCCCGCTACACGAGCGGCGTGCTCGCCAAGTACGCACGCCTCGCCACCGGCGCCGAGCGGGGCGCGGTCACCGAGGCCTGACCAGGCCGGCGCCCCCGGCGCCCGTCGAGGCCGCCGGCTCCCCGGAGGCCGTCGCGCCGTCCCTCGGCGGGGGCCGCTGCACGGCTGACGTAGGCTCGGCCGGATGCCGGCGCCCGACCCCGATCAGCGCGAGCACGACGTCGTCGTCTACGGAGCGAGCGGCTTCGTCGGCGTCCTCACGGCGAAGTACCTGCTCGAGCAGGCCCCGTCGGGGACCCGCATCGCGCTCGGTGGGCGCTCGAAGGCGAAGCTCGAGCGGACCCGGGAGTCGCTCGGAGGCGGCGCCGCCGACTGGCCGCTCGTCGTCGCCGACAGCCAGGACCAGGCAGCGGTCGAGGCGCTCGCAGCCAGCACCCGGGTGGTGGCGACGACGGTCGGGCCCTACGTGAGGTGGGGCCTGCCCCTCGTGGTGGCGTGCGCCCGGGCCGGCACCCACTACGCCGACCTGTGCGGCGAGGTCCTGTTCATGCGGCGGGCCATCGACGCCGCGCACGACGTCGCCGTGGGGACCGGTGCACGCATCGTCCACGCCTGCGGGTTCGACTCGATCCCGTCTGACCTCGGTGTCCTGCTGCTGCACGAGGCCGCCGCCGCCGGCGGGCACGGCGACCTGCAGGACACGACGCTCGTCGTCGAGGCCATGCGTGGAGGGGCGAGCGGCGGCACGATCGACTCGCTCCGCACCTCGGTCGACGAGGGGCGCCGGGACCCTGCGGTCGGCGCGCTGCTCGCCGACCCGTACGGGCTGAGCCCGGACCGGGCGAACGAGCCCGACCTCGGGCCCGAGGGCGACCCCGTCGGTGCGGTGAACGACCGCGAGCTGGGCGGTTGGCTCGCCCCCTTCCTGATGGGGACCATCAACACCCGCGTCGTGCGGCGGAGCAACGCCCTCCAGGGCCACGTCTACGGGCGCAGCCTGCGCTACCGGGAGCTGATGTCCATGGGCCGCGGGCCGCTGGGCGCCGCCAAGGCCGCCGGCGTGGCCGGGGCGATGGCCGGGTTCCAGGTCGGGCTCGCCTTCCCCCCGGCGCGAGCGGTGCTCGACCTCGTGCTCCCGTCCCCGGGGGAGGGCCCCGACGAGGCAGCTCGAGAGGCCGGCTTCTTCGAGATCGCGACGCACGCCCGGACCGCGGGCGGGGCTCGTCTCCGATGCGAGATGCGTGCCCAGGGCGATCCCGGCTACAAGGCGACCGCCGTCATGTTCGGCGAGAGCGCGCTCGCGCTCGCCTTCGACGGCGAACGGCTGCCAGAGCGGGCGGGGGTGCTCACCCCGGCCACGGCGATGGGGACGGTCCTCGCCGACCGCCTCCGTGCCGCCGGCCACCGCTACGACGTCGTCACCTCCTGAGGCCCGCCCACCGCAGGCGCCGATCGGGGACGTGGGGGGAGCGGAACCGTCCATGGCCCGGCTGACGTCGCCCGGAACCTCCGGATGGGGGGGACCCGCGGTCGGACCGGGAGCGTGCGGCGCACGGCGGGGTACGGGTCGCCCATGGAGATCACGGTCGTCCGGGGCGACATCACGAGCCAGACGGTGGACGCGGTCGTCAACGCAGCCAACGGCACGCTCCTGGGCGGCGGCGGGGTCGACGGCGCCATCCATCGGGCAGGCGGCCGTGAGGTGCTCGAGGCGTGCCAGCAGCTCCGGGCGGCCACCCTGCCCGAGGGCCTCGCCACCGGGGACGCGGTGGCGACCACCGCCGGCCGGATGACCGCCCGCTGGGTGATCCACACCGTCGGCCCGGTGTGGTCCCCCCGCGAGGACCGGTCCGACCTGCTGGCGTCCTGCCACGTCCGCTCCCTGCAGGTGGCCGACGAGGTCGGCGCCCGCTCCGTCGCGTTCCCCGCCATCTCCTGCGGCATCTACGGCTACCCGGTGGAGGAGGCGGCCCCCGTCGCCATCCGGGCGACCCGCAGCGCCACGACCCAGGTGGAGGCCGTCCGCTTCGTCCTCTTCGGCAACGAGGCGTTCGAGGCCTTCTCCGGCGCCCTGGTGGCCGGCTGACGCACCTGTGCCGGCGGCCGGCAGGGCCTCGGCGGGGTCATGCGGTGCGCGCCCGCGCTCAGCTGGCACCGTCCCACCACCGGAGCACGCGGAGGGCACGAAGGGTGATCCAGCGGCTGGGCGTGCCGACGCCGCCCTCGAGGTGGAAGTGGACGTCACCCGCATGGACGCGGCCGAGCAGCCACCGCCCGTCGGCGCGCTGCTGCGACCGGACGAGCTCCACCGCCTCCGCCATCCGGGGATCCGGGTCCGCGCCCGACCCGCGGAGGTGGTCGAGGGCCCGGAGCACGTCGTAGTGCCAGTAGTACGGGAAGGCGAGGTCGAGGTACGCGGGGTCGACGACCTCGCCCGTGCTCCTCCGGCGCAGCAAGGTGCGCTCGAGCAGGTACTCCTCCCCGCCGTGGCGAGCGGCGCGCACCGCAGCGGACCCCCCGGTCGTCCGCTCGAGCTCGAGCAGGCCCTCGACGACGTTGATCGTCGTGTCGAAGGAGGACCGCACCGATCCGCGCTCCGCCTCGCAGTTCCAGCCTCCGTCATCGAGGCGCTCGTCGAGGACCCGGTCGACGATGGGCGTGACGTCCACCCCGAAGTACGCCCCGGTCCCGATCGTCCTCCCGTTGATGCACGGCTCGACCTCACCGTCGAAGTACCGCTGTCCGTCGTGCTCCCAGCGGCCGTTCGATGCGACGAGCGAGATGGCCCGGCGGGCGGCGTCCGACCCGGGATCGAGCCCGAGGAGCTCCAAGGTCTGCAACGTGTGCATCGTGGCCGTCCACGGCTGCCCCCGCCCACCACCGCGGAACGCCGCCGGGAAGCAGGCGCCACCCGCCCAGAGCCCGTCCGGGTCCTCCACCGCCAGGAGCCGTGCGCCCCAGCCCTCGTGCTCGACCCGAGCTCGCTCGGCAGCGACCTCGTCGGGGCCGGCGTCGGTGAGATCCCGCAGCACCTGCCATCGGATCGCCGGGTCGCCCTCGAGCAGCCAGGCGATCACGCTCACGACCGGACGCTAGCGACGACACCGCGCGGGAGGGCCGACGCGCCCGGTCGACGTCCGATCCCGCGTCCCCCTCCGCGATGGGGGCCGGCGGCCACCCGTGCTGACCGCGTAGAAACGGCGGGTGCAGATCTTCCGGTTCGACGAGGAGGTGTCGGTCCCGATCGCGGCGCACGGCTCGCGCTTCAGGATCGGGCCGCTGACGGGCGACGGGGCTGCCGTGCGGGTGCAGGTGCTGCACCTCCCGCCCGGCGGTGCGGTCGGGCGCCACCCCGCGGTGGCACGGCAGCTGTTCGCCGTGGTCGCCGGCGACGGGTGGGTGGCCGGTGGAGACGAGGTCCGTCGGGCGGTCGGGCCGGACCGAGCGGCGCTGTGGGAGCCGGGTGAGGAGCACGAGGCGGGCAGCGACCTCGGGCTCACCGCCCTGGTCGTGGAGGGGGTGTTCGACGTGTGGGCGGCCGCCGTGACGACCGACATCGTGGTCGCGGACCCCGATCCCACGTGGCCGACCTGGTTCGAGCAGGTGCGGGAGCGGGTGTGGCCGGCGGTGGCCGACGTCGCCAGCAGGATCGACCACGTGGGGTCCACCTCCGTGCCCGGGCTGGTCGCCAAGCCCATCATCGACCTCGACGTCGTCGTCACCACGGAGGAGGACGTGCGACCCGTCATCGACCGGCTCCGGTCGGTCGGCTACCGATGGCGGGGCGACCTCGGCGTGACGGGCCGAGAAGCCTTCGCACCCCCCGACCACGACCGGCTTCCTCGCCACCACCTCTACCTGGTGGTCGACGGCGGCCGCGCCCACCAGGACCACGTCCTCCTGCGCGACCTCCTGCGCGACGACCCCGACGCCCGAGCGCGCTACGCGGCGCTGAAGCGTGCCAACGCGGCGCGCGCCGGCGGCGACGTCGACGTCTACGTGGC
>CADCSY010000004.1 GCA_902805555.1 uncultured Acidimicrobiales bacterium | reverse complement strand
GGCACGAAGACGGCCACCGAGCTGTCCATCTCGAGGGTGAAGGTGGCACCGAAGGTGTCGCCCTCGCGCATGTCGACCCAGGCGCCGAAGATCCGGCCGGTGGCCAGGGACACGAACTTGTCCCACGGCTCGGTGTGGATGCCGCGGGTGACGCCGCGGTCGGCGTTGAACGAGACGTTGTTCTGCACCGGGCCGAAGTCGGGCAGGCCCAGCGCCAGCATCTTCTGGCGCTGCCAGTTCTCCTTGAAGAAGCCGCGCGCGTCCTCGCGCAGGTCGAGCCGGACCACCACCAGCCCGGGGACGGGCGTGGTCTCCAGGGAGGGGAGCGGCACGGCTACTGCCCCTTCGCGGCGTACGTCGCCTCGGTGGCGTCCTTGGCCGGGCGCCACCAGTCCTCGTGCGAGCGGTACCACTCGATGGTGTCGGCCAGGCCGGCCTCGAAGTCCTCGAACCGCGGCGACCAGCCCAGCTCGGTGCGCAGCTTGCCGGACTCGATGGCGTAGCGCAGGTCGTGACCGACACGGTCGTTGACGTGCTCGAAGTCGTCGGCCGGGCGGCCCATCAGCGTCAGGATGAGGCGGACGACCTCGAGGTTGCTCCTCTCGCCGTCGGCGCCGATGAGGTAGGTCTCGCCGACCGCGCCGCGCTCGAGGATGGCGAGCACCGCGCTGGAGTGGTCCTCGGCGTGGATCCAGTCGCGCACGTTCTCGCCGCTGCCGTAGAGCTTGGGGCGGCGGCCCTCGAGCACCTCGGTGATCTGGCGAGGGATGAACTTCTCGACGTGCTGCCAGGGGCCGTAGTTGTTGGAGCAGTTGGAGATCGTCGCCCGGACGCCGAACGACCGCACCCACGCGCGCACCAGGTGGTCGGAGCCGGCCTTGGACGCGGAGTAGGGGCTGCTCGGGTTGTAGGGGGTGTCCTCGGTGAAGCGCTTGGGGTCGTCGAGCGCGAGGTCGCCGTAGACCTCGTCGGTCGAGACGTGGTGCAGGCGCACGTCGTGCCTGCGCACGGCCTCGAGGATCGTGAAGGTGCCGATCAGGTTGGTGCGGATGAACGGGCTGGGGTCGTCGAGGGAGTTGTCGTTGTGCGACTCCGCGGCGAAGTGGACCACCGCGTCGTGCCTGGCCACCAGCGGCTCGACCACCGACTCCTCGGCGATGTCGCCCTCGACCAGCTCCACGCGGTCGACCGGCAGGGCATCGACGGCCTCGCGGTTGGCGGCGTACGTCATCTTGTCGAGCACGGTGACCTGCGCATCGGTCTCTCCGACGACGTGGTGCACGAAGTTGGAGCCGATGAAGCCGGCGCCGCCGGTCACGAGAAGTCGCTTCATGCGGCGGAGTCTAGGGGAGGTCGCGGGTCGGTCCGGCGGCCAGCCGCCACCCGCTCCGGCGCCCCGGCCGCGCACGGGCGTCGCGGCGTCCTACCCCTAGGGTGATGCTCATGCGCGGAATCATCCTCGCCGGTGGCACCGGTTCCCGACTGCACCCGATCACCCAGGGGGTCAGCAAGCAGCTGGTGCCCGTCTACGACAAGCCGATGATCTACTACCCGCTCTCGACGCTGATGCTCGCCGGCATCCGCGAGGTGCTGATCATCACCACTCCCCACGAGGCCGAGGCGTTCCGCCGCCTGCTCGGGGACGGCTCGCAGTTCGGCATCAGCATCACCTTCGCGGTGCAGCCGAGCCCCGACGGCCTCGCGCAGGCCTTCCTCATCGGCGAGGAGCACGTGGGCGACCAGAAGGTCGGCCTCGTCCTGGGCGACAACATCTTCTACGGCACCGGCCTCGGCACCCAGCTCGAGGGCTTCGCCGGCATCGACGGGGCCGCGGTGTTCGGCTACCACGTCGCCGACCCGACGGCGTACGGCGTCGTGGAGTTCGACGACCGCGGCCGGGCCGTCTCGCTGGAGGAGAAGCCGGAGAAGCCCAAGAGCAGCTTCGCCGTGCCGGGGCTGTACTTCTATGCCAACGACGTCATCTCCTACGCCAAGGAGCTCGAGCCGTCGGCGCGCGGGGAGCTCGAGATCACCGACCTCAACCGCCGCTACCTCGCGG
>CADCSY010000003.1 GCA_902805555.1 uncultured Acidimicrobiales bacterium | reverse complement strand
CACCGGCACCAGGACGGGGGCGACCCCGACCTGCGCAGCGATCGTGACCCCCACGAGCTCGGCCACCCAGCGGGGTCCGGGGACCCGGTCGGCGACCGGGCGGGCCAGGACGACGATGCCGGCGCAGGCGCCGACCGAGAGCAGGAAGCCCACCGAACGGACGAGGAAGGGGTCGAGCAGCAGCACCGCCGTCACGGCCAGGCAGAGGATCCGGCCCCGCGACGCCGGCCGCCCCAGGCCGAACGCAGTGCAGGCCACCACCGCCATCGCCGACGCCCGGAGCACGGAGGGCTCGAAGCGGGTCAGCAGTGCGAAGAAGCAGATGAGCGACACGGTCGCCACCCACCGGCTGCGCAGCCCGAGCCGGCGCAGGACCGGCCCGGCCAGGACCAGGACGAAGGCGACGTTCTGGCCCGACACCGCCAGGAGGTGGGTGAGCCCGGCGGCCCGGAAGTCGTCGGCCACGACGTCCGACTGCTCCCGATCGTCGCCCACCACCATCCCGAGGAAGAGGGGGCGACCGTCGCCGAGGGGGCGGGCCCCCGTGGCGAGGGAGCGGCGGAGGCTGTTGGCCAGCCGGTGCGGCAGCGCAGCTGGGCCTCCGGTGACCGCCTCCTCCACCTCGAGTCGGGCGCTGACGTGGCGGCGGGCCAGCCGGCTCCTGACGGCCTCGGGCAGCGCTGACAGCCGGCCCCGCACCACGAGGCGCTCCCCAGCCAGGTGGCCGGCCACGACGGCACCGGGGGCGCCACCGGCTCGCAGCTCGACCCGTCGGCCCCCGACTCTGGCCTCGACCACCACCGCTCCCGGTGCCGACACCGGGTCCCCGGCGAGGGTCACCTCGCCGGCGACGCGACCGGCGGCGGGGGGCGCGAGGCCGGCGGTGGCCCGTGCGCTCAACCCGGAGGCGAGGAGGGCAGCTCCGACGACCAGCACCGCAGGGCGGCGCAGCACGAACGCCAGCACCACCACGGCGGCGGCTGCGACGACCGGCACCGCAGCCCCCGACCACGCTCCAGCCGCCGTGGCCAGCGCCAGGCAAGCGGCTCCGAGGTCGGTGAGGGACCGGGCGGGGCGGCCCACGACAGCAGCTGGGGTTGCGACCTGCACGCGCGAGCTCCGGGGTCAGTGGGACCGTGCCGGGGAAGCGGTGCGTGATCGGGCGGACTGCGCCAGGCGTCGACCGGTGCGAGGACCCGCACCTGTGCAGGGGGAAGAGCCGGTGACCCCCCGGGAGTTGGGGACGCCGTGCGGCGCCCCCGGAGCCGTCCGGTGACCAGGGCCCTGGGGGTGCCGATGTGGCGCCAGCGCACGTGACGGCCGCTTGCAGGCGCCGAGCGCCGGGACGAACGAAGACGGGGCTTGGGGCCGACCCGGGGGTCGGTGGGGCCCGGAGGCGGCAGCCGGCAGGTGCCGGCTGCGAGGGCTAGCGGCTGCGGAGCTTGGAGAGCAGGCGCAGGAGCTCGAGGTAGAGCCACACGAGGGTCACGAGCAACCCGAAGGCGCCGTACCACTCCATGTACTTCGGTGCGCCCGCCTCGGCACCCCGGGCGATGAGGTCGAAGTCGAGCAGGAGGTTCATCGACGCGATGGCCACGACGGCGAGGCTGAAGCCGATGCCGAACAGGTTGGATTCGTGGATGAAGGGGACGTCGGCGCCGAACAGCCCGAGCACGAACGAGGCGATGTAGACGAGCATCACAGCGCCTGTGGCGGCCATGATCCCGGAGCGGAGCTTGTCCGTCACCTTGATGATCCGCAGCGCGAACAGCGCCAGCATCACGGCGAAGACACCGACCGTGAGCCCGATCGCCTGCAGGACGATCCCCTCGTACCTCGCGTTGTAGACGGCGGAGATGGCGCCCACCACGAGGCCCTGGACCAGGGCGTAGACCGGCGAGGTGTAGGGCGAGAGCTTGGGCTTGAAGATGGTCAGGATGGCGATGCCGAGGCCCCCCAGCAAGGCCACGAGCAGCCAGCCGGGCACGCGGGGGGCGACACCGACGCCGCCCTGCTCGACCTGTGACCACCCGAACGCGCCGGCAGCGACGAGGAGCAGGAGGAGGAACGCCGACTTCTCGACGACGCCGCCGAGCGTCATGCCGGCCCCGTCCCGGCCGACCTGTGCGCGCCCCCGGCCTGCACCGAGGGCACCGCCGGCGAGGGCTGCGGGGTCGATCACCGCGGTGCGCTCGGGCCGGAACACCTTGTCGTTGAGGGCCGGGTTCGAGGTCCGCATCATGCGGGCGATCGTACCGGCAACCCTGTGACATCCCCGGGCGGGCCACGTGCCGCTCATCGCTCCCCCTGGGCTCCGGGTCCTCCCGTCGGCCGGCTCGCGACCCGGCCGTCGGCGTCCGGCTGACCTGCCACGTGACGGGCCGCCGAAAGGAGCGACCGGAGCCCGACGAGTGGGCGGGGACGCTCCTCACACCCGCACCAGGTCGCGCAGCGCCGCGAGCTTGGCGTCGCCGATGCCCCTGACGTCGAGGAGCTCGTCGACGGAGGTGAACCCACCCCGCCGGTCCCGCTCGTCGAGGATGGCCTGCGCCGTCGAGGGTCCGATGCCGGGCAGCTCGTCGAGCTCGTCGAGCGTCGCCCGGTTGAGGTCGACCAGCCCGGGCGTGCCGTTCGCCGAGGGCGCCTGGCTCGCGCTCCCTCCAGCAGCGACGACGGGCACCTCCTGGTCCGGGAGTGGGACGAACACCTGCTCGCCGTCCACCAAGAGCGCTGCGAGGTTCAGCCGATCCAGGTCCGCCCCCGGCGCTGCACCTCCGGCGGCGTCGAGGAGCTCGCTGACCCGAGCACCGCCGGTCAGGCGGTAGACCCCCGGCCTGGTCACGGCGCCGGCGGCGTGGACGACCACGTCGGCGGCGGGGGCGGAGGTCGAGGGTGTGGAGGCCGTGGTGGTGGTGGCCGCCGCCGGGTCCCCCGGTGCGCCGGCGACCGGGAGCGCCAGCTCGGGCGGAGGCGGTGCCGGACCTCGCAGCAGCACGACAGCCACGACCACCAGGCCCGCAACCACGGCGGCGGCGGCAGCCGCCAGCCGTCCGGTCGACGTCGCGCCGACTGCGCCCTCGAGGCGGTCGCGCCACGAGGGCCGCCACCCGAGGTGGCCGTCGGGAGCGTGCATGCCCGGACGGGGGGTGCCGGGGACCTGCAGGCCAGGTGCGGCCGCGGTGGCAGGCGGGTCGTCGTGCGGGTCGGGCACGGTCGGCCTCCAGGACGTGGTGGTCACGTAGGGGAAGCGAGGCCGAGCGCCGGCGAAGGTACCTGCTCGGCGGTGGGCGCACCACCCCGGGGCGGCGCTCCGGCACCGGGTCAGCGGAGGCGATCCTCGCGGCCGGTGCGGGCCTGCCACTCCGCCTCCACCTCGAGCGGGATCCGGCGGTAGGCGTCGAGGTGCCCGTGGCCATGGGCCCTCCACCAGGCGTAGGCCCACAGGTACCGGCGCAGGAAGCCCAGGACGCCCAGGCGGCGCCACTGGTCGACGTGCACGAGCTCGTGGCGGAGCAGCCGCTGGTCGTCGGCCCACCGGCGTTTGACCGACACGAGCGGACCGATCGTGATCGCCGCCGCCCCCGGCGGGACCGGGCCGCCGACCCAGCGCCAGTACCCGGGGTGGCGCTCGACGGGGCCCACGGGTCCTGGCTTGGGCGTCAGAACAGCCGGGCGGTCAGCTGCTTCCGGTACGAGGCGGTCCTCGGGTCCTGCGGACCGAGCAGCTCGAGCAGGTCGACGAACTGCTGGCGGGCGTCGTCGTCGGCCTTGACCTGGTCGAGGAGACCGTCCAACCGGTCGGCGATGTCGGCCTCGTCGAGGCCGGCGTCGACGCCGACCCTGGCGAGCGCGGCGACCCGGCGGGTGTCGGCGCTCTCGGGGATCCGCTCCAGCAAGGCCAGCGCCTCCTCGGTGCGGCCGTCGGCCACCCGCAGCTCCGCCAGGCCCACCACGGCGTCGTGGTCGTCGGGCGCCAGCGCCAGCGCCGCCTCGAGCGACGCCTCGTCCCCCTGCTCCACCAGCCGCTCGACCTCCGTCTGCTCCACGGTCGGCAGGAGCTGGTCGACCATGCGCTGCACCGTGGCCTCGGGGACCGCCCCGAGGAACGAGTCGACGACCTGCCCGTCCTTGAGGGCGAAGACGGCAGGGATCGACTGCACCCGGAAGGCCTGGGCGATGTTCGGGTTCTCGTCGATGTTCACCTTGGCCAGGGCCACCTTGCCGCCTGCTGCGGCCACCACCTTCTCGAGGGTGGGGGTCAGCTGCTTGCAGGGCCCGCACCACGGCGCCCACAGGTCGACGATGACGGGGACCTCGCGCGACCGCAGCAGGACGTCGGTCTCGAACGTGGCATCGGTGACATCGGCCATCAGGCCACGATAACGGCGCCACTACTGTGTCCTGCGGCCGGGATGCCCGGACCGGGAGCGCGTGGGGGACACATGGCCGAGGCCGTCAAGGGGATCGACGAGGCGAAGGTCACGCCGTGGCTCGAGGCGAACGTCGCCGGCCTGGTCGGCCCCGTCACCTACGACCTCATCGCCGGCGGCCACTCCAACCTGACGTACAAGGTGACCGACGCCGCCGGGGGCGCCTTCGTGCTCCGTCGCCCGCCGCTCGGCCAGGTGCTCGCCACCGCACACGACATGGGCCGGGAGCACCGCATCATCTCCGCCCTCGGCCCCACCGCGGTGCCCGTGGCCCCCGCCCTCGGCTTCTGCGAGGACGTGAGCGTGAACGGCGCTCCGTTCTACGTCATGCGCTTCGTCGAGGGTCACATCCTGCGCGACGCCGCCACCGCCGAGACCGTCCTCACCCCGGAGCAGCGACGCACGGCCGGCGAGTCGCTCGTCGACGTGATGGCCGAGATCCACGCCGTCGACCCCGACGCCGTCGGCCTCGGCGACCTGGGGCGGAAGGAGGGCTACATCGAGCGCCAGCTCAAGCGCTGGTACCGCCAGTTCGAGCAGTCGAAGCTGCGGGAGGTGCCCGACGTCGACGAGGTGCACGAGCTGCTCCTGCACAACGTCCCGCCGCAGGGTCCGGCCACCATCGTCCACGGCGACTACCGCCTGGACAACTGCATGGTGGACGACACCGGCAACGTCAACGCGGTGCTCGACTGGGAGATCTGCACGCTCGGCGACCCCATGGCCGACCTCGGCCTCCTCTGCGTGTACTGGACCGACCCCGACGACGAGGGGGCCGCACTCGGCGTCTCGGCCACGACGCTCGACGGCTTCCCCCGGCGGGCCGAGCTCGTCGCCCGCTACGCCGAGCGCAGTGGCCGCGACGTCAGCCAGGTCGGCTACTACACCGCCTTCGGGTACTGGAAGCTCGCATGCATCGTGGACGGCGTCTACACCCGCTACGCGGGCGGGTCGATGGGCGCCAGCGAGGGCTTCGAGCACTTCGACGCCCAGGTGCTCCGGCTGGCGGCGACGGCGAAGCACACCCTGGCGGCGACGACATGAGCGGAGCGGGGCCCGAGCGGCCCGGCCGCAGGCCACGAGCGGACAACCCGAGCGGAGCGGGGCCCGAGCGGCCCGGCCGCAGGCCACGAGCGGACAACCCGAGCGGAGCGGGGCCCGAGCGGCCCGGCCGCAAGCCACGAGGGGACCACCGGAGCGGAGCCGCGCCCACCGCCCGGGTGGCGGCATGACCGAGGAGCTCCACGAGGTCGTGGCCCGACCCGAGGTGGACGAGCCGGTGCTGGTCATCGGCCTCGACGGGTGGATCGACGCCGGCTTCGCCGCCAACACGGCCATCGGCCACCTCCGGGAGGTCATGGACACGACGCTCGTCGCCACGTGGGATGCCGACGTCCTCGTCGACCACCGCTCCCGCCGCCCGGCGATGCACCTCGTCGAGGGCGTCAACACGGGCATGACGTGGCCGGCCATCGAGCTGCGCCACGGCCGGGACCCCGACGGCCGGGACGTGCTGCTGCTCGTGGGGGCCGAGCCCGACGTGCGCTGGCGCCGCTTCTCGGCCGACGTCGTGGGACTGGCCACCGAGCTCGGCGCCCGCCTCGCCGTCGGGTTCGGCGCCTACCCCGCCCCCGTCCCCCACACCCGCCAGAGCCGCCTCGCCACCACCGCCACCACGCCCGAGCTGGCGGCGCAGGCCGGACAGATCCGCTCCACGCTCGACGTGCCCTCAGGCGCCATGGCGGCCATCGAGCGGGCGTGCGCCGAGGCCGACCTCCCGGCCACCGGGCTCTGGGCGCAGGTGCCGCACTACGTGTCGGCCATGCCGTACCCCGACGCCGCCGCCTCGCTGGTGGACGGGCTCGCGGCCCTGGCCGGCCTCCGCCTCGATGCCAGCCCACTGCGGGAGGCGGCCCGGGTGCTGCGGGTCCGCCTCGACGGGCTCGTGGCCGACAACCCGGAGCACCTGGCGATGGTCAACCAGCTCGAGGCGTCGGTCGACGCCGAGCTGGCCAGCGAGCCCAGCACCGGCTTCGGGGGGGCCGACGTCCCCTCGGGTGACGAGCTGGCCGCCGAGGTCGAGCGCTTCCTCCGGGACGTCAGGCGCGGCGAGGCCTGAGCCGCCCCGCCGGCGCTGCCCCGGGTCTGAGGCACGGCACGGGGTTGACCCCGTGGCTAGGTTCTGCGCCATGAAGGTCGACGGAGGGATCAGCGCAACGCTCAGCGAGGCGGGGGCGACGGCTCGCGAAGCAGAGGCGGCGGGCTACGACGGGGGCTGGGTCGCCGAGACGTCCCACGACCCCTTCCTGGCGATGGCACTGGCGGCCGAGCACACCGAGCGCATCGAGCTCGGGACCGGCATCGCCGTCGCCTTCGCCCGCAACCCCATGAACCTGGCCAACCTGGCCGACGACCTGCAGCGCTACAGCGAGGGCCGGTTCATCCTCGGCCTCGGGAGCCAGATCAAGCCCCACATCACCAAGCGGTTCTCGATGGAGTGGTCGCACCCGGCGGCCCGCATGCGGGAGCTCGTGCAGGCGATGCACGCCATCTGGGACACCTGGCAGGACGGCACGAAGCTCGACTTCAGGGGCGACTTCTACACCCACACCCTGATGACCCCCTTCTTCGACCCCGGCCCCAACCCCTTCGGGCGCCCGAAGGTGTTCCTGGCCGCGGTCGGGGAGCTCATGACGGAGGTCGTCGGCGAGGTGTGCGACGGGATCCTGTGCCACGCCTTCACGACCGAGGCCTACCTCCGCGAGGTCACGCTGCCCGCGCTCGAGCGGGGTGCGGCCAAGGCGGGCCGCAGCCTGGACGACATCGAGCTCTCGGGGCCGGCGTTCGTCGTGACCGGCACCAACGACGAGGAGATGGCGGCCTCCGCCGTTGGCGTCCGCAAGCAGATCGCCTTCTACGGGTCGACACCTGCGTACCGGGGGGTGCTCGAGCGCCACGGCTGGGGCGAGCTGCAGACCGAGCTCAACGGCCTGTCGAAGCAGGGCCGCTGGGACGACATGGGGACCCTGATCGACGACGAGATGCTCGACACCTTCGCCATCGTCGGGGAGCCCGAGCAGCTCGCGCCGAGGATGCGGGCCCGCTACGGCGACGTGGTCGACCGGATCAGCTTCTACGTCCCGTACAGCTCGGACCCCGACCGCTGGTCGCAGGTCATGGCCGACCTGAAGGCGGCCTGAGGGTCTCGAGGAACCTCAGACCGGCAGGAGCTCGCTGTCGAGGTAGCGGGCTCGGCAGAGCGAGCGCTGGAGCTTGCCCGAGGACGTCTTGGGGAGCGAGCCGGGCTGGACGAGGACGACCTCGCCTGCCGGCAGGCCGACGGCGTCGATCACCCGCTCCGCCACCACCGACCTCACGTCTTCGTCGTGGTCGGGCCGGGCCTCGGCCACGACGACGATCCGCTCCTTGCCGCGACCGCCCTGCACGCCGAAGGCGATGACGTTGCCGGGGCGGACGCCCTCCACCTGGCTGACCGCCCGCTCAACGTCCTCGGGGAAGACGTTGCGGCCCCCCACGATGATCACGTCCTTGATCCGCCCGCACACCACGAGCTCCCCGTCGACGGTGTAGGCGAGGTCACCTGTCCGGAGCCACGCCCGGCCGCTGGCGACGTCACCCTCGCTCGTGTCGAAGGCGTCGGCGGTCGCGTCCGGCCGCTTGTAGTAGCCGGTGGTGATGGAGGTGCCTCGCACCTGCAGCTCGCCGACCTCCCGCTCCCCTCGCACGTCACCCAAGGGGCCGACGATGCGGATCTCGAGGCCAGGGACGGGCGAGCCGAGCTTCACCAGCCGGCGGGCTCCCTCCGACCCCGTCTGGACGGGTGCTGCGTAGCGCTCCATCTCGAGGACCCTGGTGTCGACGGTGTCGACGCTCATCCCGGTGGAGGGGACGGGGAAGGTGACTGCGAGCGTGGCCTCGGCCATGCCGAAGGCGCAGAAGACCATGTCCGGGCTGAGGCCGTGGCGGGCCCCCGCCTCGCAGAACGCCTCGACGGCGTCGGGATCCACGGGCTCGGCCCCGTTCAGGCCGAGGCGCCAGGTGGAGAGGTCGAGCCCGGGATGGCGGCGCATGGCGCGCGCTGCGAGCGCGTAGGAGAAGTTCGGTCCCGCCGTGACCGTCCCGCCGTAGGCGCTGATCCACTCGACCCAGCGGGCGGGTGAGGCGAGGAAGTCCTGCGGGGCGGCGAGGACGAGCTCGGTGCCCGTCGTCATCATCAGCGTGAGGAGCCCGATGAGGCCCATGTCGTGGTACAGCGGGAGCCAGGACACGGCAACGTCGGTGTCCGGTTCGAGGGCGCCAGCCGTGGCGATCGCGTCGAGGTTGGCGCACACCACCCGGTGCGGGAGCATCACGCCCTTCGGGTCGGCGGTCGAGCCGCTGGTGAACTGGAGGATGGCGAGCGCCTCCGGGTCGGCGGGAGGGGCCACGAAGGTCGCCGCCGACGCAGACCCGGTGAGCTCGTTGAGGAGCACCATCGGCGGGTCATCGGCGCCAGGCTCGACGAAGGGGGCGAAGTCCGGGTCGACGAGCAGGATCGCGGCGTCGGCGTTCGCCACCCGCACCCTCGTCTGGGCCACGAACTCCTCGATCGAGCCGAGGCGCATCGGCAGCGGCAGGAGGACGATGGCTGCGCCGCACAGCCACGTCGCCTGGATGGACGTGACGAGCGCCCGGGTGGTCGGTCCGAGGATGGCGACGTGGTCGCCGGGGCCGACGCCGGCGGCCTGGAGCGCGGCGGCCATGGCCCGTGCGTCGGCGTGGAGCTGGCCCCACGGCACCCGGTCCTCCGGGCCGGCCCCCACGAAGGTGATGGCGGTGGGGCGCGTCGCCGCCCGCTCGATCCGGCTCGAGAGCGTCGTCGTCATGGGGGAGGTGGACCTCGGGGCGGACCGTCGGGTTACATCTCCGCCTGACCGGTGCCGTGGACCCGCGACCGTGGCCGTGGTCGAGCACGTCGCTTCGGAGGCCCGAGGGGTGCGGCCCGAGCTGGAACCGGCTTCGGGGCCCCTCGGGCCGCTCGGTAACCTCGCCGCGATGTCGGAGCAGGTGGCGGAGGCCGAGGGCGACGGGGAGGTCCCCAGGTTCCGCTACGGCGCGGCACTCGCCAACCAGATCGAGGCCCGCTGGCAGGACCGCTGGGAGGCCGAGGGGACCTACCGGGTGCCGAACCCCAGCGGGCCCCTGTCGGAGGGCTTCGACCCCACCCGTCCGAAGCTGTTCGTGATGGACATGTTCCCGTACCCGAGCGGCGACGGGCTCCACGTCGGGCACCCGCTCGGCTACCTCGGGACCGACGTCTACGCCCGCTACAAGCGCATGGCCGGGTTCAACGTGCTGCACACGCTCGGCTACGACGCCTTCGGCCTGCCGGCCGAGCAGTACGCGGTGCAGACCGGGCAGCACCCGAGGGTGACCACCGAGCGGAACATCGCCAGCATCCGGGCCCAGCTCCGGGCCCTCGGCATGGGCCACGACGACCGCCGGAGCGTCACCACCATCGACCCCGCCTACTACCGGTGGACGCAGTGGATCTTCCTGCAGATCTTCGGCTCGTGGTACGACGCCGACGCCGACCGGGCCCGCCCGATCGACGAGCTGGTGGCGGAGCTGGAGGCCGGCACCCGCACCCTCCCCACGCCCGACCAGCCCGACGGCGCCGACTGGGCCTCGCTCGACGAGCTGGAGCGACGCCGGGCTGTCGACGCACAGCGCCTCGTGTACCTCGACGAGGCGCCGGTCAACTGGTGCCCCGGCCTCGGCACGGTCCTCGCCAACGAGGAGGTGACGGCGGAGGGCCGCAGCGAGCGCGGCAACTTCCCCGTCTACAAGCGGCCGCTGCGCCAGTGGAAGATGCGGATCACCGCGTACAGCGAGCGCCTGGTGGCCGACCTCGACACCATCGACTGGCCGGAGCGGGTCAAGACGCTGCAGCGCAACTGGATCGGGCGCAGCGAGGGGGCCCGCATCTCGTTCCGCCCCGCGTCCCGGCCCGACCTGTCGATCGACGTGTTCACCACACGCCCGGACACCCTCTTCGGCGC
>CADCSY010000002.1 GCA_902805555.1 uncultured Acidimicrobiales bacterium | reverse complement strand
GCTCCGGCTCGGCAGCCGGCTCGGGCTCGGGCTCGGCAGCCGGCTCTGGCTCGGCAGCCGGCTCGGGCTCGGGCTCGGGCTCGGCAGCGGGCTCGGGCGCGGAGGCCTCGCCGCCACCGCCCTCACCGTCGTCGATCACCGCCAGCTCGACGCCGACCTCGACGGTCTCGTCCTCCTGCACCTTGATGGAGCTGACCACCCCGGACGCGGGCGAGGGGATCTCGGTGTCCACCTTGTCGGTGGAGACCTCGAGCAGCGCCTCGTCGGCCTCGACGCGCTCGCCCTCCTTCTTCAGCCATCGGGTGACGGTGCCCTCGGAGACGCTCTCCCCGAGGCGGGGCATGGTGACGGAGACGGCCATCGGTTACGGGGCTCCTAGGAGTGGGAGTGCAGCGGCTTGCCGGCGAGCGCGAGGTGGGCCTCGCCGACGGCTTCGGACATCGTGGGGTGCGGGTGGATGAGCTGGGCGACCTCGCTCGGCAGGGCCTCCCAGTTGGTGATCAGCTGCGCCTCGGCGATGAGCTCGCCGACCCGCTCGCCGACCATGTGGACGCCGATCACCGGGCCGTCCTTGGACGCGAGGACCTTGACGGCGCCGGCCGTGCCGAGGATGCGGGCCTTGCCGTTGCCGGCCAGGTCGTACACCGCCTCGACGACCTCGTAGCCGCGCTCCTCGGCGACCTTGCGGGTCAGGCCGACGGAGGCGACCTCGGGGGAGGAGTAGGTGACGCGCGGGACGCCGTCGTAGTCGATCGGGGTCACCGGCAGCCCGGCCAGCCGCTCGGCCACCAGGATCCCCTCGGCGAAGCCGACGTGCGCCAGCTGCAGGGTCGGGATGAGGTCGCCGACCGCGCTGATCGTCGGGACGCTGGTCTGGCAGTACGCGTCGACCTTGACGAAGCCGCGGTCCATCTCGACGCCGACCTGCTCGTAGCCGAGGTCCTTCGAGACCGGCCCGCGGCCGATGGCGACGAGCAGCAGGTCGGCCTCGAGCGTCTTGCCGCCCTCGAGGGTGACGACGACCCCGCTCCCGCTGTGCTCGACCTTCTCGAAGCGAGCGCCCAGCTCCTGCTTGATGCCGCGCTTGCGGAACGCCCGCTCGAGCAGCTTGGAGGAGCTCTCCTCCTCCAGCGGCACCAGGTGCGGCAGCGCCTCGACGATCGTCACCTCGGCGCCGAAGGACCGCCAGACGGACGCGAACTCGCAGCCGATCGCGCCGGCGCCCAGGATGACGACCGAGCCGGGGATGGTGTCCAGCTTGAGCGCGTCGTCGCTGGTCATGACGCGCTCGTGGTCGATCTCGAGGCCCGGGATGGAGCGCGGCACGGAGCCGGTGGCGAGCAGGACGTGGCCGGCCTCGATGGTGCGGCCGTCCACCTCCACGGCGGTCGGGGACACCAGCGTGCCGTGGCCCTGGACGACCTCGATCTTGCGCGACTTCACCAGGCCGGTGAGGCCCTTGAACAGCCCCTCGACGACCTTGTCCTTGTAGCTGTTGACCTCGGTCATCTCGACCCGGTCGAAGCTGCCGTGCACGCCGAACTGCGCAGCCTCCTTGATGACGTCCGCGGTCTCGGCGGAGTGGAGCAGGGCCTTGGTCGGGATGCAGCCGCGGTGCAGGCAGGTGCCGCCGACCTTGTCCTTCTCGACCATGACGACGGTCATGCCGAGCTCGGCGGCGCGGAGGGCTGCGGCGTACCCACCGCTGCCGCCCCCGAGGACGACGAGGTCGACGGTCTCTGCGGATGGCTGGGTCACTGCGGTTGCTCCTCGCTGTGGCGATCGTCGCGTGCGGCTGCTCGGGTCTTCGCGCTGGCCGTGCGTAGTGCATCCTTCCACTGTCGGCGCGCGTGCGTCGCACCCCCCCGACCGACCACCAGGGAGGACGTCCGTGGGACTGCTCGACCGCCTGCGCCGGGCAGACCGGCCGGGGACCGTCCGCGGCGCCCGGTCCGACGACGTCTACCACCTCGAGGAGTGGGCGAGCAGCCGCCGAGGCGTCGAGGGCTTCGTCGAGCCGCAGACGTCGACCACGGCCACGACGCTCGTCCTCGTCGCAGGCGACGGCGAGTGGACCCGCCGCCGCATCGACTCGCCCAAGGCGGC
>CADCSY010000001.1 GCA_902805555.1 uncultured Acidimicrobiales bacterium | reverse complement strand
CCGACCGGCAGTGAAGCCTGCGAACCCCCGTCCTCGGGCGGGGGCCGATCCGGTGAGATCCCGGAGCCGACGGTCAGAGTCCGGATGAGAGCGAGGGAGTGCGTGTCCCTCGCGGCACGCGCCCCCTGTTCGGTGACAGGAGGTGCGGGTGCCAGAGGAGGTGGGTGACGACGAGGCGATGATGCGGCGCGCCGTCACCCTGGCCTCCCGGGTCCGCACCTCGACGTCCCCCAACCCGTGGGTCGGCTGCGTGCTCCGCAGCCCCGACGACACCGTCCACGAGGGGGCGACGGCGCCGCCTGGCGGCCCGCACGCCGAGGTGGCGGCCCTCGCCGCCGCCGGCGCCGGCGCGCGGGGCGCCACCGTGTGGACCACGCTGGAGCCGTGCAGCCACCACGGTCGCACCGGTCCGTGCGCCGACGCCCTCCTCGCCGCCGGGGTGGCCCGGGTGGTGGTCGCCCTCGTGGACCCCGACGACCAGGTCGCCGGGCGGGGCATCGAGCGGCTGCGAGCGGGCGGCATCGAGGTCGAGCTGGGGGTCGGAGCCGATGCCGTGGCCGACCAGCTCGCGCCCTACCTCGTCCACCGCAGGACCGGCCGCCCCCTCGTCGTGGTGAAGCTGGCGGCCTCCCTCGACGGCCGCACCGCCGCCCCCGACGGCTCCTCGCAGTGGATCACCGGCCCCGAGGCCAGGACCGACGCCCACCGCCTGCGAGCCGAGAGCGACGCCGTGCTGGTCGGGGCGGGGACCGTCCGGGCCGACGACCCGAGCCTGACCGTGCGCCACGTCGAGGGACCCGACCCCCTCCGGGTCGTCCTCGGTCGAGCCCCGGCAGGCGCCAGGGTCCACCCTGCGCTGGAGCTCGAGGGGGACCTGGGCGAGGTGCTCGAGGTCCTCGGCGGCAAGGGGGTGCTCCAGCTGCTGGTGGAGGGCGGACCGGGTGTCGCGGGGGCGTTCCACCGTGGCGGCCTGGTCGACCGGTACGTGGTCTACCTCGCGCCCAAGCTCTTCGGCGGGGAGGACGCCGCCGGTCTCTTCGCCGGCCGGGGCGCAGGCACCATGGCAGACGTCTGGTCGGGTGAGATCACCGCCGTCACCCGGCTCGGCCCCGACCTCCGCGTCGACCTCCGTCCCGTCGGTGCCGACGAACCCCCAGCCGCACGAGCAGCCAGATCCACAGGAGGAGAGCCCTGATGTTCACCGGCATCGTGGAGGAGCTCGGCTGCGTGGTCGCCCGGGAGGGCGCCCGCATCCGCATCGGCGCCACCACCGTCCTCGAGGACGCGGCCATCGGCGACTCGACGGCGGTGAACGGCTGCTGCCTCACCATCGTCGCCATCGGCGACGGGTGGTGGGAGGCAGACGTGAGCGACGAGACCCTCGCCCGCACCAACCTCGGCGGCCTCGGCCTCGGCGACGCCGTGAACCTCGAGCGCCCGGTGCGCCTGGCCGACCGCCTCGGCGGCCACCTCGTGCAGGGCCACGTCGACGCCGTCGCGACCGTCCTCGAACCCGTCCCCGACCTGCGGGTCGCCGTGCCGGAGGGGCTCGGCCGCTACCTCGTGGAGAAGGGGTCGGTCACCGTCGACGGGGTGAGCCTCACGGTCGTCGACGTGGACGACGACAGCTTCACGGTCGCCGTGATCCCCCACACCGCCGCCGCCACCACCCTCGGCCTGGCCCCGCCCGGCGCACCCGTCAACCTGGAGGTCGACGTCATGGCCAAGTACGCCGAGAAGCTCCTCGCCGGCCACGGCGCAGGGCCCGACGGCCGGGTCGGACGATGAGCGGCGGGCACCGGTCGTCGAGGTTCGCCCCCATCGAGGAGGCGGTGGACGCCATCGGTCGGGGCGAGATCGTCGTCGTGGTGGACGACGAGGACCGGGAGAACGAGGGCGACCTCATCATGGCCGCCGAGCACGTGACGCCCGAGAAGGTCGCCTTCTTCCTGCAGCACACCTCGGGGCTCATCTGCGCGCCGATCACCGGCGAGCGCTGCGACGAGCTCCAGCTCCCGCTCATGGTGACGGAGAACACCGAGAGCCATCGCACCGCCTTCACCGTCTCCATCGACTACCGCCACGGCACCTCGACGGGCATCTCCGCCTTCGACCGCACTGCGACCGTGCAGGCCCTCATCGACCCCGCCACCAAGCCGCGGGACCTCGCCCGCCCCGGCCACATCTTCCCGCTGCGCTACCGCGAGGGCGGGGTGCTCAAGCGGGCCGGGCACACCGAGGCTGCCGTCGACCTCGCCCGCATGGCCGGCCTGTACCCCGCCGGCATCCTGTGCGAGGTCGTCGACGAGAAGAAGACCGACATGGCCCGGCTCCCCGAGCTCGAGCGCTTCTGCGACGACCACGGGCTCCTGCTCATCTCCATCGCCGACCTCGTCCGCCACCGGCGCCAGGGCGAGAAGCTCGTCCGGCGCATCGCGGAGGCGCGGATCCCCACCGAGTGGGGCGACTTCACCTGCTACGCCTACGAGTCCCTGCTCGACGGCGAGCAGCACCTGGCCATGGTGCGGGGTGCGGTGCAGGGCAGCGACGACGTCCTGGTGCGGGTCCACAGCGAGTGCCTGACCGGCGACGTGTTCGGCTCCCTCCGCTGCGACTGCGGGGTCCAGCTCGAGTCGGCCATGCAGAAGGTGGCCGAGGAGGAGCTGGGCGTCGTCGTCTACCTGCGGGGCCACGAGGGGCGGGGCATCGGCATCGGCAACAAGCTGCTCGCCTACGGCCTCCAGGAGCGGGGCCACGACACCGTCGACGCCAACGTCGAGCTCGGCCTCCCCGTCGACAGCCGCGAGTACGGGATCGGGGCGCAGATCCTCGTCGACCTCGGCATCACCACCATGCGGCTCATGACCAACAACCACGCCAAGTACGGCGGCCTCGAGGGCTTCGGGCTCGAGATCGTCGAGCGGGTCCCGATCGAGTCGACCCCAAACCCCGAGAACATCGCCTACCTCCGCACCAAGCGGGAGCGGATGGGCCACACCCTGGAGGGCCTCGATGACTGACACCCCGGACCGCCACCGTCCCGGCCGCTACGTCGGCTCGCTCCGAGGCGACGGCCTCCGCATCGCCATCGCCTGCGGCCGCTTCAACGACCTGATCACCGAGCGACTCCTGGCGGGCGCGGTGGACGGCCTCACCCGCCACGGCGTCGACCCGGCGTCCATCACCGAGGTGTGGGCGCCGGGGGCCTTCGAGCTGCCCCTCGTCGCCCAGCGCCTCGCCGCATCCGGGGAGTTCGACGCCGTCATCACGCTCGGCGCCGTGATCCGGGGGGCCACCGGCCACTACGAGGCCGTGGCCGGGCAGTGCGCAGCCGGCGTCGCCAGGGCGGGCCTCGAGACCGGCGTGCCGATCGTCTTCGGCGTCCTCACCGTCGAGACCATCGAGCAGGCGATCGAGCGGGCCGGCACCAAGGCCGGCAACAAGGGCTACGAGTCGGCTGAGACCGCCATCGAGATGGCCGACCTGCTGCGGCAGCTGCCGAAGCCGACCTAGGCGGAACCCCCGCCGGTCGCCGGGAGGCCCGCCGGTACCCTCCCTCGGATGCTGCGCCTCGTGCTCCCCAAGGGCTCGCTCGAGCGCGCCACCATCGACCTGTTCGAAGCGGCCGACCTGGCCGTCACCCGCAGCTCCGAGGTCGACTACAAGGCGACGATCGCGGACCCCCGCGTGACCGACGTGCGCATCCTGCGGCCCCAGGAGATCCCCACCTACGTCGCCGAGGGCCTCTACGACCTCGGCATCACCGGGCGTGACTGGATCGAGGAGACGAGCAGCGACGTCGTCTCCCTCGGCGAGCTCCACTACTCCAAGGCGACCGCCCGGCCCATCAAGGTCGTGCTGGCCGTGGCCGACGAGAGCCCCTGGCGGCAGGTGGGGGACCTGCCCGCAGGTGTGCGGGTCTCGACCGAGTACCCGGGCCTCACCCGCCGGTACCTCCTCGAGCACGGCGTCGACGCCGAGGTGCGCCTGAGCCACGGGGCCACGGAGGCGAAGATCCCCGACGTCGCCGACGCGGTGGTCGAGATCACCGAGACGGGCCGGGCCCTGCGGGCTGCGAAGCTGCGGATCCTCGACACGATCCTGACGAGCTACACCGAGCTCGTCGCCAACCGGGCGGCGCACGAGGACCCGGAGAAGCGCCACGCCATGCGCCAGCTGCACACCCTGCTCCAGGGCAGCCTCGAGGCCCGGGGCAAGGTGCTCGTGAAGCTCAACGTGGGCGAGGCCGACCTCCAGGCCGTCATCGACATCATCCCCTCGATGAAGGCGCCCACGGTCTCGAAGCTGTTCGGCGACGGCGGCTACGCCGTCGAGACGGTGGTGCCCAAGGCCGAGATCAACGTGCTCATCCCCGCCCTCAAGGACGCCGGCGCCACCGACCTGCTCGAGCTGCCGCTGTCGAAGATCGTCCACTGACGGTGCAGCGAGCCGAGGGCACGGTCACTGCGTTCGACGACCGCCGGGGCATCGGGACCGTCACCACCGAGGGCGGGAGGGTGCTGGCGTTCCACTGCACCGCGATCGCCGACGGCAGCCGGACCATCACCGCGGGGGCAGCCGTGGTGGTCGAGATCGCCGCCGGCCTGCCGGGCGCCTGGGAAGCGGTCGTCGTCACCCCGGCCTGACCCTCAGGGAGCGCCGGCGCCGGGACCGCCGGCGGCCACCAGGTCCTCCGGCCCTCCCGTCACGGTGAGGGCTCCGGCTCCCAGGCGGCGCCGCTGCCGGACCTCGAGGCGGCGGGCCAGCCTCCCCAGGAGGAAGTTCACCAGGATGTAGACGAGCGCGACGGCGATCGAGACCTGGAGCAGGTTCCGGTCGAAGCCGCCGGTGAGCTGGCCCCGTCGCAGCAGCTCCGTGTACTGGACGAAGTAGGCGAGGGACGTGTCCTTCAGCAGGGTGACGAGCTGGCTCACGATGGCGGGGGTCATCCGCCGGACCGCCTGGGGGAGGATCACGTAGGCCATGCCCTGCCAGTCCCTGAGCCCGACCACCTGGGCGGCCTCGCTCTGGCCGCGGTCCAGCGAGAGGATCCCGGCCCGGAAGATCTCGGCCAGCACCGCGCCGTTGTAGAGGGCGAGGGCGCCGGCGATGCTCCAGAACAACGGGAGGTCGTAGCCGAGCGACCGGAGGCCGAACACCGAGAACAGCAGCAGCAGCAGCAGCGGGAAGCCACGGAAGAACTCGACGACGACGCCCGCCAGCCACCTGAGCGGCCGGCCCTTGGCCAGCCGGCCGAGGGCGAGCACCCCTCCGAGGGCGAGGGCCAGGACCATGGCGGCGGCCGCCAGCTTCAGGGTGTTGAGCAGGCCTGCTCCCAGGTACCGCAGCGTCCCGGCGTCGAGCAGCGGGCTCCAGAGCTCGCCGGCGAGCTCGCCCTCGGCCTGGAAGCGGCGCAGCACGACCGCCAGGAGGGCGGCGACGCCCACGCCGGCGACGACGGAGGCGACCAGGGTGCGCCGACGGCCGCGAGGCCCGAGCGCGTCCGACAGCAGCGGGGCGGTCACCGCCTGACCGCCAGGCGACGCTCGAGGAAGCCGACCGCGGCCCCCGACGGCAGCGTGAGCACGAGGTAGGCGGCGGCCGCGGCGCCGAAGACGGGGATGACCTCGGCGGTGCGGATGGCGAGGGTCTGGGCCTGGCCGGTGAGCTCGACGATCGAGATCGTGTAGGCGATCGAGCTGTTCTTGATGAGGGCGATGAAGACGTTGCCGAGGGGTGCCACCACGCTGCGCAGGGCCTGGGGGAGCACGACCTGGCCGAGCACCTGCCCGAAGGTGAGGCCGAGGGACCTGGCCGCCTCCGCCTGCCCGGCGGCGACGGTGTTGACGCCGGCGCGGATGGCCTCGGCCACGAACGAGCTCGTGTACACGGCGAGGACGATCACCGCCGACGGGAAGCGCGGGAGCTGGACGCCGGCGTTCGGCAACCCGAACCAGAACAGGAAGAACAGCACCGTCAGCGGGCAGTTGCGGACCAGCTCGACGTAGGTGGCGCCGAACCAGCGCAACGGCGGGACCGGGCTGACCCGGAACGACGCCACCAACAGGCCGATGCCGAAGGCGCCCAGCCACCCGAGCAGCGTGAGGCTCACGGTCGTCTGGACGCCGTCGACGAAGAGGTCCAGGTTGTCGAGGACGACGTCCAGCGGAGGCCCCTCTGCCGGTCAGTGCGGGCTCAGTACCGGTCCACCTCGGGCGGCTCGGGCGTGGTCTCCGCGACGGTTCCGACGGTCGACTCGTAGGCCTCGGCCCACGCTCCGCTCTCGAAGATGTCCTCGAGCACGTCGTTCACGAAGTCGCGCATGGCCTGGTCCTCCTTCGGGACGCCGATGCCGTAGGGCTCCTCGGTGAACGGGTTGTCCACGAGCTCGAACGCACCGTTGGACTGGTCGACGAGGCCGACGAGGATGACGTTGTCGGTGCTCACGGCGTCGACCCGGCCGTTGCCCAGGTCGTCGGCGCACTTCGAGTACACGTCGTACTCGACGAGCTCGGCCTCCGGTGCCATCTCCCGCAGGTTCTCGATCGACGTCGAGCCCTGCACGGAGCAGACCGTCTTGCCGGCGAGGTCCTCCACGCCGGTGATGCTGTCGTCGTCGGCCGCCACCATGATGTCCTGGCCCGCCACGTAGTACGGGCCGGCGAAGGCGATGAGCTCCTTGCGGGCGTCGTTGATCGTGTAGGTGGCCACGACCATGTCGACGGTGCCGTCGGTGATGGCCGTCTCCCGCACCGCCGACGGCGTCTCCTCGAACTGGACCTCGATCTCCTCGCCCGAGGCCTCGCTCAGCGCGTCGACCACGAGCTTCGCGATCTCGACGTCGAAGCCGACCGGCTCACCGCCGGCCGTGGGGTCGACCTGGCCGAACAGCGGCTGGTCGAACTTCGTGCCGACGGTCATCGTGCCCTCGTCGACGACGCTCGTGAGCGTCTCGCTCTCCTCGATCAGCGCGGCGGCACCCCCCGACGCCCCCTCGGACTCGGACTCGCTGCCCTCGGTCTCGCTGCCCTCGGTCTCCGACTCGCTCGCCTCCGTCGCCTCGGTGGCGTCGTCGGCGGCGACGTCGGCCTCGTCGTCATCGTCACCGCAGGCGGCGGCGACCAGTGCCATCAGGGTGAGCAGGGTGATGAGCCACCAGCTGCGGGTGTGCTTCATGTGCGTCCTTTCGTCGAGCTCCGGCGGCGATGCTGCCGTCGGGGCGCTGTGTCGGTTCTGTGTGGGATCAGTGCGCCAGGATCTTCGAGAGGAAGTCTCGCGCCCGGTCGGTGGACGGGTCGGAGAAGAACTGCTCGGGCGGGGCGACCTCGACGATGGCGCCGTCGTCCATGAAGACGACGCGCCGTGCGGCGGAGCGGGCGAAGCCCATCTCGTGGGTGACGACGACCATCGTCATCCCCTCCGACGCCAGCTCGACCATGACGTCGAGCACCTCCTTGATCATCTCGGGGTCGAGCGCCGAGGTGGGCTCGTCGAAGAGCATGACCTTCGGGTCCATCGCCAGGGCCCGTGCGATGGCGGCTCGCTGCTGCTGGCCACCCGAGAGCTCGGCGGGGTGGCGGTCGGCCTTGTCGGCGATCCCCACGCGCCCCAGCAGCTCCATGGCCCGGTCGCGGGCCTCGCGCTTGGGGACCTTGCGGGCCTTGATCGGGCCGAGGGTCACGTTGTCGAGGATCGACCGGTGGGCGAAGAGGTTGAACGACTGGAACACCATGCCGACGTCGGCCCGCAGGGCGGCCAGGGCCTTGCCCTCCTGGGGGAGCGGGGCACCGTCGAAGCGGATCACGCCCCGCTGGATCGGCTCCAGGCGGTTGATGGTGCGGCACAGCGTCGACTTGCCGGAACCCGACGGGCCGATGACCACGACGACCTCGCCCGCATCGACCCCGAGCTGGATGTCGCGCAGCACGTGCAGGTCGTCGAACCACTTGTCGACGTGGTCCAGCTCGACCAGCGCCCCGCTCGACTCGCCCCCCGCGTCGCCCAAGGCCGGCGAACCTACCCCCTCGCCCGTGCGGGAGGGGGGACGCTCCGCTGACCAGCCCCCCGCCGGCCCCGCTGGCCGGCGATCAGCGCCGCCCGCGGAGCCGCTCGATCACCTGCCCGGCGATGCGCAGCGGGAAGGTCGCGACCTGCCACTGGAACGTGAGGATCGCGGCGAGCACGTTCGTCCCTGCCAGCGGCTCCTCCGTGGGGCTCGCGGGCGTGCGGGCCTCGGCGGGAGGCGGCGCCGGCTGCGGCGCAGGGGTGGCGGGCTCAGCAGCAGCGACGACGGGGGCGGGCGGGATGCCGGTGCCCGTCGCAGGAGCGGCAGGGGGAGCCGGCTCCGGGGCCTCGGCCTGCTCGGCGACGGCGCCCCTCGTCGCCGACGGGGCGTCCGCCTCACTCGCAGGCGTGCTCGTCGGCGCCGGGCCCGCCGGCGGGGCGGTGGGGGAGCGGTCTCCGCTCGGGGGTCGGCGCGCCCCTGCCTCAGCGGCGACGGACGCCTTCGTGGCCGCCGGAGCATCCGCCTCGCTCCTCGGCGCGTCCGGTGCGGCAGGAGGGGCGGGAGCCACCGGGGCGCTCGACGCCGGCGCACCGCCACTCGCTGCCGGTGCCTTCGCTGCCGGCGCCTTCGCTGCCGGCGCCTTGGCTGCCGGTGCTTTCGCTGCGGGTGCCTTCGCCGCCGGTGCTTTGGCTGCGGGTGCCTTCGCTGCGGGTGCCTTCGCCGCCGGTGCCTTGGCCGCCGGTGCTTTGGCTGCGGGGGCCTTCGCTGCGGGTGCCTTCGCTGGCGGGGTCTCCGAGGCGGACGCCTTCGCGGCAGGTGCCTTCTTCGCCGTCTTGGCCGGCCGCTCCGCCTCCCCCGCCCCGCCGTCGGGGCCGGACCTCGCCGCAGCCTTCTTGGCAGCGGCCTTCTTCTTGGCGGGCGCCTGCTTGGCACCTCCCTTGCGGGCCGCCACCTCCCTGGCCTTGGCGACGAAGTCGGCCGGGTCGGGCTTGTCCTGCTCGTCCTCGGGGTGGTGACCCGGCAGGTTGTCGTCGGGGACCGGACCGGTGTCACCCCCGGTGGCGGGGCGCGACGGCGCCGTGAGCTGCGTGGCAGCGTTGTCCTCGTCGACTGCGTTGTGCAGGCTGCGACGGAGCTCTGGCTGCTGCGGGTTCGGCATGGGGGGCGGCTACCCGGCCCGTCTCGACCAGAAACGGGCGAGCCGCCTCCTCGGGCCCCGCCCTCGTGCGTCGAACGGGCGCACGCTCACGGA
This sequence comes from uncultured Acidimicrobiales bacterium, assembly GCA_902805555.1. Taxonomy (GTDB): domain Bacteria; phylum Actinomycetota; class Acidimicrobiia; order Acidimicrobiales; family CADCSY01; genus CADCSY01. The sequence goes on along the minus strand of CADCSY010000001.1, from coordinate 1,382 downwards.
CCGTCCGGCTCGGGGGCGTCGGGAGCGGGGGGCTCCCCGCCGGACCCTCCGGCCCGCCGGTGCAGCTCGACGTAGGCGAGCTGCAGCTGGGTCAGGCCGGTGCGCAGGGCGGCGCCATCGTCCCCGAGGCGGTCGCCGACCGCGTCGAGGATCCCCCTGACCGCGTCGATCGCGAGCCGCCCGTCCTCGAGGTGCGGTGGATCCTGGTTGAGGTGGATGGCGCCGAGCTGGAACAGGCCGACCACGTGGTTGGCCACCACCACCGCGGCGGGCGCTGCCGCCAGCTCGGCAGCCATCGCCGCCGCCTCGGCCTCGAGCTGTGCTCGACCCTCGGGGGTGAGGTCGTCCTCGCCGGCGTCGAACCCGGCGTCGAACCCGGCCTCGGGTCGGGGCCGGTCGTCCCCGTCCTCGGGCCCCCCGCTGCCGACGCCGCCGATCCGGTGCTCCCCGCCAGGTGTCCAGAAGCTGCTCACCCGTGTAACGTAACCGGCACAACCAGCAGGGAAGTGGGCCCGAAGGCCACGAGTCCGCTCGTGGGTGGGCCCCACCCGTCCACCCCGTCGGCTCCGCCCGACGGCACGTGCGCCGGGTTCGACACCCACGTCGCCGCCGGCCCGCGCCGGCCGCGTCCGGGCAGCCCACTCCCTCCGACGCCCACGCACCCGCGTGTGCACGTCCGACAGGAGTGATGCCCGATAGCTGCACCCCCCACCAACGAGCCTCGCATCAACGACCGGATCCGGGCCCGCGAGGTCCGGCTCGTGTCCGACGAAGGCGAGCAGCTGGGCATCAAGCCCCTGCCCGAGGCGCTGAGCATCGCCCGTGGCCTCGACCTCGACCTCGTCGAGGTGGCCCCCCAGGCCGAGCCTCCCGTGTGCCGCATCATGGACTACGGGAAGTTCAAGTACGAGGCCGGCCAGAAGGCGAAGGAGTCCCGGCGGAAGACCACGCAGATCTCCATCAAGGAGATGAAGTACCGCGTGAAGATCGGCAAGGGCGACTTCGACACCAAGACCCGCAAGGTCGAGGAGTTCCTCGACGAGGGTCACAAGGTGAAGATCACGATCATGTTCCGTGGTCGTGAGGTGGCCCACCCGGAGCTCGGCATGAAGATCCTCGACCAGGTGGCGGCCCACAACGCCGACCTGGCCAAGGTGGAGGCAGCGCCCAAGCTGGACGGGAGGAACATGGTGATGGTCCTCGCACCCGACAAGCGGGTCCAGGCCGAGGCGGCGCGACGCAAGGCGATCGAGGCCGAGGATGCCCGGGCCGCAGCCGGCGCCGATGCCCCGGCCCCGGCCGGGGCCGCAGCCGATGGCGCCAGCCCCGCCCCCGCCCCCGCCGCAGACCAGCCGGCCCAGGACCAGCCCGCCCCGAGCCCG